>CAYIUF010000001.1:0-40186 GCA_964366515.1 uncultured Gammaproteobacteria bacterium
AGTTTCCGCCGCCGTCTTGGTTTGTTCTGCTTCATAGTTGTCTTTTTCATTTTTCCTCCTTAGTCCTGAGAGGTAACGATCTATTCTGTCATGCGGCCGGTTTGGACAAGCCAACGAGCAAACAGAAGTCGTGGAGTGATTTCCAGAGGGATACCGTCTGCTTCCTCGGCCGGCTTTGAAGCTGGCTGAGATTGTTGTGTTGAACCTCCCACTCCTGCTGGCTGTGGAACCCTATGTGCGTCAAGTAGAGCATGCTCCGCTATTTTGAATTGATTCCGTGCCCTCCGAAGCCGACCCCGGATCTTGGAAAGGGCGCGCTCGCTCCTCATCCCGACATCGACCATTTTTTTAGTCAGGGCGTATTGCCTTGTGGCCTCCTTAAACTCAGCTCGTGCATTCTCCAGCTGTCGCTCCAATTCAGCTATGTCCACCCAAGGCTCCTCTCTACAAAGACTTTGATCGGTCTCGGCGAACGTGTGGCCAGGTAGATCAGAATGTATGAAACGGTTCCCGAACACCCACCCTTGAGCCCTGCGATGAAATCCCCGGAATCAGACGATCTGTTCAGAGATTTAAACAGCCACTGCAAGCCTTCTGACAATCCAGCATGTCCCGCAGATATAGCAACCGGCACAAGGATAAGCAGCCAAAGCGGCCACTTCCATGTGAGACGGAAAACCCATGTCCAAAGAAAGGCCAAAATGAAATCAAGCAAAAAATGGCCCTCCTTGTCGTATTTGCCAACCGCGTATGGGATTTTTTCTCCCGGATAGAGCAAGATCCAGAAAGCAAAGATAGTCCAGCCGATTGCCAGAGTCAAAGCAAGTCTTTTCAAATTTTCTCCTCGTTCAATTCTCAACGTACGAGGCTAGTATATCAGAGAAATGGACTCTTGACCCCAGTAAGTAGACTTACTTCCTCCCGAGCTCTACGCGCTCGCGTCGCAAGGGCGTCACTACGGGGTCTGCGTGACAATAAGAATTGTCACTTGACACGCTCAAATAGCCTCGATACAATGTGTCTCAGACCAGTGGTAAAGCTGGTCGCTTGTTTTCTTACGATTGTGTAGTTTCTTAACGAAACGATCACAAGGTTCTCGCCGCAGGCGAGGTTCTTATCGAGAAAACATGACAAAAAGCGAAAAAAGGGATATAATCTCTTTTACAAACAAATATGGCAACATTTGAAAGAAACAAACCACACGTAAACGTCGGAACAATTGGTCACGTTGACCATGGAAAAACAACCCTCTCTGCCGCTATTGCGACAGTTCTCTCCAAACAGCCTGGAAATAATACAAAAGCAATGGCGTATGGCGACATTGACAATGCTCCAGAAGAAAGAGAACGCGGAGTTACTATCAATATTACCCATCTTGAATACGAAACAGAAAAAAGACATTATGCCCACATCGACGCTCCAGGCCACGCAGATTACATAAAAAACATGATCACGGGGGCTGCCCAAATGGACGGCGCAATCCTAGTAGTCTCAGCCCCAGACGGCGCAATGCCTCAAACAAGAGAACACGTCTTGCTAGCAAGACAAGTTAACGTTCCCGCCCTGGTAGTCTTTTTAAACAAAATCGACATGGTCGATGATCCAGAATTAGTAGATTTAGTTGAAGTTGAAATAAGAGAACTTCTTTCTAAGTATCAATATCCAGGTGACAATGTGCCGATAATCCGAGGATCAGCTCTAAAAGCAGTTGAAGGCGACGCAGAAGCAGAAAAGCAAATTTTGGAGCTTATGAAGGCTGTAGACGACTACATCCCAACACCAGTTCGAGAAACTGACAAGCCATTTTTAATGGCGGTTGAAGACGTCTTCTCCATAAAAGGCCGAGGAACAGTTGTAACAGGAAGAATTGAGCGTGGAATTGTTAAGGTAAACGATGAAATTGAAGTAGTTGGACTAAAACCAACAGTAAAATCAGTTGTAACAGGAGTTGAAATGTTTAGAAAATCTCTTGACGAAGGTCAAGCCGGAGACAACGTTGGAGTACTTCTTCGAGGAATTGAAAAAGACGACGTAGAACGTGGTCAAGTTTTGGCAAAATCAGGCTCAATTACCCCTCATACTGAGTTTGAAGCAGAAGTTTACATTTTGACAAAAGAAGAGGGAGGTCGCCACACACCGTTCTTTAGTGGTTACAAACCACAGTTTTATATTCGAACAACAGACGTAACCGGGGAAGTTACACTTCCAGAGGGTGTTGAGATGGTTATGCCTGGAGATAACGCAAAAATGAAAGCAAAGCTTATCCAACCAGTCGCTCTTGAGGAAGGGCTAAGATTCGCAATCCGAGAGGGTGGAAGAACAGTTGGAGCAGGAGTAATCTCCAAAGTCTCAGCGTAAAATTAGCACACTAAATATATGGCAGTTGCAGGCAAAATCAGAGTACGGCTTAAGTCGTATGACCATAGAGTAATCGATGAGGCCGCAGCAAAGATTGTTGATGCCGTACTTAATACTGGCTCCAAAGTATCGGGACCAGTACCCCTTCCGACAGAACGCCACATGACTGTTGTTAATACTTCTCCCCACACAGACAAAGACGCAAGAGAACATTACGAGATGTTAGTCCACAAAAGGATGCTCGATATCCTATCCCCAAACGAGAGAACAATCGACGCATTATCCAATATGGACCTCCCAGCAGGCGTATCTATAGAAGTCAAAATATAACTTCTTAATTTCTTTGACTGGATATGAGAGAATAGTTCATGGCAAATGTCTCTTCTAAAAAAATCAATTACGACCTTACTAAAGTCATTAAACCTGAACATGATGGCAAATGGATCGCGCTAAATGATGATCAAACCAAAGTTATAGCTTCCGCTGACGATCCCGGAAAAGCACGAGATGAGGCTTTGAAGAAAGGTGTTAAAGAGCCGCTTGTTATGATTGGAATGAAGGATTATGGCGGGCTAATTCCGACCTTTTAATGAAATTCCGCTATTTTCGACTGCCTCACACACACAACGACGCACAAATACCCCTAATTAGAGTTCATCTGATAAATAGGCAGACAAAGCAAATGTTCCCCGACTATACTTCTCTTGTCGATTCGGGAGCTTCATTATGCATTTTCCATGCAGCAATAGGAGAAAAGATAGGACTGAACATCCAGTCAGGCCGAAAAGGCATATTAAAAGGTGTAACTGTCGGTACAGGTGTTCAATTTATCCACGAAATTTCTTTAGTATGTGGAAGCCATAGTTTCAATACAGAAGTTGGATTTTCTTACGATCTAGACATGCCCTGGGGATTGCTAGGCCAACAAGGCTTTTTCGATAAATTTCGCGTTTGTTTTGACAAATCCAAAAGTGAGTTTGAAATTACTCCTAAACAAGCCTCCGCAGCTTGACAAAGGGCCTGTAATATGATATAACACGCTCGTACATTCAAAATGTAGAGTGTGCCTGTTCTTGGCAGTGTCCGAGTCTATGGGAGAGTTCCGACAACCTCGGAAAGAGCCCAAAACAAACCTAAGGAGAGCCTTAAATGGCGAGCCTGGTAGCAGAAGTCACGCACGCAGAGGTTACAGCCATGCTAGAGTTGCTTGGCAAGCATGGGGTCACCCGTACTCACCTGTCGCAGTTCAGGGGCAACGCCGACCTGGCCGCACGAGTCGTGCAAGCGCTAGTTGGTGGTGAGAGCCACAAGACGCCTGTCGAATCGGTCGCGGCAGCCCGTTCAATCCTTGGCAAGTTCTTCTTCGGCGCCGAAGAATGGTCGACCCACTACGGCATCGCCGTTCCGGAAGTGCCCGAATTCCCCTGGAGCCGTGAAATCTTGAACTCGCCCTGTCCGTTCGTTCGGGGCAGGAAGATAAAGGACACGCATTATGCGTTCCTTGGAGTGCCGGTGTTTGATGGCGAGGCGTTGTCGATTATGAAGCTGAACGAGCTTCACCCGAGGGACAAACAACCGAAGCTTTTTTCGTCCCCGGCCGAGGCCTGGTATCGCCAAGAGTCCTTCGCAACCGAGGTTGTGTGCCAGCCTCGCTGGTACTTGCTCCTCAAGGGCATTGTGCCTGATTCCGAGAACAAAACTTGGGATCGGCAACTGGCGATGTTGCCTCCTGAGTACCATGTGCCGACAGGAGTGGAGGAAGTTTGCAAAGACCTCTTCTGCTACCAGACGGCCAAGGCGTATCTAAACCGCGAGCGCTATGCTCGTGTTGCGGATACCACGTCCAGCGGCCACCGTGTCGGTGTTGGCTTCGGCCGTCCGGACGGGTTCGGTGTCAGCGACTGGAGCGACCGGCCCGATCCGGGCATCGGTGTTGCGGCTTCCCGGAAGTTGCCGGAAGCCTAGAGCTCTCGCACACTCGTCACTTTTTGAATTCTTGACCCCTCGCATTTTGTCTCGTCTTGAGATGGAATTATCGAGGGGTCTTTTCTTGGTCCAACTTCAAGCCCTAATGAGTTTTTGAGGCTTTCAGAAAGTTTGAATGCGTTTGCGTGTGATAACACTCCCATGTAAGAACTCAAGGACTGATCTAATGCTTCTTTTGTAACTAAACCTTTATGATAATCTTTAATTCGATTTTTCATTTTTCTGAAAATTCGTCGTCTTGTTTTTGTCCTCAAAAGTCTGTGATGTGGAAATACTACATACCCCAAGAAATCTATACCTTGCCTAAACTTACGAATACTGATTTTGCTAGGATGAAGCTCTAATTTTAATTCCCGCTTCAAAAATGAACGAATCTTCTCTAGAATTTCCAACAAATATTCTTTGTATTGCGATACAATAACAAAGTCGTCAGTATAGCGGACGTAATATTTTATTTTTAATATATGCTTTACAAACTGATCAAGCTCATTAAGATAGATATTTGCAAACAGTTGGGATGTAAGATTTCCTATCGGTACACCGCGCGCTGTCATAGCGTGTACAGCGCGGCTCCTCTCTCTCTCTCTCTCTCTCTCTCATAACTTTCAATAATTTCAGAAATAAGCCAAAGCGCAGACTTGTCCTTAACCCGCCTTTTGACAATCTCCAAAAGTATCAAGTGATCCACCGAGTCGAAAAACTTTTTGATGTCACATTTAAGAGCAAAACAAGTCCTAGTATTATTTTTACTTTCCTTAAGAAGCATACGCTGGAGAGTGGAAACTCCTTTATGAGTTCCTTTGCCAACGCGGCAGGAGAAAGAATGCGAAATAAAAGTAGGTTCAAAAATGGGGTTAAGGACAGCAAAAACTGCATGGTGAAGAACTCTATCGCGAACGTGTGCTTTGTGAATGTGTCTCTGCTTTGGATCTTGTATGAAAAAGGAAGTATAGGGTCTATGCTTATATGCTTTGCTGGCAAGTTCGCCCGCAAGTTTAAATATATTTTCCTCAAGCTTATATTCAAATTTTTGCACATCCTTTTTGTGTCTTTTACCCTTCTTAAACTCATCCCAAGCAAGAAACAAGTTCTCAAAAGAAATTATCTTTTCAAACACGTTTTCGTAAATTTTCATGGATAGTTTTGATATACCAATATTTAAGAAACTTTGCGATTTGTATAAAGTTTTGCATTCGCTAAGAAGCGGGATACCTCGCCTTGATCGTTATACGATTTGGCAAAAGATTGAAAACCTAAACTTAGATATTTTAGAAGAAATATTGAAAGCAAGCCAAACACCTAAGCCCGAAAAACTGGCTATTTTAGAAGCGGCTAGTCAAAAAGTAAGCTTTCTTAAAGTTCTAATAAGGCTGGCAAAAGAGGTAAAAACGATTACCCCTGCAAAATACGTAGATTTGCAGGCAGAAACAGATTCAGTTGGTCGTATGCTTGGCGGTTGGATCAGGTCAAACAAAAATTAGAGATTGACTTCCGGGAAGCTGCAATACCGATGTTCGGATTGGGCTTGTCGTTCCAGTTGTTGACATTGAACCCGTTCGGATTGCCGTTGCCAACATTGACACGGTTGCCGTTGGACGAATTTTGCCTGCTTTCATCTTTCTCACCGGAAGTTGAATTAAATTCTCCTTCCTGTATTTTACTTGGGAGTATTATTCCGCAAAAAGCAAGCAAGAAGTTCAATCTCTATTTTCGCTCACACTCTGTCCGGGCTCGTATGCCCAAAAGACATTCTGGTGAAATCTAAAATAAGATACCCCGCGAGGCTAAGCCTTAGCCGAGCCTACATTGACAGGACAAGATACTTTAGCATACTAGGATTTAAAAGTCTTGACCTCAAACTCATAGTATGTTAAAATGGCATATCAGCATCAATGAGAGGCTGATTCGACCATGGGCGAAGTCCCAGGTGTACATTAACAGGAGGTGTGCGATGGCCAATGCCATTGTAAGCCTAAAACCAAGCCAGATTATCGGCCGTGTGGCTGAACTTGTGCGTATGCTGGAGGAAGCAGGCCTTAATTACGACGACTTGCAAAAGCCCATCAGCGATCGCAAGTTCCGCAGAGGGCTCGTTGAGTTCTGGAAGTCTGGCAAGCAGGTAGACCCGCTGACGACTCCCCGGCGCCGCAAAGTATCATTCGGGCCTGCTCTGCGCCAGCTCTCAGCCCACCATCAGTGGGTCCAGCAAGCAATGGGGCAACGGTTCTTCGGAATCGAGGACTGGGTGAAGTTGTACGGAATCAGCCTTTCGGCAAAACAGCTTGAGCCAGTTGCACAGTTCCCCTGGAGCGAAGAGGTCTTGAACGGGCCGTGCCAATTCCATTCGGACAAAGTTGTGGCACAAACCCATGTGGCATTTCTGGGGCTGGACAGGATCGGAGCAGAAGCCCTAACAACCATGCACCTTCACAAGCTGAACCCGCCCACGGGCCAGCCGCGGCTCTACTTTGACACCCCGCGTGAGTGCTGGTACCGGGAAGAAGAGTTTGCAACTCAAGTTGCCTGCTCGCTTCGCTGGTACCTGCTACTTGCAGAGGTCGTGCCTGGATCGAATAACAAGTGGTTTGCCGACCAAGAAACGATGCTACCCGCGGAGTACGAGATTCCTTTGGCTGTTGAAGAAACCGCAAAGGACCTACTCTACATAAGGAAGAGTGGTCAATACCTGAACTCTTCAGTATGGGCCCGTTGCCGGGATACTTCGTCCGGCGGCGGCCGTGTCGATGTTGGCGACGGCGGTCCGCGCGGGTTCGGTGTCGACTACTGGGACGACAGGCCCGATCCGCTCATCGGTATTGCGGCTTCCCGGAAGTTGCCTACCGAACCCTAGGTCTCTCGAACACTCGATCCTTTTCGGACCTTTGACCCCTCACATTTTTGTCTCACTTCGAGACGGATTTGCTGAGGGGTCTTTTTTTGCACAACGCGTTGCGTGCCTAACAGCAATCTGGTATACTTATCCCCAACGTGCAGGTAAAGAGAAATCCTTCCTGATACAAAAAGTGTTTGCCGAAGGGCTCTAAGACAAGGGCGCCCGATAGGCGCCCGTTCTCGTGTTAAAGGCCTTAATGAATACAGTTCTAGCAACCAAAAAAAACATGTCACAAGTTTTCGCAACAGACGGCGAAAGGCTTCCTGTGACTGTAGTCAAATCCGGGCCGCATACCATAGTGTCAACCAAGTCCGCAGACCGCGACGGTTATTGGGCAGTCCAAATCGGGTTCGGAGAAAAAAAGATTAAAGGACTCAATAAACCAGAAAAAGGACATTTAGAAAAAGGGGGCTATAAAAAAGCCCCTAAATTTTTGAAGGAGGTCAGACTCTCAAGTGATGAGGGAACAACTGTGGGCTCAATCGTGCATCCTCACGAAACTTTGGAAGTCGGCGATCTTGTAAATGTGACTGGTGTTTCCAAAGGTAAGGGCTTTGCAGGGGGAGTAAAAAGACATGGCTTTGCAGGGGGCCCAAAAACCCACGGTCAATCAGACAGACACCGAGCTCCAGGGTCAATCGGACAAACAACTACCCCAGGACGCGTTTACAAAGGAAAAAAGATGGCAGGAAGAATGGGCAACGAACAAAACACTATAAAAAACCTAAATGTTTTAAAAGTAGATGATCAAACAGGAGAAATTACAATATCGGGTCTAGTACCAGGAGCACCGGGCGCGCTGTTAACAATTGAAAAAATCGGCAAAAGCAAAAAACAATATATCCTAATGGGCGATAGCGTTGAACTTCCAGCTGTTGAGGAAACACCAGAACCACAAGTAGAACAGGTAGAACAGGTAGAACAAGAACCCGTAAAGGAGCAAGATGGCAGCAAAGAGTAAACCAACACCAGTTAAAAAAGCACCCGCTATAAAACCAGTAAAAAAGAGTGGACTCGCTGCACCTTTGTATACAGCAGCAGGAACTCAAACCGGAGAAGTTGAATTGCCAAAAGATATCTTTGGCCTAAAACCCAATCCCAGGCTTGTTGCACAAGCAATAAGAGTACATTTGTCTCGCCAAAGGCAAAACAATGCTCATACAAAAAGAAGAGCAGATGTTAACAAATCAACAAAGAAAATTTACAAACAAAAAGGAACAGGCGGAGCAAGGCACGGTGCCCGATCTGCTCCGATATTCGTAGGTGGAGGAGTTGCCCATGGTCCTCAAAATGAAAAAAATTACAAACTAGGACTTTCAAAAAAACAAAGCGCTAAAGCATTTATATATGCCCTTTCAGACAAAGCCAAAGACAAGAAGATAAGTGTTATAAAAGGTTTTGAAAAAATGGAGCCAAAAACGAAACTTGTTGTAGGTTTTTTGAAAAAAGCTGGTCTTGCAAAGCCGACTCTTGTGCATTCTGGTGCGGAAAACTTACTGCGTGCAAGTCGAAACATCCAAGGCCTATCAATTGTCAGAGCAGATCTTTTAAATACCTACGACGTTTTAATTGCAAAAAATATTCTTTTAACGCAAGAGGGGTTAGAGTCATTAACAAAAAGAGTAGGAGGCAAGAAAAGCAATGCTTAAGCCAATCTTTACAGAAAAAACACTTGGACTTGCAAAAACCCAAAACCAATACACATTTGCAGTTGGAGCAGCCGAAACCAAAAACACAATTAAGCTTGCGCTAATAGAAGCCTTTGGCGTTAATCCAATGAATGTTAAAGTCTCAAATCTTGCGGGCAAAGCAAAAAGAAGAGGAAAAGGAAGAACACTTATTTGGGGAAGTGATCTTAAAAAGGCAATTGTTAAGCTTCCTGAAAAAGAAAAAATAGATTTGTTTGATACAGAAGAAAAGAAGGGCAAAAAAGCCAAAAAGACAGAAACTACAAAATGAAACAGCTGAAAAGAATACAACAAAAACATTCAGGCCGTGACGTAAAGGGTCATGTATCTGTTCGTCATCAAGGCGGCCGTCAAAAACGCTTTATGCGCGTTATTGATTTTGTCCGCGAAAAAAGAAACATCCCGGGGCGAATTGAAAGCATAGAATACGATCCAAATAGAAACGCAAAACTTGCGCGAGTGATTTATCCTGACGGAGAAAGAAAATACCTTCTTGCCTCTCAAGGAGTAGTAGTTGGAGACGCATTAATAAATGGCGATACTGCACCAATAAAACCTGGAAACAGCTTGCCTTTGGGTAAAATTCCCGTAGGTACTCAAGTTTTCAATCTTGAAGTATCACCAGGCAAAGGCGGCCAAATTGTAAGAAGTGGCCAATCCTCAGCCACAGTTCAAGGTAGAGAAGAAGAGTTCGTTCTGATAAAATTGCCTTCCGGCGAAATTAGAAGATTCGCAAACGAATGTTATGCCACCGTCGGCCAAGCATCAGGCGATCCTAAAGAGACATTACATTTAGCAGGACGCAGAAGACGCATGGGAAGGCGTCCCCGCGTCCGCGGAGTTGCAATGCATCCAGCAGCCCATCCTCACGGAGGAGGAGAAGGAAGATCCGGTGTTGGAATGCCATCGCCAAAAACTCCATGGGGCAAAAAAGCAAGAGGCGTAAGAACAAGAAAAAAAAACAAGTATTCTAAAAGACTAATCGTCTCAAGGAGAAGACCATAAAAATGAGCAGAAGTTCAAACAAAGGTCCATTTGTTGACCCAAAACTACTAATAAAGATCGCCAAACTCGGCGGAGCAAAAGAGTCAATTAAAACTTGGAGCAGAGCAAGCCAAATCTCTCCAGAATTTGTTGGCCAACGTTTTCTTGTCCATAACGGAAAGAATTTTCTTGAAGTGTTCGTAACTGAAGACATGGTAGGACACAGACTCGGAGAATTTGCACCAACAAGAACTTTCAGAGGACACGGACAAGTTGTTAAGAGAACTCTAGATAAGACATAAGAACCTCGGCCTTTGGCCGAGAACCCTGCCGCTTACGCGGTAATCAAACTTTTTGAAAAAGTTTGACCAAAACTAAGGAAATAAAAATGTTAATAACAGCAACTCAAAAATTTATAAGAACCAGCCCAAGAAAACTAAGACTAGTTGCCCAAACTGTACGCAAAATTGAGTCTCCGCAAAAAGCGGTTGCCTACCTTGAAATGGTTCCGCAAAAAGCAGGAAAAGTTTTAGGAAAGGTGATCAGAACAGCAATTGCAAATGCAGCAAACAACCTAAAACTCGACCCAAACTCCCTGAGTTTAAAAGTAATAATGATAAACGAAGGACCAACATACAAAAGAGGCCAGCCAGTGTCCCGCGGCCGTTTTCATGCAATCCAAAAGAAAACAAGCCACGCCACAGTTATTTTGGAGTCTTCGACTCCAGAAACAACTGGAAAATCACAAATTTCAAGCACCAAATCACAAACAACTAACAAATCTAAAAATGTTTAAAACTTTTAAAAATTCTATATTAAATATTGTTTGGAAATTAGAAATTGGGAATTGGTTATTCCCGACTGAAAGGAGGGCTCATGGGACAAAAAGTAAACCCAGTTAATTTCAGAATAGGAGTTGTCAAAACTTGGAAGTCTCGCTGGTTTGCAAAAGGAGCAGACTACCGAAAGCTTTTGTTTGATGACATAAAACTAAGAACAGCTTTAGAAGAAAAATTTAAACTTGCAGGTGTTCATTCGGTTGAAATCGAAAGACTACCCAAAGCAATGACTGTACGAATTGCCGTTGCAAGACCTGGTATAGTCATAGGTCGCGGTGGATCAGGAATTGAAGACACAAAATCATTTATTCTAAAAACATTAAAACTAAGTACAAAAAACGGACTTTCACCAAAAATTGACATCGTAGTCGAAGAAGTAAAAAGCCCAGAACTTTCAGCAAGACTTGTTGCACAAAGAATTGCAGGGGAACTTGAAAGAAGAATGCCCCACAGGCGCGTCATAACAAGAACAATAGAACGAGTTATGGCACAAGGCGCCCAAGGAATTAGAGTAAGACTTGGAGGACGTATTGAAGGAGCAGAAATTGCAAGAAAAGAAAAGTATCAAGAAGGTTCAGTTCCAACACAAAGCTTGAGAGTAAACCTAGATTATGCAGAACAAAAAGCATTGTTAAAAAGAGGATATGTAGGAATTAAAGTGTGGATACACCTGCCAGAAGAAAGGAAAAACTAAAATGCAACCAAAGACATCCAAATATAGAAAAGAACACAGAGGCCGAAGAAAAGGTATTTCAACCCGTGGGTCTAATGTTGATTTTGGAGAATTTGGACTAAAAAGTTTAGGCAGAGGTTGGCTCACTGCAAAACAACTTGAAGCAGCAAGACGTGCAATTGCAAATACAACATCCCGGGGTGGCAAAGTTTGGATGAGAGTTTTTCCTCACAAACCAATAACCTCCAGGGGTCCTGGTGTTCGTATGGGCGGCGGCAAAGGTGATATCTCTGCATATGTTGCAGTAATAACCCCGGGCCGAATCATTTTTGAAATTGCAGGAGTTGATGAAGCGTTAGCAAAAGATGCGTTTAGAAAAGCAACAGCAAAATTACCATTCAAAACATTAATGGTGACAAGGCACTAGAACTTGTACTGAGCGGAGTCGAAGTATGAAAACCAAAGACAGACAATCATTAAGAGAAAAAGGGCTACCAGAACTTGAGAAAATCCTAGGTGATATGCAAAAAGAAATAGTAAAAACAAAAACCGATATGTTCAGAGGAAAAATCAAAAACCTAAGAACAGTAAAAAGTGCAAGAGTTGATGTATCAAGAATCAAAACTTGGATTAGAGAAAAACAATTGAAAGGAGCCACCGCACAGTAACTTGTGGTGAGCGCAGTCAGAGCGCGTACAGTCAAACCATGAAGAAATTTACTGGAAAAGTTGTAAGTACAAAAAATAAAAACACAGCAATTATAGAAGTTGCTCGCTTTAAGGTGCATCCAATCTATGAAAAAAGAACAAAAGTAACTGCTCGCTACGCAGTCCATGACTTAATTGGAGTTGCTGTTGGGCAAAACGTTGAATTTGCAGAAACTAAGCCATATTCAAAAACCAAAAAATGGATAATAACACAAGTTATTGGAGCCAAGGGAATGGAGGTTAAGCAGAATCAGCGTAAATCCGCTCCGAATCTGCGTAAATCAAAGATATGATTCAGCGCCGCAGTGTTCTAAATGTTGCTGACAACTCAGGTGCCAAGTCCTTAAAAGTTATTGGCATCCCGGGATCTAGCAAAAAAATTGCACATATAGGCGACGTTGTGAATGCCGTTGTTGATAGAGCTGATCCAACAGGAGTCGTTATAGATTCAGAAAAAGTAAGAGCAGTTATCGTTCGAACAAGAAAAGAAACGAGACGTAGTGATGGAAGTTATGTCCGTTTCGACGACAATGCAGGAGTTGTAGTTGACAGCAATAACGCTCCCCGAGGAACTCGAATTTTCGGACCCATTGCAAGAGAAGTAAGAGAAAGAGGATTTCGACAAATAGCGTCCCTAGCCCAGGAGGTAGTATAAGAACCTGTGCTAATCGCACAGAACCTTGCGATTGTTTTGCGAAGACGCGACACAATCGTAAAACAAACTTTTGAAAAGTTTGAACAAAATTAAGGAATAAAAAATGAAACTAAAAATAGGAGATACAGTACTAGTAACAGCTGGAAAAGACAAAGGAAAAACCGGAAAAATTGAACTGCTTTTTCTTGCAAAATCCGGCAAAGGTGGAAAAGTTCGTGTTAAAGAAGACAGAGTTACAGTTTCGGGAGCAAACATTTACAAAAAGGCAAAAAAGGCAACACAAGGACAGAGTGGGGGAATAATCGAATTTTCAAGACCTCTCCCTCTTGCAAACGTCGCGCTAATTTGCCCGCACTGTAAAAAGCCAACCAGAATTGGAATGATGTTGACAAAAACGGATAAGGCAAGAATTTGCAAAAAGTGCAAAAGACAAATTGATACAAAAGGAGCCAAATGACCGTAAATCTAATCGAAAAATACCACAAGACAGTAAAGCCTAAAATCGGGGAAGAGTTTGGAATAAAAAACACAATGGCACAACCCAAAATTTTAAAGGTTGTTGTTAACATGGGCACAGGAGAAATAAAAGAAAACAAAGAAGAGCAGGCAAAAGCTCTATCAGAATTTGCAAACATTGTCGGCCAAAAGCCTTCAGTCAGACTTTCAAGAAAAGCAATTGCAGGATTCAATCTTCGAGAAGGCCAAGCAGTTGGCCTAAAAGCAACCTTAAGAGGAGTTAGGATGTACTCATTCTTAGACAAACTTCTAAATGTGGTTTTGCCTAGAATCAGAGATTTTAGAGGGATTCCGCGAACTTCTTTTGACCAAGGCGGAAACTACACGCTTGCAATAACTGAACACACCGTTTTTCCAGAAATCGATCTTGGAAAGATTACAAGAGTCAGAGGACTCGAAATAACAATAGTTACAAACACAAAAATTAAAAAGATGTCGGAAAGATTACTAGAGGAGCTAGGAATGCCCTTTCAGAAGGGATAGTGATAGAGGCTAGTGATAGTGTATAATCCGAGTTTGGCTAACACTTTTCACTATCACTAAAACACTAATATATATGGCAAAAAAATCAAAAATAGCAAGAGAAACAAAAAAACTAAAATTTAAAGTCCAATACCACAACAGATGTGCTCGCTGTGGAAGACCACGAGCCTTTATTAGAAGATTTGGTATTTGCCGATTGTGTTTTCGTGAACTTGCCTCCCGTGGAGAAATCCCAGGTGTTAGAAAGGCATCTTGGTAACAAACGTATGTTAATTGGAGATCCAGTTGGAGATTTACTAACAAGAATCAGAAATGCAGCCTCAAGCCGAAACGTAGAACTTGAAGCGCCCTACTCTCGCCTTAAAGAGGGAATAGTCAAAGTTTTGAAAGAAGAAAAATATGTTGAGAGCTTTAAAAAAGATGGCAACAGTCTAAAAATCGTTTTGGCATTCTCAAGACGCCAACCTCAAATTACAGGCATTAAAAACGTCTCAAAACCAGGTTTGAGAATCTATAGAGGCAAAGACGACCTCCCAAGACCACTAAACGGTGCAGGAATTTCAATAGTTTCAACGCCAGAAGGAGTCATGTCCGGAAAAGCTGCAAGAAAGAAAGGACTAGGCGGAGAAGTACTCGCCTTGGTTTGGTAAAAAATATATGAGCAGAATAAGAACCTGTGCCTTCGACACAGAACCTTGTTCAGCACTATTTATAAGAAAGAATATATGAGCAGAATAGGAAAAAAACCCATCCAAATTCCAGATTCAGTCAAAGTGACTGCCCAAGGGCGCATTATAAAAATCTCAGGAGCCAGGGGTGAGAGCACATTTGTTATCCCGGTAGAACTAAATGCCGAAGTTGGAGATGGAAAGATACAAGTCACAAAGAAGCTCAACACACCACTTGCCCAAAAACTTTTTGGAACATTCGCAAGACTTTTATCAAACGGAATAACGGGTGTCGACTCAGATTGGAAAAAAACTCTAGAACTTATCGGTACCGGCTACAGAGCAAGACTCGAAGGCAAGACTTTGGTTTTAGCACTTGGCTTTTCCCATCCTGTTAAGTTTGAACCGAAAGAGGGAATTACATTTGCAGTTGAAGAAAACAGAGTAATAGTCACAGGAGCCGACAAACACATGGTTGGCCAAATGGCAGCCAACATAAGAGATGCCAGACCGCCGGAACCATACCAGGGCAAAGGTGTAAGGTATCAAGGTGAACATGTAAGAAGAAAAGCAGGTAAATCCGCAAAAGTCGGAGCGAAAGTTTAGTCAAATGAACAAAGCATCAAAATCAGTAAAAAATAAAAACAGGGCAAGAAGAACAAGGGCAAAGCTGCAGTCAGATAGGCCGAGGCTTTCTGTGTTCATTTCAAACACCCATATCTATGCCCAAATCATAGACGACAAAAAAGGAAAAACATTGGTTTCGGTAAGCGATAAGGATACAGGAGCCAAGGGAAAAACTATTGAAATTGCCCAGAAAACAGGAGAGCTTTTAGGGCAAAGGGCAAAGGCCCTAAAAGTAAAAGAAGTAGTTTTTGACCGAGGGTCAAAAAGATATCATGGGAAAATAAAAGCATTAGCAGAAGGCGCAAGAAAGGAGCTAAGCTTCTAAGGACAACTTGTCCTGAGCGAGCGAAGCGAGTCGAAGGATGAATCCAAGAGACCAAGGCGAATTCCAAGAAACCGTTATCGAAATAAATAGAATTTCGAAAAAAACTAAAGGTGGAAATCAAATAAGATTCTCCGCGTTAGTTGTTGTTGGAGACAGAAAAGGAAAGGTAGGAGTTGGTATGGGAAAGGCTCCAAACGTTGTATCAGGTATTAGAAAAGCAATAAGCCAAGCGAAAAAAGGGCTACAAACTATTCCAACCCGAGGAACAACAATTCCATATGAAGTTACCGTTAAATATGGCGCAGCAAGAATATTGTTAAAACCTGCAAGGGAAGGTTCAGGAATAGTAGCAGGGGGTCCGTTGAGGGCTGTATTTGAATCAGCAGGTCTTCATGATATCGTTGCAAAAATAATGGGAAGCAACAATAAGGTAACAAATCTTTACGCAGTAATGCGCGCAATAAAAGAATTGAAATCATTGGTAGACAAACACGAAACGTTAAGAGCTACAAAATGACACTCCTAAATTAAGAAAAAATGTTAACGCTATCAAACCTTCCAAGAATAATGACAAGAGCAAAAAAGAGGTTGGGTCGTGGATACGGAAGCGGCAAGGGGGGTCATACTTCAGGACGCGGACAAAAAGGCCAAAAATCCAGAGGAAGAATCCACCCACTTTTTGAAGGTCAAAAGACCAAAAAGTCTTTAATTCAAAGACTTCCACTTTTGCGAGGCAAAGGCAAAAACAAACCGCAAAAGAGTAAAAAAGAAAAGAGAAGTGCTAAAATCAAAGCAGAATGAATTTGACCTCAATTCTATCTCGACTATGGTCGGTTCCCGACATAAGAAAAAAGATAGTAATAACAGCCCTCCTCTTGGTTGTTTTTAGGCTTGTTGCCCACATTCCTGCATCAGGCGTTGACCACCAAGCATTAAGACAACTTTTCGCCCAAAGCCCATTTCTATCTCTCTTGGATGTATTCTCCGGAGGAACTCTGGCCAATTTCTCAATCCTCGCTCTTGGACTCAACCCCTATATCAATGCCTCAATTGTAATCCAACTTTTAACCTTGGTATTTCCAGCGCTTGAGGAACTGCAAAAGGAGGGTGAACCAGGGAGGGCTAAGATCAACCAATATACGCGAATGCTGACGGTTCCCCTTGCAGCGCTTCAGTCTGTTGGAATGTATTTTCTCCTAAATAGTCAGGGAGTTGTGGAACAGCTCTCTCCAATCCCGCTAATAGTGCTTGCTGTAACGATGACAGCAGGAACAATGTTTGCAGTTTGGCTTGGAGAATTAATTACTGAATACGGCATTGGAAACGGAATCTCGCTTTTGATTTTTGCAGGAATCGTTGGAAGAATTCCAGTCTCAGCAAGCCAAACATTGCTCGTTGCGCAATTGGAGGACTTATTCCCGGTTTTGATCTTTTCTGCTGTTTCAATTGTAGTTATTGCAAGTGTTGTCTTTATGTCTGAGGCAGTAAGAAGAGTTAATGTGCAATATGCAAGGCGTGCAGCCCGCGGTGGAACAGTTGCCCAGACAACCCATCTGCCGCTTCGTCTAAATCAAGCAGGAGTTATTCCAATAATCTTTGCAGTTTCTCTCGTTTTGGCCCCGACAATGCTTACGCAATTTCTCGCGCGTATCCCAAACCCCCAAGTATCGCTCGTTGCAAACTCTGTATCTGCCTGGTTCCAGCCGCAATCATTATCGTATGAGGCAACGTACTTTCTCCTAATTGTTGGGTTTACCTTTTTTTACACCGCAGTAATTTTTAACCCATCAAAAATCGCAGAAGAAATAAAAAAGCATGGCGGATTTATCCCCGGGATAAGGCCAGGCGAGTCAACAGCAAAGTATCTAAACTATGTTCTTATGAGAATAACCCTAGCAGGAGCACTTTTCTTGGGTGCAATTGCAATTTTGCCATCAATTGTTCAAAACATTTCAGGAGTTACAAACTTAGCAGTTGGGGGAACAGGAATCCTGATCGTAGTTTCGGTAGTTTTGGAGACCGTCAAAAAACTCGAATCACAACTTGTCGCCCGAAACTATGACAAATTTTTGCAGTAAAAGATAATTAGTTGGTCACTAAGTGCTTTGTGCCACACCCCCAGAAAATATAATTTTCGGTGCTAACCCCCGTTTGTAAAGACCTGCAGCATATTCTGCAACTCTTAGATCATTACTCCCAAGTACCCAAATAAGGTCAGCTTTCTTGAGCTTGTCTCATATAGTGATAGTCCCAAACTTTCTTTGCAAGCTTGTCGACAGAAATCATGCAAGGAGTATTGTAGCAAACAACAATAAGCAATTGTAATTATAATTCTGGTATAAAATACAGATGACTGCTGAAAGAATTACAGAGAAAGAGCCCAAACAAAAAGTCCCGCTTGTTGTGCTTGTTAACGACGGGACTCTGCTTCCTTGTATTTGGGAATACACACAAACTGCTGACGCCAACTCATACATCTCCCTAATTCTCACTGGTAAAAAAGACCCCTTCGCTTTTAAGTTCGCAACCGATAAACACATACCAGCAAGGAGGTTTGCGCAAAAATCCTCTGAAGGAGAAACACGCGAAGAATTTAGCTTACGAGTTGGCAAGTTTATAAAGGAATGGTTAGACAAAGTAGGGTCAGAAAAATACTTGGTCATTTCTGCGGGTTGGAAAAAAGTAATGACAGGCGGGTTTTTTGGTTTTTTCAAGCCAGACCAAATTATAAATACCCATCCCGGCTTGCTTGCTGACAATCCTGGAAATGATTTTGTTACTCTCTCAAGCGGCGAAACAGTACCCAGCTCTCGAAATACATTTGATCCCGGCCCGATGCAAAGGGCGTTAATAGAGGGGCACAAATGGACAGGAGCAACTGTGCAATATTTGGTTGAAGAAACTGATGCGGGGCCTGTCATTATTAGAGGTGAAGTTCCCATAGATAAGACCGATACGCTAGAAACACTTTCAGCTAAAGTTTATTCTTTGGAATCCAAGATTGTACCGATGGGCATAGATAATGCACTTAAAAGACTCGCCTAGAAAGTCCCCGGAGGCTAATAAATTCCTCAAGGTAGCCTTATTTGTTGTACAATATCCTAAATGAACATAGTCATCATTGGTCCTCCCGGATCTGGAAAAACAACCCAGGCCCAACTTCTTGCCGACTCACTGGGTGCCCCACACCTCAATACAGGAGACCTTATGTATTTTGCCTCCCAAGGAGCCGATGAGACCGCAAGAGCGGTAAAAGAAAGTATGGAAAAAGGACAAATGGTCGATGACGAGATTGCAGAAAAACTGATTAAACAATATTTTGAAGACCACAAAGACTCAAAAAATATTGTGATAGACGGCTACCCAAGAACAATTGCCCAAGCAGAAGCACAAATTTTCCCAATAGACCGTGTTTATTACATTAAAGTGGGAGACGAAGAGTCAGCAAAGCGCCTAAGTTCTCGTGGACGCGCAGACGACAGCGGGGTCGTTATAAACGAGAGACTGAAAGTTTATCACGAAGAAACCGAACCAATACTTGAGTTTTATAGAGAAAAAGGAATATTAGAAGAAATCAACGGTGAAAGAGAAATTGATGAGGTTTCAAAAGACTTAGAATTGAGGACAATTGATAAACGTTAGGACGAACGATGAGTTAGAAATTATGGCCGAAGGGGGACGCATAATTTCCCCAATTAAAGATGAGTTGAAAAAATTAATTATTCCAGGCGCTATTCCAAAAGATATTGATAAGGTTGCAGAAGAATTAATTTTAAAAGCTGGTGGGGAACCCTCTTTTAAAAAAGTAAAAGGATATGACTGGACAACATGTATTAATGTAAACGAGGGGGTAGTCCATGGGATTCCCAATAGCATACCTTTTAAAGAGGGGGACATAGTAAAACTTGATATCGGAATATTCTACAAGGGCTTTCATAATGACACAGCCTTTACTGTTGGGGTAGGTGAAATATCAGGAAAAAACAAAGACTTTTTAGATGCGGGAAGACAGGCTTTGAAAAATTCCATTAAAAAGGCAGTCGCTGGGGCGCACGTTGCCGAAATTTCAAAAATAATGGACGAAACTTTGACAAAAAGAGGGTATACCCCCGTGCGAGACCTAACGGGACACGGTGTTGGCAAAAACCTCCACGAAGAACCCCAAATTCCATGTTACTGGGAGGGGGATACAGGCAATTCCCAAGTTATACCAAAAGGGGCAACTTTGGCAATAGAAGTAATATACACCCAAGGCGCCCCCGAGCTCGTCCTCTCAAGCGACGACGGTTGGACAATAAGCACAAAAGATGGTAAAATAGCAGCACTGTTTGAGGAAACCATTGCCGTAACTGATGGCCTACCTCTGGTCCTTAGCTCGCCGGGCTTCAAGCTCAACGAACCTTGCTAGGGGCCGTTTCTTGTTCTCTCAATGGAAGATCAAAAAAGCCAAAACAAAGAAGTAGCGGGAAAAGTTCTTGAGTCCCTTCCAAATACAATGTTCAGAATAGAGCTTGAGGACGGCAGGATTGTAATAGCAATGGTTGCCGGAAAAATGCGAAGGCACTTTATCAGGATTTTACCTGGCGACACAGTAGTCGTTGAGATGACACCATACGACGATGAACGTGGAAGAATAGTCTGGAGACAAAAGTAAAATAGGAGTTTTTGTAAAAACAAAAACCCATATAATGTGTTTCGTTAAGAAACTACACAATTATGAAAGTTAGAGCATCAGTAAAACAAATATGCAAAGATTGTAAACTCGTTAAACGTCGAGGAGTTTTATTTGTAGTTTGCAAAACTCCCAAGCATAAGCAGAGGCAGGGATAATTATAAAACCAAATGTATAAAGAAAAATCAAACGTATCAAAGGAAGGAGTCAGCACCGGTCCCGTAATCGGGATTAGGCGCGGCCTTTAGGTGCGCCTAGAGGAAACCTTGGTGTCCTCTAGGAATTAGAAACTATGGCAAGAATTGCAGGAATAGACCTACCAGAAAACAAAAGAATAGATTACGCCCTAACTTTGATTTATGGTATTGGCTGGAAAAGAGCAGTCAGCATTTTAGAAAATTGCGGAGTAGAAAAAGGCAAAAGAACAAAGGAGCTTACTGACGTTGAGGTTGCAAAAATAACAAAAGCAATTGAAAGCTACACAGTCGAAGGAGATCTAAGACGTGAAGTACGCCAAAACATTCAAAGACTAAGAGATATAAGTACCTACAGAGGATTAAGACATGCAAAAAATCTCCCGGTCCATGGCCAAAGAACAAAAACAAATGGCAGAACTAAAAAAGGCAAAAGAAAGACGGTTGGAGCCTTCAAAAAAGAGGCTCTTGCGAAAATGAGTTCTGCTAAACCCGCAGCAAATAAATAATCATGGCAAAAGAACCAACAAAAAAAGCAAAAAAGGCAGAGAGCTATCCAAACGGTAAAGTCTATGTTACTGCAACTTTTAACAACACTCTAATTACAGTTACCGATGAGGCAGGCAACGCGCTTACATCTGGTTCCTCGGGGCGCGCAGGCTTCAAAGGCACAAGAAAAGCAACCCCATTTGCCGCAAGCTCAGCTGTTGAGTCAGCAATAAAAAATGCAAGAGATGAATTCTCTATGAAAAATGTAGATGTTTATATAAAAGGGCCAGGCCCCGGAAGAGACGCAGCACTCCGCGCAATTAAAGGAATAGGGCTAAGAATGAATATGATCGCAGACGTTACACCAATGCCATACAACGGCCCAAGGGCTAAAAAGAAAAGGAGAGCGTAAAGACAAATGAGATATACAGGACCAAAAGACAGATTATCAAGAAGAGAAGGAGTTGACCTTTTTGGAAAAGGTACCTCGTTCCGTCGTCTTAATGTTCCGCCGGGGGTTCATGGTCCCAAAGGAACAGGCAAAGTATCTGAATTCGGAAAACAGCTAAGAGAAAAACAAAAGGCAAAACGAATCTATGGAATCTCAGAAAAGCAATTTAGGTCATATGTTACTGCAAGCCAAAAAGCAAAAAACCTAACAGAACTTCTTGAACGAAGATTAGACAATGTAGTTTTTAGACTTGGTTTTGCCCCCTCCCGCCCAGCCGCAAGACAACTTGTCTCCCATATGCACATTTTGGTAAATGACAAAATCCTCAATATCCCGTCATATAGGACCAAGGTCGGCGACATTGTTGCACTAGATACAAAAGGTCAAAAAATCCCAGAAGTCCAAAAAACTATTGAAAAAACTCAAGACTCAATCGTTGCCTGGCTCGAAAGAAAAGCAGCTCAAGGCAAGGTCAACAGGCTCCCAGCAAAGACAGACGTCCAAGAGCCTTTTTCAGAGCAGGAAATAATTGAATTCTACTCAAGGTAGTAGTATAATACTATAGCCACGGTATATGCCGTGCGCTTTTTTATCAAACATGCAGCCATTCCAAATCGAATCAAAAGAAACAAGATCAGATTACGGCCAGTTCGTTATTGAACCTCTCGAGAGGGGGTATGGTCATACATTAGGCACAGCCTTAAGACGTGTCCTTCTCACAGGGCTTACCGGCGCGGCAGTCACCCAAGTCAGAATAACGGGCCTTAAGCACCAATACTCAGCAGTAAAAGGCATCAAAGAAGACGGAGTAGACCTTCTCCTAAACCTCAAGAAAATTAGAATCGCCTACTCAGGCGACAAGCCGGTAAGACTGACCCTTTCCTCAAAAGGTAAAGGTGAAGTAAAGGCAGGCGACATAAAAGCCCCAGCCGGCGTGACAATCGCAAACCCAGAACTAGTTCTTGCAAACCTTGCAGATGACAAGTCAAAAGTCGAGGTTGAAATGCAGGTAGAAACTGGCGTCGGATATTCCCCCGCAGAAGACAGAAAAACCGCAACTGTGGGACTTATTCCCTTAGACGCTGATTTTTCACCTGTAAAAAGAGTGAGCGTAAAAGTCGAAGAAACTCGCGTCGGACGGCTTACAAATTACGACAAATTAACCCTAGAACTTTGGACAGACGGGGCAGTTGATCCAGAAGCGGCAGTAAGACGAGCAGCAGAAATCCTAATTCAATACCTTCAATCAGTAGTTTCCCCAACCAAAAAATCGGAGGCAATAGACACTCCAGCAAAAGCCCGCTCTGGAAATGTAGCAAATAAACTTTCAGTTGAAGAACTAAATCTACCAACAAGAATAACAAATGCTCTAATCGGCGCAGGATTTGAAACCGTTGAAGATATTTTGGGAGCAGGACGAGATGAATTGGCAAGAGTAAGAAACCTAGGAGAAAAGTCAGCGAAAATTATAGAAACCGCTTTAGCAGAAAAGGGAGTAACCTGGGGGCAGGAGTGAAACCCACAGGGAGTGGTAACTCCTTAAGATAAAAGGAGTATATGTTAAAAAGAGTTAAAAACCCCAGACTTTCAAGATCCAAAGGAGCAAGAAAAGCGCTATTAAAAGGCATTGCTCTCAGTCTATTCGAAAAAGGCAGTATCGAAACCTCAGAAGCTCGCGCAAAAGGAGTAAGAAGCTTTATCCAATCAGCTCTTCGAGTCTCAGACAACCACGAACTTGATCTAAGAAGAGTTACAAGCCTCCTAAGTATAGACAGATTAAAAGCAGAAAAAGTAATACTTCTAGGACGTGCACTACCAGTTGGATCAAGCGCAACAAGAATTATTCGCCTTGGATCAAGAGCAGGCGACATGTCCCCAAGAGTAAAGCTTGAACTTCTTGCAAAAGTACCAAAGGTATCAAAAGCAGAAAAATCTACAAAAGCGAATCCGAGTAAATCTGCTCCAAAATCTGCGTAAATATATTTATGAATATAGTTTTTAAAACATACCAACCTAAAGGAAATAACCCAAAAAGAGAATGGCATCTTGTTGATGCTCAAGACAAAATACTTGGGAGAATTGCGACAAGTATCGCAATAAAGCTAATGGGCAAAGCAAAAAGAACCTATTCCCCTCAAGCAGATGAAGGGGATTTTGTAGTTGTAATAAACGCCCAAAAAGTAAGAGTAACCGGGAAAAAGGAAAAAGATAAAGTATATTACTCCCATTCCGGATATCCAGGCGGATTAAAAGCAAGGACAGTTGCGCAAGTCAGAGCAAAAACTCCAACAAGACTAGTAGAACTTGCAGTAAAAAGAATGCTACCTAAAAATAGACTTCAAGCAAAAAGAATGGCACGTCTTAAAATTTACGCAGGAGACCAACATCCCTATAATGATAAAATACGAAGCACGAAATCCGAAATTCGAAACAATGTTTAAAACATTTAATATTTTGAGTTTAGAATTTGTTTCGGATTTAGAAATTAGAATTTCGAATTTATAAATATGGTTGCAAAAAAAGCAAGAGACTATTTTGAGCGTAGCGAGAAACAAGGTTCTCGAGCGAAAGCGAGAGGTTCTTACATGCATGCAGTAGGTCGAAGAAAAACTTCTGTTGCCAGAGTTCGCCTTCATAAAGGAAAAGAACAACACGAAGTAAATGGAATGCCTATTGGCGAATACTTCCCAGGAGTTGAAATGCAAAAGATTTGGAGTTTGCCTTTTGTATTAACAAAAACAGAAGGTAAATATTTCGTAACTGTAAAAGTTGCGGGCGGCGGAAAGAGGGGACAGCTAACTGCTTTTACTCATGGAGTTGCGAGAACCTTGTCAGAACTTGATGTTGAAAACAACAAACCAATAATGAGAAAAAATGGTTTGCTGACCCGTGATTCTAGAACTCGTCAAAGAAGAATGGTCGGAATGGGAGGGAAATCAAGGCGCCAAAAACAGAGCCCGAAGCGATAGTTTTTGCGCCGCAGTCCCGTACAAATCGCAGCATGAGCCGTGTTCGAATAGAACCCAAAAGGCGAATGCTAAGATGTACTGGGGCAAGACGCCAAAAGCAATCTCCAAAGCGTTAAGCCTTTTTAGGTTCAAACTTCACAAGTTGCGGATCTTCACCCTTATTCAGTTTGTCAGCCATATCGTACATAAATAACTAATTTCCATTCGATATATCGAATCTTTGATTCGCTATAACAATTTCTTCATATATACCTTCAATTAATTCGTAAGCTCCTGCTTCCTCTGGGCTAACCCAAGCAGAATCTCTGCTTTCGTCATCCAGTTTCACTTCCCCAGACTTGTAATCCGCATAGTAGCTCAAAACAATAACAGGAACTCCATCAGGGCGCATGAGTGCCATATCGATAAGATACTTTACATTTTCAATCTCCAAATCCACCTCTTCTTTCACTTCTCGTTTTAAGGTCGTCTCAACAGCGTTATACCATGCAGACAAATTTCCCTTATCTGTGTTTACATAATCCTCTGTGCTAATCCTGCCACCCGGAACAGTCCACATGTTTGGAAACGCTTTTTCGTTTGGGGAGCGTTTAGTGATCAAGTACTTACCGTCTTTGTGGATGATTGCAGTGACAGCAACAAAGTGAAGATGAGAGTCTGGGTATTTTAATTGAGGTTCAGGCACAAGTTCATTTTTACGCTTTTACCTGGTAGAATACAAGCCTACGGGGGGTAGTTTAAAAGTAGAATTCACGTCTGGGGGACGTGAGACCTCGGAGCGTCACCGAGCCTCCCGACCTATAATAAGGAAATTGAGTTTGACATTCGGGTTTTATTTGGCATAATGGTTTATGCCCGTTGTTTTTACATCTTGCTCAAAATGCGATAAAGAGTTTGCTCGGGACTCTGATTGGGTAGAAGAAAACAAAAGATTAGGCTACAAGATTTATTGCTCATTAGAGTGCATGCGTGGCTGTAAAGACGTTGAAACGAAGACTTTGACTTGCGAAAGGGTTGACTGTAACAACATCTTTTTAAGATCTAGCAAGGAAATATCTCCACATAATTACTGTTCTCGTTCTTGCTCTGCAATTGTTAACAACACGAAATTTCCTAAACACAAAAGAGCTGTACTTAAATATTGTTTACTTTGCGGAAAAGCTTGCCATGCAGGCAAAATGTTTTGCTCACCTGCTTGTAAAAATAAAAATCAAACAACCAGCAAATACGAACTAGTTGACCAGATTAAGACATTTTATCGGAAGCACAAAAGATTGCCACTAAAAGCAGAATTTAGAAACTATAGCTCTGTCAGGCGTGCTTTTGGGACTTGGAATAAAGCAATTGTAGTTGCAGGCTTCAAACCAAACCCGGTTATGTTCGCCAATAAGCACATCGCTCTTGACGGGCACAAATGTGATTCCTTGGCAGAAAGAATAATCGATGATTGGCTATTCCGAAGGAAGATAGCCCACCAAAGAGGAGTTCCATATCCCGGAAGGCTAGGCCTGAAAACAGATTTTCTTGTAGGAGATTATTGGGTTGAGTTTTTTGGTTTATCAGGAGAACTTAGAAGGTATGACCAACTAAAGAAAAAGAAATTAGCACTTATTAAAAGAAGAGGGTTAAAACTAATTGAAATTTACCCAAAACACTTGTTCCCTAAAGGAAAACTCGAAGAAGTTCTCGGAAAATATCTTTAATTCTTGGCGCCCCGACAGATTTAATTTGCAAGCAAGTTAAATTAGGGCTATAAATAAGCGTGCCAACAGTAACAAGAAAAACAACAGTAACTGCAGGCGGGGAGAAGGCAGAAGGTTCACAAACCGCCGAATATGTAGTCTATTTCCTCTTCGGGATTCTAGAAATATTGCTTGCTTTCCGTTTAGTGTTCAAGCTCTCGGGCGCAAATCCAGGTAGCGGTTTTGTAAACTTCATATATTCAATTACCCAAATATTTAATATGCCTTTTGCTGGAATTTTCCACAGAACCACAGCTCCAGGAGCAGAAACAATTGCAGTTTTTGAGCCTTCAACCCTCGTTGCCATGGTAGTCTACGCAATTCTCGCTTGGGGAGTAACCCAGCTTATCTTGATATTATCCCGAAGGCCAATTGAAGATTAACTTGACAAAGTAGTGTAGTCTATTAGTTAGATATGTCAGAAGCCCTAGAAACTAGCGGCCTCAAAGCACTGTCTCCCCCAAAAAGAGAGCTCCCATCTTTATCCCTCATTTTGTCTCTTCCGAATTATAATAAAGTTACTGGCCGTTGGCAGGGCCAGATACGCCTTCATGGTAGAATCGCAAAAGTCAGCATAACAATGTTTGCCACAAAATTTCCTGTTTGGGGAGAGATCTCAGTAAACGAAGGACCGGGTAGTGAAAGGTGGAGATTTGAAGAGAAAGCAGGTGGAGTAAGCTACCGTTTGATAAATGCTCACCTTCCCACAATGCTCATTCCCCATGCCACAGCTCCCGGCGGGGTATTTCACGGCGTTGGGGTGTTCCTGGCATTGAAGAAGCTTTTAAAAGACCCCAAGAAGGGGATTCCAGTCGAGGATATAAGTCTTAAAAGATCAAAAGTTCAAGGTCCTGGAGGAATTCGCTTTCTGAATTCTGTTGTTGAAGAATTATCAGAACTAGCAACGGCTCTTAAATCGACCCTTACTGCTCCTGCGTTTTAATAAGTCTTGCGGTTGACACAAATATCCTCCAAAGGTATAGTATGGGACAACCCTTCGACTTCGCGCATGTGGTTCGACGAAAACCTGTGGTGAGCGAGACGTAGGCGAGTCGAACCATGGCAAGGAAACAAAAAGACCCAGTAGACAGACCCCAAGAAACCCCAGCCTCTGAGAAACTTCAAGCAATTCAAGTTGCAATGCAGCAAATCGAAAAACAATATGGCACAGGGTCGATCATGCGCCTTGGAGAAAGAACAGCAGCCCAGGGACAAGTCGACGTTATTCCTACAGGATCTATTGCACTAGACCTTGCATTAGGCGTTGGAGGCTTTCCAAGAGGACGCGTTATTGAAGTTTATGGCCCAGAAGCAGGCGGAAAAACAACTCTTGCTCTAAGCGTCATCGCCCAGGCCCAAAAACAAGGCGGAACCTGCGCATTTGTAGACGCAGAACATGCCCTCGACCCAGTCCGCGCAGAAGCAATTGGAGTAGACGTTGACCAGCTTCTTATCTCTCAACCAGATACAGGCGAGCAAGCCTTGGAAATCGTTGAAACCCTCGTTCGCTCAGGTGCAGTAGATGTCATCGTGGTAGATTCTGTAGCGGCACTCGTTCCACGCGCAGAAATCGAAGGCGAAATGGGGGATGCAGTCATGGGAGTTCAAGCAAGGCTTATGTCCCAGGCCTTGAGAAAACTGACCGGAGCAATTTCAAAAACCAAAACATGCCTTATCTTTACAAACCAGCTTAGATTAAAAATCGGAGTAATGTTTGGGAATCCTGAAACAACTCCGGGGGGATTGGCGCTAAAGTTTTATGCCTCAGTAAGAATTGATTTAAGAAAAACTGAAACATTAAAAGACGGAGAAATGGCAATTGGCTCAAGGCATAGAGCAAGAGTTGTCAAAAACAAAGTATCCCCTCCATTTCGTGTTGCAGAGTTTGATATTATGAATGCTGACGGAATCTCGAAAGTCGGAGGAATAATTGATGTTGGAACAGAGCTCGGAATTCTTGAGAGATCCGGAGCATTTTACAGGTACAATGGTAACATCCTAGGCCAAGGAAAACCGGCAACAATAAGCTTCCTGGAAGACCCTGAAAATGCAAAAGTAGCAAAAGAAATTGAAGGAAAAATAAGGGTTGCAGCAAAAGGCGGAAAACCCCTCCCGAAAGAACTTGGCGATTCAGAGAAAGAGTAGTATCCTCATTCAGTGCCTCAGATAACCCGCTTATCCCAGCAAAGAAAAAACAACAGGGTTAACGTATATTTAGATGGAAAATTTGGCTTTGGCGTGACCTTAGAATCAGCTCTGGAAAACCACCTTAAAGTAGGGAAAGAATTAGCCCAAAGTGAAATTGAAACTCTCAGAGGAAAAGACTTCAAAGATAAAATATTTGCAAAACTACTCAATTTTGCATCCCGCCGTCCTCATTCTCAAAAAGAAATATCCCAGTGGTTTAGAAGAAAAGAAGTACCCGAGGAATTGCACCAAGACCTCTTTAATAGATTGAAGAACATAGGATTATTAAACGATGAAGAGTTTGCAAGATGGTGGGTTGAGCAAAGAGTGCATTTTAAGTCTTACCCTGCAAAAATGCTCAAAATGGAACTTAAAGGCAAAGGTATCTCAGATGAAACGATAGCAAAAGCGTTAAGTGAAAGTGACTCTGTGCCAGAGATAGATCTTGCCAAAAAGGTGCTTCAAAAAAAGTTTGGGAGCATTCCAGATGTCGCCGATATTAAGCAAAAGAAACGTGTTTATGACTTCCTCCTTCGTCGTGGTTTCTCTTATGACACAATAAAGAAAGCACTACGTCCTGAGCCAGTCGAAGGGCCACGGCGGTGAGCCTGTCGAACCGTTGACTGATAGTAGTTCTGAGGAGTATACTTAAATTAAGAAATGTTAAAAGTATGGCAAACCCACAAGACGAATATTTAAAGAAGCTTGAACGTGCTTCGGATCTAACGCGCGAGGAAGCAAAAAAGCAACTACTCCAAGAGCTAGAAAAAGACTTAACCTCAGAAAAGGCGAAGCGTATTCGCCAGATGGAAGAGTCTATAAAGCTTGAAGCAGGAGAACTTGGGCGAGAAATCCTTGCCGACTCCATGCGCCATGGCGCAACGGGCTACGTTGCAGAATACACAGTCTCCTCAGTCAAACTTCCAAATGATGAGGTAAAAGGGCGAATTATTGGCCGAGAAGGCCGAAATGTCCGCGCTTTTGAGCAAGCAACTGGAGTTGAGATAGAGCTTGACGAGACAAACGAAATTAGGCTTTCTTCTTTTGACGCAATAAGACGCGAAGTTGCCCGCCGCGCACTTGAGCTTTTAGTAAAAGACGGAAGAATCCAGCCAACAAGAATTGATGAGGTAGTCGAACAGGTAAGGGGTCAGATGGAAGACATCCTTCTTGAAGAAGGGAAAACAATTGCCCACGCCTGCGGAGTTTATGACCTTCCTTTAGAACTTATCCGCCTCATCGGACGATATAAATTTAGAACTTCATACGGACAAAATCTCGCTCTTCATACGATTGAAGAAACAAAAATAGGTGTACAAATTGCTTTAGAAATCGGTGCAAATGTTGAAATTGTTCGAAAAGGATGTATTTTGCACGACGTTGGAAAAGTTGTAACAGACGAAGAGGGGACACATGTAACTTTAGGAGTCTCTGTTTGCAAAAAGTTCGGAATGTCCCAAGAGGTTGTAAATACGGTTGCAGAACACCATGAAGACAAGCCATTTTCTTCCACTGAGTCAATAATCGTCTACACAGCAGACGCCATATCTGGAAGCCGTCCTGGGGCCCGCTACGAGCCAATAGAGGCCTATACGAATAGGATGGAAGGAATAGAGAAGATTGCAAAAGAATTCTCTGGAGTTGACCGCGTTTTCGCCTTCCAAGCAGGTCGCGAAGTGCAGGTCATCGTAAACCCCAAGGAGGTCTCAGATGACGAGATAACAACAATGGCCTACGATATTGCAAGAAAGCTTGAACAAGAAGTTGAATACGCAGGACAACTCAAAGTAAACGTAGTTCGTCAAACCCAAGCAACAGAAACAACTAAAGCCAAGTGATAGTTTCATTGAAAAAGCGAACAGCATCTGAGAAAATGGTGCTGATAGGCAAGAGATGGAACTGATATATAAGAGCGAAAAAGAAAAGGAAGTCAGTAAGCCCCAGAGCATTAGCTTCACAATTGATAAATTAGGCATCTGCCTAATTGAAATTTCAGCCAGAGCCAAAAGTGAAAAGCAGCTAAAAGGATCAGACGACGAAGATTTAAGAATAGAGATAGATAAAAGAAAATTTCCTCAATTAACCAATAGCAAACGATATTTCGATAGTCCTGCGTCATTTTCTGGTGGAACACAAAAGGGCTTAAAGAAAACAGTATATTTTCTGCACGTGCTAGAAAAAGGAAAACATACGATTGCCCTAATTCCAGATATGTCAGCCACCATACTGAACATCAGCGTTTCAAAAGTCACTGATAATGCAAATGTAAGCAATCTAGGTTTAAACATTAACAATCAAGCTGAAGATGGAGACCGAAGGTCTTGGATAACATTTGTTCTAGTCGATCTGGCTCTTGAGGAATTCATAATCGAACTCAACCTTAAGCGAAGATTCCTTGATAGCGATGATATTAAGGTGGTAGTGGACGGAAATATAAAGAGAAACACGCACAATTTCTTCCGGAGATTTTGGTATTTCATAGCCTCACTTTTTGCAGGAGAGGTTCAGACAGAAATCTTTAACGAAAATCTTCCTCGAGGTCTTCATTACATAGAATTCTGGGCAGACCGTATGCCTATTTTGAAAAGCATCAAATTTTCTGGTTTGTCTTCAGATACAGAAGAAACAATACAAGAAAAAATAGAACGTAAGGCCAAAGAGTTTGGATTAGACCCGAACCTTATTCTCCGAGTTGTGGAACGAGAATCTGCCTTTGACCCAAATGCTGTTTCTCCGGTTGGCGCTAAGGGGCTTTTCCAGCTAATGGACATAACCATTGAACAAATATCAAAACTGGGTTTTGAAGTGACCAATCCTTTCGACGTCGACCAAAATATACAAGGAGGCTTAATCTACTTTAAATGGCTGTTTGAAAGGTATTCAAATGACGCTGAACAACTAGAAAAAACTTTAGCTGCTTGGAATTGGGGTTTAAGCAACATTCCCTTGGATGAACCTTTGGATTATGAAACCATGCCAAAAGAAACCAGAGAATTTATTCGTTTTGTGGTTGCCAAATGATCAAGATCATTCTACTTTCAATTTTTCTTGTAACCCTGAGCGTCATGCGTTTACCCGAAATTGAGTCAAAAGTGAAAGGTAAAGCGGTTAGAAATAGCTACGACACTATAAATGAATATGATCTCAACGCAGACGGTAAAACTGAAACGCTCTATTTTAGAAACGAGGAAATTGAATTTGGAGACTTAAAAACTCACGTATTTATAAATGACCCAGATAAATCCGCATTAGTGGTGGAGGGCCTACTTGAGAATAGCGCTGTTCATAATATTTCAAAGAATGTGAGAGTATTAAAACTTGCAATGTCCGCGGGTGGAAAGTTAGTTAATACGGTTTTATATCAGTATCACGAAGACAAGCTTATTGAAATTCCAATAATGGACGAGATCTCGCAACCGACGCCAAACACCTGGAGCAGTGGCGGATCTGATCTTAAAGACACGGATAGGAACGGGATAAAAGAGTTATTGGTTTACCACGAGCACCAACCCAGTTGGGAAATGAGAACTGTGGATGTCTACAGATATAATGGCAGTTCGTTTCAGAAGGATACAGAGTATGAAGAGCAAGCAACCCGAGTCCACAAATAAACTTGGATGCAAAGTAACGATGTTTGACAACAAGTAATACCTATGTAATACTAGTATTACTATGCAGATGACTTCTAGTTTAACCCAGAAAGGTCAGGTTACAATTCCAGCTCCAATACGCCATATCTTGGGGGTTAAGCCATACGACAAAATTGCCTTTAAAGCAGAAAGGGGCTCTGTTAAGATTGTTCGTACTGTAAGTGTTGTGGAGAGAACGGCTGGCGCTCTAGCAGGCCCCGGACCAAGACTTAGCGCACGACAAGAACGAGCTGCAGCAGAAATTGCAATTGCGGAGGATGCGGTAAGACGAATGGGTAGGTAAATGGATTTTCTTGACACAAACATACTCTTAAGGCATCTACTTCAAGATCATGCGGAATACTCCCCAAAGGCAACGGCTTACCTTTTACAAATACAAGAAGGTAGAACACGTGTTTTCACCTCAGATTTAGTTATCTTCGAAATTGTGTATACGCTCCAGCGTACATATAAGAAACCTAAAGTCACCATTAAAGAAGCAGTACTTTCGTTGCTAGAGCTCTCTGCAATTTATTTGCCAGGAAAGAGAAGATATAGTCGCGTCTTTGAGCTATATACAGAGCTAAACATTTCTTTTGCAGATGCCTATCACATTGTTTTTATGGAAAAGAAAAAAATAACAAATGTAGCAAGTTTTGACAGAGATTTTGATAGAGCTAAAAAGGTTTCAAAAATTAGACGAGTCAAGCTGTAACGTCTATTTGACACACAACGTGGCTTTGTCTACACTTAGCCTCACGAATGACCAAAAACGCCTACTTTTGCGTAGCGTCCGCGCGAAGCATAAAGAAGTCGAACATCCTTATACAATATGACTAAGAACGACTTAATAGAATCAGTCGCAAGAAAAGCCCATTTGACAAAAAAAGCAGCAACTGAGTCTATTGAAACTTTTGTTGCAGAGATTCAACGTGCTCTGGTTAAGGGAGAAAAAGTTGTAATCTCAGGCTTCGGAACTTTCTTTGTCGACCAAAGAGCAAAAAAGAGAATGTTTTTGAGAGGAAAAGAAGAAGAAGTCCCGCCTCATCGTGTGCCCCGCTTTAGGCCGGGGAAATCGTTGAAACGCGTGATAAAGAAGTAGCTTTAGGGTATTTAACTTCTACATACTTCACGCTGCCCTGTGTTAAATTCAATTCACTCATTACATAGTTCCTCACCTTCTCGTAGTCATATGGTTTGCATGAAAAGATGTCAACGCAAACCTCATGCTCTGCAGTAAATGTATGGACCGAAATATGGGAAAAATCTATAATCGCAAAACCTGTGATACCTGGGTTTTCAGGGACTCCCTCTAAAACTACGGGGCCATGCATTATATTCATCCCGCAAAGCTTGGCTGTATTCCGGATTATTTGCTCAACTTGCGCCTTATCGGAGATAATACCATCATCACAGCCGAAGGCGTCAATAATGATATGGAAGCGGCGAGAATTGTTTTCGATTGCGGACATTTGTTCGGATCTGCATAGGGTGAAGTCTGAGACTTCAAAAAAAAAGCAGTGATATACATTCTCAAGGAATTTTATAAATATGTCAAATGAAAAAGGCAATAAACTATTAAGGTTATTACCTAAGTTATTAATAATTTGTGGGCCAACCGGGGTAGGTAAAACTGCCCTTGGAATTGACATTGCAAAAAAGTTTGACGGAGAGTTGGTTTCTGCCGATTCTAGGCAAGTTTATAGAGGCCTTGATATCGCAACCGGAAAAGACATCGGGGGAGGGGAGAGAAAAAAATTACCCTTCAGGGAAGAGGGGACAGAATATTTCTGGGAAGTTGAAGGGATTCCAATATATTTATTAGATTTGGTAGATCCCGAAGAAAGCTTTAGCGTCGCACAATATTACCAACTGGCAACTCGTGCAATAAATTACATTCGAAGCGTGAAAAAACTACCAATTGTGGTGGGGGGTACGGGTCTATATATAAAATCACTTCTAGAAAATTTACAAACCTTAGGAATTCCACCAAATTTAGGTTTAAGAACTGCATACGAAGGAAAAACTGCAGGCCAGCTTTTGATGATCCTAGCGCGTCTCAATCCAGACCTTGCCAATTCGTTAAACGAATCTGAAAAAAGCAACAAACAAAGGTTGATACGGAGAATCGAAGTGGCGCAACACTCTGGTGTAATGGAACCTGCTTGGGCAGTAGCGGATTTCAATCCGCGCCCAAGTCAACGCAGACTGAAGTCTGCTAATACTGCTGTGTTACAAATTGCACTCACTGCCCCCTACCCTATTTTGAAAGAAAGAATATTTACAAGGATTGATGAATGGGTAAAGCTTGGTGCAGAGGCGGAAATTGAAAAGCTAGTCAAAAAAGGCCTGGCTTGGGAAAATCAAAGCATGAGCTCATTAGGATACAAAGAGTGGAAGCCATATTTTGAGGGAATAAAAACCAAAGAAGAGGTAATTTCCGAGTGGAAAACCAAAGAATGGCAGTATGCAAAACGCCAAATTACTTGGTTTAAGAAAGACAAGAACATATTGTGGCTCAAGATCACAGACTCAGGTTGGCAAAGTAGAATAGAGAAAATGGTCAAAAAATGGTATTATAGGAAGTAGTCAGCGAGTTTACCCGAAGGGTCAGCTTAGCTGATGAGCGCCTAGAGGAAACCTGGGTGTCCTCTAGGAGTAAAGTAGATGCCAAAAACCATCGAAATATCTCATAGAACGATCATTTTTACACTTCTCGTGCTTGGTGGGGTTTGGTTGTTTATCCAAATCAGCGCAATTGTTATTACTTTGTTTATAGCACTTCTTCTAACAACTGCCCTTAATCCAGTCGTAGACAAACTAACCCAGTTAAAACTCCCCCGCCCCTTGGCGATTCTAGTAGTCTACCTCCTTATGATTAGCTTGGTAGTTGGCGGACTTGCAAGCATAATAACTCCCCTAGTTGACGAAACGACAAACTTTGTAAATAGGCTTCCTGATCTTTTTGACCAACTAGGCAATTGGCTTGAAAGCGTTGGAATCCAGGGGGTAAACGGAAGTTTGGTCGCAAACCAAGCAGCCCAACTTGGGGAAATTCCAGGCAACATAATCAAATTTGTAATCTTTTTATTCTCAAATCTAATCTCAGTTGTAACCCTTCTTGTCATTACCTTCTATCTCTTACTTGAGAGAAAAAATCTTAATCGGTATTTGCTGGTGCTTTTTGGCGGCGATGGGGAAGCAAAAGCAAAAACCTTTGTAGATAAATTAGAGACAAGCCTCGGAGGATGGGTAAGAGGAGAGTTGATTTTAATGCTCATAATCGGAGCAATAACATACGCAGGCCTTCGTCTTTTAGGAATCCCCTACGCCCTGCCTCTGGCGATAATCGCCGGAGTCTTTGAGATCTTGCCGAACATCGGTCCGATAATTTCAGCAATCCCAGCAATCTTAGTTGGGTTTACAATATCTCCAATAATGGCGCTGGGAGTTGGGGCATTGTATTTTGTAATTCAACAGCTTGAAAACAGCTTGATTGCTCCAAAAGTTATGCAACGGGCGGCGGGTGTAAATCCCCTGGTTACAATCGTTTCGCTTGCAATAGGCTTCCAAATAGCAGGAGCAGTAGGAGCAATTCTTGCAGTTCCAATTGTCATAGTTTTGAGAAATGTTTTGGTAGACATCTTCGGCTTCCAAAGCCTTCGCAAGATGTCCTGAAACAACACCATGTACTAGGGGTTGACTATAGGGCTATGTTGTGGTATAATACTTTGTTCTTTAGGATCAAGAGCGACTACTGCAGGCTAATCCCCTGTAGAGGAAAGTCCAGGCAGCAGGAAGCAAGGGTGTCCCAATTAATTTTGGGGACGCGAAAGCGCTAGTTAGAGTCACAGAGACAACGACTCATTTTGAAACCGAATAGGTTTTAAGAAAGAGGGTGAAAAGAGACAATCCTCCCCGCTGCAACCTCCGAACAGTGCGTTACTACCCGCTTCCGGGAGCACTAAAGATTGAGGGCTAAGATAGATTGTCGCTTGAACACAGAACCTGGCTTATCTAGTCCTAAAGAGCACAAAACGCCGCATTTAAACATGCGGTTTTTTGATGGTTTGACCCACTCTGTACTAAACACTTGACAATTGCTTCAGTTTTTTTCACAATGACTCTAGAGTGAGTTTCACAAAATGAATGGAGGTGAAATAAAAATATGACGCTTTTTCAAGCTTGGCAAGCAGCGTTAATAGCCTCCTGGTCACAAGTTTCGTCAACACTTCTTTCTTTTATTCCGAATTTCTTGGGCGCAGTCGTAGTTTTTGTGCTCGGAATTTTGATAGCAGTTTGGGGCAAAAGATTGATTGAAGAGCTGCTACGCGCAGTAAGGCTAGAAGACGTTGCAAATCGTTCTGGTTTTAACGGCTGGATGAAGAGAGCAGATATAAGACTTAGTGCAACTGAATTGGTTGGAGAGATAGTACGTTGGATCCTGCTTTTGGTTTTCTTTGTCGCAGCAATGGATATATTAGGTCTAAAGGTTGTTTCCGGAGTTTTGGGACAAGTCTTAGGATATATTCCAAATGTTATAGCAGCAGCCCTAGTCCTCGGAGCTGGCTACCTTGTAGCCAATTTCGTTGACGGATTAGTCCGCGGAGCTTTCGCTACAATAGATCACGACTCAGCAAAAACAGTTGGGCGACTCGCCCGATGGGTAGTTGTTGTGGTTGCGTTCTTTGCAGCAATTGATCAGCTAAAAATTGCACCTCGTCTTATCGACACATTCTTCCAAGGTCTTACATGGACTTTGGTATTAGTAATCGGATTGTCAGTTGGATTGGGGGCAAAAGACTTTGTAGCAAAACTTTTGGATGATTGGTACAAGAAATTACACAAATAATTTCAAAGTACCCCGCAGAAGATACCACGTTCAGTTACATGAGCGTGGTTCTTCGTGTTTGGTGTATAGTATTTATTGTGCTTGCTAAAGTCGAAAGTGGTGCAACAGTTGGACTAAACGGCATTTTGGTTGATGTGGAAGTGGACATTGCAGAGCAAGGTCTTCCAGCATTCAATATTGTTGGTTTGGGAGACAAAGCAGTCGAAGAAGCAAAAGAAAGGGTTCGCGCGGCCTTAAAAAACTCCGGAGCAGATCTTCCACCAAGAAGAATTACAGTAAATCTAGCACCAGCAGATCTCCCCAAAGAAGGCCCGTCATTTGACCTTCCAATGGCAATAGGAATTCTCCTTGCATCAGATCAAATTCCAAAACAAGATTTATCCGACTCTCTTTTTGTGGGTGAACTTTCGCTAGACGGCTCACTCCGCCACACAGCAGGCGTTTTACCTACAGCTCTTTTGGCCAAAGAAAAGAAAATCAAAAAAGTTTATGTTCCAAAAGTAAACGCCCAAGAAGCCTCAGTCATACGTGGGATCGAAGTTCATCCTGCCGAGAACCTAATTCAACTGATCAAACACTTTTCGGGCGTATCAAAAATTACCCCAATGCCCACAATTCCATTTTCAGATCTGGTTGAAGAATCAACCGCAGAATTTAATTTCTCAGAAGTTCAAGGCCAGGAATCTGCAAAACGTGCTTTAGAAATTGCCGCAGCCGGCGGACACAATATATTAATGCGAGGTATTCCGGGCTCAGGCAAAACAATGCTGGCAAGGGCATTTCCAGGAATCCTGCCAATATTAACAGAAGAAGAAGCGCTCGAAGTAACCAAAATTTATTCAATTACGGGAAACCTAGAAGATAAATCAATTATCCGCTCGAGACCCTTTAGAAGCCCCCATCACACAATTTCAAGAATTGGCCTTATCGGGGGAGGATCAAAGCCAATGCCCGGCGAAATCTCCCTGGCACACCGCGGAGTATTGTTTTGCGACGAATTCGCAGAATTTCCCCGCCATGTTTTAGAAGCACTACGTCAGCCCATGGAAGATGGAAAAGTAACAATTTCAAGAGCCTCCGGATCCGTTACATATCCTGCCGAATTTGCCCTAATTGCGGCAGTCAACCCCTGCCCCTGCGGCTACTACGGCTCAGACGTCAAGCCCTGCAGATGCCTACCGGGATTAATATCTCGCTACCAAAAAAGGCTATCGGGGCCAATTTTGGATAGAATCGACCTTCATATTGATGTCCCACAAGTGAAGGCAGAAAAACTAATTGGAACAACAAAAGACGCAGAGGATTCAAAAACAATTCAAAAAAGAGTCCAAGATGCCCGGGAGATACAACTTAAAAGATTCAAGGGCTTGAAAGTCAAAGGGAACGCAGAAATGAACACAAAGCTAACAAGGCAATTCTGTCCACTCACAATTGACTCAGAACAGCTCCTAAAAAGCGCTGTCAATTCTATGGGACTGTCTGCACGTTCGTACTACAAGGTTATAAAAGTAGCAAGAACTGTGGCAGACTTAAAAGGAGATAAAGACATACTCCCCGGACATCTCTCAGAAGCTTTGCAATTTCGTCCAAGACAGGAGGATCTTTTATAGTATGTCATTGCGAGGAGTCTTCGCTGTCATAGCGGACTCCGAAGCAATCTCAGGTAACAAATGAAACTAGTAATCCAGCGTGTAACCAAGGCCACAGTAACCACTAATAATCAGGTGGTTGGTAGCATTGGGAAAGGTCTATTTATCCTCCTGGGCGTGGGACAAGAGGATACTGTAGAAGACACAGCTTCTTTGGCAGAAAAAATAGCCAACATGCGGCTCATGTCTGATTCTAAAGACAAAATGAACTTATCCGTTAAAGAATCAGGCGGAGAAATACTGGTAGTTTCCCAATTCACACTATATGCAGACACCTCAGGTGGTCGCCGACCCTCATTTGTAAAAGCAGCGCCAAACGATCTTGCACGAGAAGTGTACGAGAAATTTGTGGAGGCCCTGCGTGCACAGAACCTAAAGGTGGAAACCGGTAGCTTTGGAAGTTATATGGAGATTAATGCAGAGCTTGATGGACCGGTTACAATTGTTCAATGACGTTCTTCGCGGACCAAAGTCCGCGGTTTCACTTCTGAGTGAGAACGACATATCAAGTTCAATGAAGTTGTTATGAAAATTAGTCTTGCCCCAATTTTGATTGCTTCCCTAATCCTCTTGTCTGGCGGGCTGGTTGAATCATACCAGCTTAAGGGTGCTTGGCTTTTTGTTTTTTTGGCAGGACTTGGAGTGGGCGCAACTTCGACAAAGTGGAGGTATATGACGTCGCTCGTTATTCTAAGTGTTTGGTTGTTTATCGGATACTTCACCCCGTTAAATTATTCCTTCGGCTTTTTTAATACGGGGTATGAAAAATACTACCTTGAGCCAGTTGTAGATTTATTCTATAAATCAGCCGGAGCAGGAGGACTGAGCATAATTGTATGGATTTTAATCCTGGCAACAAACTGGCTAGGGGTTTTTATAGGAACAGCAGTCCAGGAGAGAATATCAAAGAAAGAATCTTTTTGAAGCCAAAAGTCCCAAACCTAGGAATATAAAGAAAGCGGCTTCGTTTTTGTCGTATTGTGCTTGCTTGGATCTGTCTTCGTCAAATCCCCGAACACATCTTTTTGCTTGTTCTTGGGCAACGGCTATCTCCTCAGGACTTGCGTCGCGGGGAACCTGTTTTCCATCGGGGCCATAGTCATAATATATTTGAGGATATGGTTCACACTCAGACTCTCGCGTATACGAAGTCGTATTCTCACTAGATGTTATAAACGTATTTGGAATAACCCCGCGAATTGGGTACGGAACATGCCTCACCTGAACATGCAGGATTCGCAAAACTCCATACAGACCGATCAAAAGAAAAAGTACTCCAAAAAATTGAAACCAAGAACAGAGGGGCGACCTACAGTAATCATTATCCATCTCTACTCAGAGTATTTACTTTTTGTAATAAAGTCAAGAAAAATCTGGTGTTAGTCCATGTGCTTCCAAGAACTTTGAAAGCAGATTGTTGTTTCTGTATTGCTGTCCTATCGAAACCATATACATATTTACGTCACACCAATATTCTTTTGGCAAAACTTTCATCAAAGCAATTTCTGTCTCTTCCGGAGTTTTTGTTTTAACCCATCCTAAAAAGTTAGCAAGGCGGTGAACATGCGTATCAACTCCAATTGCAGGGATCCCAAAACACCGTGCTAAAATTATGTTTGCAGTTTTTCTGCCGACTCCAGGAAGGGCTGTGAGTTCCTCAAGTGTGCGGGGCACTTCTCCATTGTGTTTCTCCACAACCAGTGTGGCCAGCTTTTTCAAATTAACAGCCTTTGCTCTATAAAAACTAACAGGCTTTATAAGTTGCTCGATAGTTTCTGTGGGGAGGGCCGCAATCTCTCGGGGTGTCGAGGCAACATTAAACAACTCAACACATCGCCTGGCCGTTGTCTCATCTCGAGTACGCGCAGAAAGCATTACAGCAACTAGTGCATGAAATGGGGTATCCGAAACCGGAACAAGAGGAATTTCTCTGTAGTTTTCGCGGAATAC
>CAYIUF010000001.1:40286-117922 GCA_964366515.1 uncultured Gammaproteobacteria bacterium
ATGGGGTATCCGAAACCGGAACAAGAGGAATTTCTCTGTAGTTTTCGCGGAATACTTTAAAGATGGAGTCGAAGTTAATAATCATGTTCTACCGACCAAAAGACCCCAGTACAAGCTGGAGTTCCTCTTGGATATTCAAAAATCAAAAACGTAAAAAATTAACGTTTTCCGATCTTGAACATTGTTGTGCCACAAACTTCGCAAACTGCTTTGGTAGCTGGTTTGCCGTTTTTCATTGTGACGTCTTGATGATTTTTGCCTTCGCGTGAAGCTCGGCATTTTACACAGTACATTGCCATAATATTTTTAAAAAAAGTTTTTAGTTTCACCTCCTTTCAAGCTTGCGCCAAGTATAGCACCAGCTCGAGCCCGAGGATAATTATGGCCAACACTATTGTGCGTACGAGGTCGGGTACATACAGATGGTCCGAGGCTAAACTACGCGATTTATCGGCGTTTTTTGCCGTTTTAGGCTCAAGATTTTTCAAGTTTACCGAGCTTGGATCAAATGTAAACTCCCTCTTGACACCTCGGCTACGCTCAGTGTAAACAGCTCTTCTTGCCTCTGCCTGCATTTTCTGCTTTTTTGTTTTCCTTGGCATGGTCTCGTGGTAAAGTATAGTACAACAAAAACAATGCCTATCTCAAAAACTTCTCCTATCAGCGCCCCCAGTATTTCAGAGCTTGACCTGCCAAAAACCCTTGAAGCGGACAAAAAACAACTCCAAAATGTCCAAGTCCCAATTGTCACAACATCCGCAAGTTTCAGAAGCGATATCGCCAAAAACTTTGGAGAAAAGTCGCTTTGGAGAGACCCAGACATCGTTTTTTCCCGGGGCCATTTCTCAATGAGCATTGCCCTCCTCCAGGAAGCGTACGAACTCGGCCTTTCTTCTTGGCTTATTGATCCTGTAAATTATGTCTCAAAATCTGACTGGAATAAGCTAAAGGCAGTAGTTTTTATAGGCCAGCTTGTTGCAAAGTTTCCATTTCTAAAACAAGTAAAAGACAAAACAGATACCTTAACTCGCGGCAATCTTCCAATAACCCGGGCGATAACAAAACCCTTGCTCTACGCAACAGCAGAAGATGATACTCCTATAATTTCAGTTCATTACGAAACTGGCAACATTCTTGCAAAAACGGGCAGAACTGTACTTCAAGTTGTAACAGACCCTCAAATAAGGCCGCAGTATTTGATGGAGGCAGGACGAAAAAATATCACATTTGCAGTTTTCAATGAGGAAACGAAAAACGAGTTTAGGCAGAAGGCAAAAGAAAAAGAGATTGTTCTTGATGAAGATAGAATTGTCGTGACAGGCCCTCCGGTTGACCCGCGCGTAGTCAGAGCTCGCAAAAGAAAAAATGCCCTAACTTTCAAAAGTCGCCCCCTAAGGCTTGCGATAACAACAGGCGGACTTGGTCAAAACTCAGACGAAATAAGAAATTGTCTAAAAAGTCTGAAAGATAAAGTCAAAAACGGACAAGTCCAGCTAATTTTATACGCAAGCACACTCCCGCAATTTAGAAAAGAGTACGATAATTTTGCAAAAAGCGTTGGAATAAACGTGCCCGCAAGGGTCGATGACGAATCTGCTTCCGTTCGCGTTATATATAGTACAAGCGTTGTCGAAGCCAATCAGAGTTTAATAGAACATGCATTTGCCTGGGCCGACGGATTCATAACAAAACCCTCAGGCGACATGGCCTATGATGCAATTGGAGCCGGGTGTTTTGTTTTGTCTTTATCGCCCTGGGGAACTTGGGAAGAGAACGTCCAAAAAATATTCTCAAACCTCTCAGTTCTGAAAGATGCAAAGAGTGAACATTTGTCAGTTCAGTTAGATGAACTAATAAGCTCAGGCTGGATTTATGCTGCAATCAACAATGCCTTAAAAATCGACAAGCTCTTTTTGAATGGCGCAAAAAACATTGTCGAATTACAACAGAAACTGGCAAGGAATAACCCTTGACCCGGGTGTGGAGTGCCTTTACAATGAGTGAGTTCAAATGTTACTCGCCCCAAGTTATGTTCTGATTTTGGGAGCAGTAGCCGCACTTTGGCTTGTCGTATTAACTTTTTGGCTTTACAAAATCAACGCCCATTACAAGAGTTTGGTTTCAAGAAGCGACAAAAAGACATTAGTCGAGATCTTAAAAGATCTACTATCTCAATCTAAAAATACTGAAAAACGTTTAATAGAAGCTGAGGCAAGATTAGAATTAGCAGTCAAAAGCGCCGAAAAACATATACAAAAAGTCGGGCTTGTTCGCTTTAATCCATACCAAGAAACAGGAGGCAACCAATCCTTCGCCCTCGCCCTTCTTGACAAAGAGAGCTCGGGAGTGACCATACTAAGCCTGCACGGCCGAGAAGGAACAAGAATATATGTAAAGCCTGTGTTAAAGGGAAAGTCGCCAGCTGATTTATCAAAAGAAGAAAAACAAGCTATAGAAAACGCAAAATGATTTCAAAAAACATTACAGCAAAAGTTGCATTGGGCCTGCTTGGTCTATATTTTTTTTCAGCAGGAATCTCCTACGTTTTGTTTACATACGTTATAAAAGGCGGGAAAAACGTTTCCCCGCAAACTGCATTAACTCGTGGAAAAATTGATCCCAACGCCCCCAAGACCGAAGAATGCCCGCTTAACGGTAAAATGTTTACAAAAGCTGAACGAGAAATTTGGGAAAAGAGAAGGCCTTTGGGAGTTATGATCGAAAATCACACAGAAGCAAGGCCTCAGTCAGGAATCTCTTCATCAGATGTTGTCTACGAAGCAGTAGCAGAAGGCGCAATTACTCGTTTCCTTGTAATGTTCTATTGCGGAGCCTCCGCTGAGGAGACTTTAGTTGGACCTGTCCGCTCAGCCCGAACTTATTATTTGGATTGGGTCTCAGAATACGGGCAAGATCCCCTCTACGCTCACGTAGGGGGCGCAAATAGGGCAGGACCAGCAGATGCATTGGGGCAAATAGATAAATATGGATGGCGTTTATATAACGATCTAAACCAATTTTCAATTGGTTTCCCAACTTATGAAAAAGATACGGAAAGACTCCCAGATGTTGCAACAGAGCATCAAATGTATGCAACTTCAGATAAGCTTTGGACCGCTGCATCAGAACGAGGGCTTACGGAGAAAAATAAAGATGGCACTGCTTGGGACAAAGGATTCGTAAAATGGAAGTTTGCAGACGGCCAACCTTCTGCCACACCAGTGGCAGGCAAAATAAGCTTTCCATTTTGGGAAGGATATATGCAATACGCTGTCTCCTGGATATATGATCCTGCCTCAAATACATACAAAAGAGATAATGGCGGCGTACCGCACAAAGACTTAAATAACGATACTCAACTTTCCACATCAAACGTTATAGTTTTATTTACAACAATGAGACATCTGAATGATCCTGAGAAACATCTTCTTTACACAACCACAGGTGGTGGCAAAGCATTGCTATTCCAAAACGGGAATAAGCCAATTGTAGGCAAATGGTCTAAAAAATCAAGAACAGACAGAACTATATTTACAGATAATGCCGGAAAAGAAATAAACTTTGTTCGAGGCCCAATCTGGATTGAAGTTCTAGAACCAACAACAAAAGTGGATTACTGATCTGCCCCTCAATATCCTTCCTGCCCCTTTGATACCTTTGGTACCTTTGACGCTTTATTAAACATATGGCCAATTTGCGCGATTTTATAGTTTCAAAAGTTCGAGTAAAAGTTATAAAAAGCTTCCTTGAAAATCCCAAGGAAATGTACCATGTCAGAGAACTTGTAAGAAGAACCGGAGAAGAGATAAACGCAGTAAGGCGCGAGTTATCTCGCATGGAAGAAGCAGGAATGCTAAAAAAGGAAGCAAGGGGGAATAGGCTTTACTATTGGTTTAGGGATGATTACGCTTTCTTCCCCGAGCTTTTAAGTCTTGTTGCAAAAACAACTGGGCTTGGCCTTAACATAAGAAAGAACAAAGGGAAAATTGGGAAATTGTCGTTTGTTGTCTTCTCGGGAGAATTTGTAAGACGAGTTCCGAGAAAAGACACAGACCAAGTTGATGTTTTAGTTGTTGGCGATGTGGTTCTCCCAGAACTTGCTGTTTTTATAAGGCAAGAAGAGGCCCAAAGAACCCAAGAAATAAACTACACTCCAATGACTGCAGAAGAATTTGATTTCAGAAAAAAGAGGCGAGACCCTTTTATACTTGGAATTTTATCCTCAGCAAAGATTATGATAATTGGAGACGAACAAGAATTTGTAAACTGACGCAAAATGCACTTACGTAAACTGCTCATCATTTTTTTATTAACTCTGGGATGCCTCTATATCGCCCTTCCTTCCCGTTTTCCAATAAAGTTCCAAAAGTTTGGCTTAAATATAGACACAGAGTTTAGAAGGAACCCAATATCTTTTTTTATCAGAGATAAGTATTTCTATCGCGACTTCCCAACAAAACTAGGCCTAGATCTAGCAGGAGGTAGTCATTTAAGTTTTGAGGCAGACATGTCCAAGGTGTCAGAAGAAGACAGAGAAGATGCAATTGCCGGAGCACGAGATGCAATAGATCGAAGGATCAATATGTTCGGTGTTTCAGAAAGCACAGTTCAAACCTCTCAAGTTGGGAATTCTCAAAGAATCATTGTCGAGCTTCCCGGAGTCAGCGATACCCAAGGCGCAATCGCTTTAATAGGTCAAACTGCCCAACTAGACTTTAGAGAGTATGTCGCGGAAAAAGAAGCCTCACCAAGCGGCATGATTACTTACGAAAATACTGTATCAACTGGATTCACGGGATCTGATTTCAAGAAGGCAAGATCTGAATTTGATTCCCAGTCTGGAAAACCTGTAATTTCTTTCGAAACAAAACCAGAATCTGCAAAAAAGTTCGCAGATATTACTACCCGCCTCCAAGGAAAACCTCTGGCAATCTTTTTGGATCAAGTGGGGATCTCGGCTCCAATGGTAAATACTCCGATAACAGACGGGAGAGGAATAATTACTGGGAGCTTTACTCTTGAAGAAACAAAAGATCTTTCAAATCTTCTAAATTCCGGGGCCCTCCCCGTCCCAATTCGTTTAATTGAACAAAGAACAGTTGAGGCGTCGTTAGGTGCAGAATCCGTAAGAGCAAGTGTTATAGCAGGTCTGGTTGGCCTGGGAGCAGTTGTAGTATTCATGATTGGCTACTACGGCAGACTTGGGCTAGTGGCAAGCGTCGGCTTACTAATATATGGAATCATAAGCCTTGCTCTATACAAAATTATCCCAGTAGTATTAACGCTTCCGGGGGTTGCAGGGTTTATTTTGTCAATCGGCATGGCAGTTGACTCAAATATCTTAATCTTCGAAAGATTAAAAGAAGAAGTTCGCGCCGGCCGCCCTTGGGCGGACTCTTTGGAAGTTGCATTTGGAAGAGCTTGGGATTCAATAAGAGATGCAAACATTGCAACTCTCATGACTTCGTTTATATTGTTTAATCCATTAAATTTGCCGTTTCTTCATACATCAGGACCAATACGCGGATTCGCGGCAACACTTTTCTTAGGAGTTGTAATAAGTTTGTTTACTGGAATATTTGTTACAAGAACTCTACTACGTGTTTTTGCGAAAAAATAATATGAATCCCGTTAGAAATTTTTATAAAACACACAACTTACTAAACCGAAAACTAAAATGTGATGATGTGTGGTGTTTAAATAGTACTTGCAGAAAGGATTTCTAACGGGATGAACTGGATGAAATACAGACCAATCTATTTTGCAATCTCAGGAGTTGCTGTGGCGATTTCAATCTACGCGATAGTTGCTTGGGGATTTAAATTATCAATTGATTTTACCGGAGGGACAATTGTTGAATATCAATTTCCAAATGAAAAAAGAGAAATAAGATATGGCGCAGACTTCACTCAAGCTCAAGCCCAACTTGAAGCAGATGCAATGCCAGAAAAGCCAAAAATAATAAGGTTTGAAACAGTGGGGCCAACTTTCTCAAAAGAAATTCTTCAAAAAACTTATACTGCACTTGCTATTGCAACTGTCGGAATTTTACTTTGGGTTGCTTGGCAGTTTAAGAGTTTTCAATTCGGTGTTTGTGCCGTGCTTGCCACCTTGCATGACACCATAATAGTGCTTGGCACTTTCTCAGCACTTGGACATTTTAGGGCAGTTGAAGTTGACGTACTTTTCGTGACCGCTGTGTTGACTGTACTTTCCTTCTCAGTCCACGACACAATTGTTGTATACGACAGAATCCGAGAGACGATGAAAAAACATAGTGGGCTATCTGTGAAAGAAACAGCAAACAAAGCGTTATCAGAAACAATGGTCCGCTCGCTTAACAATTCACTAACAATTGTTTTTATGTTAGTTGCCTTATTTTTGATGGGCGGAGCATCTATCAAATGGTTTGTATTCGCGCTTCTTGTAGGAACTATTTCTGGAACTTACTCCTCTCCCTTTGTGGCTGTTCCACTATTAGTAACCTGGGACGAAATGAAAAGGAAACTTAAAAGATAGATATGTTTTTAGAAATAAGTGTTAAAGCGCTAGTTTCAAACGAAAAGGGTATGTATTTAGTTATCAAGCGTGCAAACGCTTACCCCGGTGAAACTGAGCCAAGGTGGGACATCCCTGGTGGAAGGCTAAATCCAGGTGAAACGTTGGAACAAACCATACGACGTGAGGTAAAAGAAGAAACAGGACTTGAACTTACATCAGAACCAGAGATAATACACGCTCAGGACATTTTGAGAGTTGCGGACAAACACACAGTAAGGCTCACTTATAAAGTAAACGCAAAGGGTGAAGTGGAATTAAACACAGGGGAACACACCGAGTATCAATGGTTAAGTGTCGCTGATATAAAAAGTCTACACCACGATATGTACCTATCTCCTGTCCTAGAACTCTTTAACGCGCTTTAGGAGATACTCTGTTGTATTTCTCGTCAAATCCTCTTCAACTTCCGCAAAGAGCTGGTTTAATATCTTTCCCACCTGTGGACCCGAGGAAATCTTCAAAGTATCCATAACATCTTTTCCATTGATGGCCAAATCACGAACTGAGAACGGTTGATGCTGTACTTCCTCAAGTCTTTCCTTAAACTTCTCAAGTCTCCAAGAAGTCTCGCGTGCTCCCCCTCCAAGTCGGTCGCCCGTGCGAAGCGCAAGCATGTCATCAAGATTCTCATGTCCAACATTTTTGATAAATCGTCTTAATGCAGAATCTGTTTGTTTATCGTCAACTGTAAATTGATGCCAGCGAACAAAAATCCAAAGTTTATCTTTTTGTTTTTTAGAAAGTTTTAATCTGTCTGCAATTTCCTTTGATTGATTGGCACCTACAACTTCATGGTTGTAAAAAGTAACAATTCCGCTATCCGTTACTTTTCTCGTTTTTACTTTCCCAATATCATGAAGCAATGTGGCAAGGCGTACGAGCGGGTCGCGAGTTGGGGCATACTTTAAGGCAAGCAAAGAATGGGTATAAACATCATGGATATGGTGCCGCCCCGGACTTTTCTGCTCAACGCCGTATGCAGCCGAAAGTTCTGGGAGAATATACTCAAGAAGACCGCTGGCGTAAAGCATTTTTATTCCCTCGTCTGGAAAGTTCGATGCAAGAATTTTAAAAAGTTCGTCCCGAATCCGCTCCCAAGAAATATGTTTCAAATCTTCCGCATGCATTTTGATTGCTTCAAAAGTTTCTTCTTCAATTACGAACCCCAACTCCGTTGCGATACGAATCGCCCGCATCATCCTTAAAGAATCTTCAGAAAACCGGTCAACTGGGTTTCCAACCGTCCGAACAATTTTCTTTTGAAGATCCTCCTGCCCTGCATGCGGATCAATAATCTTCCCCGCAGCGTTCAGAGCTATAGCACCAACTGTAAAATCGCGCCTGCCCAGATCTTCTTCCAAAGTTTTTCCCCAAGAAACTTTATCTGGCCTTCTTTTGTCTGAATACCCATGTTCTGTCCTAAATGTTGTTATCTCATACGGCTTGTCGAGGACATCATCTGCAATCCCAACCGTCCCAAAATCATTATTGTAAAAACCATCGGGGTATAACTCCAAAATTTGTTGTGGAGTTGCATCCGTTGTAAAATCCCAATCGCCAGGTGATCTCTTTAGCAAGAGATCACGTACAACCCCGCCTACAATATATATTTGGTACCCCGAACGTTCAAAATTGTGGAGTATCTCGGCAACTTTGGGTGGAAAATCTGTTTGCATGGTAATATTCTAACAAATGCCAAGAGCCAAGAGTATCGAAAGCGTCAAAAGTGCCAAAGAAGTAGTAGAAATTTTGCTTCTAAACCGTGGAATAAAGACAAAAAAACAGCAGGAGGAATTTTTTAACCCGACTAATCCAAGTGAATTAACTCCAAAAGATGTCGGAATAGACGAACTTCAATTAGACAAAGCAATAACAAGAATAAATAAGGCAATTGAAGATAACGAAAAGATAATCGTATACGGCGACTATGACGTAGATGGAGTCTGTGCATCAGCCATATTGTGGGAAACGCTTACAACTTTAGGAGCAAACACGCTCCCATACATACCAAGCAGATTTAACGAGGGTTATGGCTTGAACGTGGAAAGCATAAAAAAGCTCAAGGGTGAAGATCCAACTATTGGATTGATAATTACAGTAGACAACGGAATTGTTGCAAATGAAAAAGTAGATTTTGCAAAGACCATCGGTGTGGACGTAATAATTACAGATCACCATCTTCCCGGAGCAGCTTTGCCGAAGGCTCACGCAATTGTTCACACAACTCAAATCTCCGGCTCCGCAGTTGCTTGGTTTCTCGCTCGTGCTATTTTAGCGGGTTCTGCCGCGGGCTTTCTCCCAAGAAAACCCACAAGGGGCCCCTTCTTGGGAGTCCCTCTGCCCGCGTCACCCGCAGAACACCTAGGACTCGCCGCTCTCGGCACTGTTGCTGACGTACTTCCGCTTATTGGCCATAATCGTGCGATTGTTAAACACGGACTAGGTGTACTTCGAAAATCAGAAAGGCCAGGCTTGCTTGCGCTTTGCGAAGAATCAGGTGTTGACCAAAAGCTTATCGACACATTCCACATAGGCTTTGTAATCGCTCCCCGATTAAATAGTGCAGGACGGCTTGAACACGCAATGGATAGCCTTCGCCTTATTTGTGCCAAAAACCAAAGTAGAGCAAAAGAGCTTGCACAAAAACTTGGGAGTACGAATCGCCAGCGCCAGGAAAAAACTGAAAACATTCTAAAACATATTGAAGAAAATTTTGATCAGCTGTGGGCAAACAATCTACCCGGAATTCTTCTTGCCCACCATGAATCGTATGAAGAAGGGATTGTGGGAATTGCCGCAGGGCGTTTGGTTGAAAAATACCACAGACCCGCAATTGTTATGTCTCGAGGTGAAACACTTTTCAAGGCATCTGCGCGCTCTATAACAAGCATAAATATTGTGGAAACAATAAAAACGGTTGGGGATGGAATCTTAGAAAACGCAGGAGGGCATCCAATGGCCGCCGGCTTTAGCATACTACCCGGAAAATTTGAGGACTTTCAAAATAAGCTTTCAAAATTTGCAGAATCTTTAAGTGCAGGGTTATTTCTAAGAGAAACCCGTATTGACTGTGAAATCGATCTCTCACTGGTGACCCTAGATTTATATAAAGAACTTCAGAGCTTTGCGCCCTTCGGCTTTGGAAATCCAACGCCAACTTTTTTGTCTCGCGGAATAGAAGTCGATGATGTTCGGCTCATGGGCAAGGATCAAACCCATATAAAATTGCTGTTAAGAAAAGATGACAGAGTTTTAGAAGCAGTAGGATTTAGGATGAGCAATCACTATTCTTCAATTTCTCCCGAAAAGCCCGTGGACATCATATATTCAATTGAAGAAAATTCCTGGAAAGGAAATACCAACCTCCAATTGAAGTTAAAATCTATTGAAGGTAAAATCTAAACTGTGGCAAGAACTTTAATCATAGATACAATAAAGAAAGTCGGTGAAACTATAAAAGTTGCAGGCTGGGTGCAAACTGTAAGGTCCCATGGAAAAATCACCTTTGTTGACCTGGTAGATAGAAGTGGAACTCTCCAGGCGGTCATTGAAGGAGACTGCGACCTTAAGCCATTTGACGTTGTGGAGTTTGAGGGCCTGGCAAAAGAGCGCCCAGAAAAACTAGCAAACCCTAATATTTCAACTGGATTTGTGGAGCTAGAAGCACAAGAAGCAACTATCCTATCCAAAGCCCAAGAACTACCAATTGATATGGGCGCAAAAGACTTAGAACTCCATCTGCCAACTCTTCTAGATCACAGATCATTAACCCTAAGACACCCAAAAATAAAAGCAATTTTCAAAGTACAGGAAGCTTTAATGGAAGGCTTCAGAAAGGCGGCCAAAGAAATGGATTGTACAGAAGTTTTTGTCCCAACAATTTCTGCATCCGCCACAGAGGGTGGAGCAGAGTTATTTAGGTTCCCATATTTTGGAAACGTTGCATACCTTGTGCAGAGCCCCCAACTTTACAAGCAGATGATGGTTGGAGCTTTCGAGCGTGTGTATCTTACATCCCACATATATCGTGCCGAACCATCAGTTACAACACGCCACCTTGTCGAATCGATCCAGCTAGATTTTGAAATAGGGTTTATCGAGAAGTTTGAAGAAGTTTTAGATGCATTAGAAGTTTCCTACTCGATACTTGTTGGCTATGCACAAGACATGTGTGCCGAAGAATTGAAACTGCTTGGTGTCGAGCCGTCTTTGGTAAGTGCGAAAGTGCCTCGTCTAAAAATGCGAGAGGCCCAAGAAATAGTTTTTGAGAGAACGGGTGTAGATCATAGAAATGAAATGGACTTAATGCCCGAAGACGAAAAAGAAATATCAGCTTGGGCAAAAGAGGAACACAATTCAGATTTAGTAACTATCACCCATTTCCCAACAAAAAAACGCGCTTTCTATTCGATGCCAGACCCAGATGACCCAGAATACACTTTAAGTTTTGATCTTCTTTTTAAGGGCTTGGAAGTAGCAAGCGGAGCTCAGAGAATTCATAATTACGATAAACTAGTGGAGACAATAGAGTCCCGGGGAATGGACCCCGAAAATTTTGAAATGTACCTTCAGGCATTTCGGTATGGAATGCCCCCGCATGGCGGATTTTCTTTTGGACTGGAAAGAACAACAATGAAGCTCCTTAATCTGCAAAACATTCGCGAAGCCTCACTCTATCCAAGAGACATGGAAAGGGTTGATTTTTCGTTCTCAAAAAAAGGAAAGTGAGTATGCCCCGCACACCCCAAAAACCCGACGGAAAATATAATCTCCTAATCTTGTCTGGCCTTTTAGTGGTGGTTGCGGCAGTTGTCGGCGGCCTCACAACTTCCAAACCCGTCGAGGAGCCCAAAGTTTTGGCAGAAGCAATCCAAAAGCCAATTGAAATTGTAGAAAAAAATGTTCCCTTGCCCCAGCTTTCCTCAAAATCTATTTTTGCCATGGATCTTGAAACGAAAAAAGTACTTCTTGCAGTTAATGAAAAAGAGCCCTCGCTTCCTGCCTCAACAACAAAAATAGCAACTGCCATTGTTGCTATGGCGCATTACAAACCGGAGGAAATTTTAACCGCAGGAAACGTTAAAGAAATTGATGGACACAAAATGGGATTATTTTTTGGAGAACAAATTACTGTCGAAAATCTCCTTTATGGACTTTTGGTTTTTTCAGGAAACGACGCAGCAGAAGTTTTGGCAGAAAACTACCCAGGGGGAAAGCAAAATTTTGTTGCAGTTATGAACCAAATTGCAAAAAACCAGGATCTTCAAAATACAAACTTCACAAATCCACAAGGATACGATGAGTACCTCCATTTTTCCTCATCAGAAGATATAGTAAAACTTAGTCTATATGCATTGGAAAACCCAGTATTTGCAAAAATGGTTGGAACCAAAAACTACAAAGTAACAAATATAGATGGCTCGGTAATCCATCAAGTTTCCTCAACAAACAAACTGTTAGGAAATATGCCGGGCGTTTTAGGAGTTAAAACCGGATGGACTGAAAATTCAGGCGAAGATCTTGTAACGCTTTACGAAAAAGACGGACATCGTGTTCTCATGTCAGTTCTTGGAAGCCAAGACCGTTTCGGAGAAACAAAAAAGATTCTTGAATGGGTTTTTCAAAACTACGAGTGGAAATGAAATTCCCACTCTCTGACGAACGCAGTGAGGAACATGAATGGAAGTAACGAATTAATTCCCGTAATACTCCGGAGCTATCGCTGGAACAATTGCACGGAAGCCCGAATCATCTCCACCGTCAAAAACTACAACAGGCTGCAAAAATTGCTGTGGTTTCCCGGAATCATAGTAAGCCAAGTAAACTCGCCTTACTGTTGCCGCATTTCCGGTTGTGGGTGGAGCAATAACCAATCCCTTCCCAGCCTGCAATTCTTCCCAAGCAACTTTAGAAGTTTTGACTGGATACGTTGCCTTTTGCCCCTCATCAATTGGGAAATAATGGTATTCTCCGGCAATAACCTGCTTAGGCCCAGAAGTTTCCCCGGTTACCAAAAGCCAAACTGTGCTTCGGTCATTTCTTTGCGTGATAACCCGCATGCCGTCATAATTTCGCCTTAAAAAGTTTACCCTTACAAAATTTGCTTCAGACAAAGACCCAACCCTAGTTAAAGCCTCAGTCCCAGATGCTAAATACTCAACCTCTTGGTTGCCGTTTTGAAGATCCTCAGGATATAGCCCCCCGCGGGTCAAAAATGAGCGTGCCGTATTTATAGCTTCTGCCTCAGACCTTGGCTTCAGCGTCAAAAGCCCCGGATCGGCACTTAAGTTATAACTCAAAGATGTAGTTTTGTTTACAATATTTATGTCCAAGGTTGCGGGCACATCGCGGTGGGTGAAGCGATATATAACGTCGCTCAAAGGCGCACCAGTCGGAGAAAAGCTCAAAGACTGGGCAATCTTTTTGGATTCGGTCAAATCTGCAAACGACGCCTGTGGGGTAGGCATAAAGAACACATTTACTTGTCCGGGGAACGTTGGAAGCTCGCCTTCGGGAAGAGAAAGCGTAAAGCCCAGGGAATTTGCAGAAAATCTGGAGTCAAATGTAACTGCCGGTAGTTTTCCAAAAGTTACCTCGGGTTTTGGCGGGGGCTTTGGGAAAACTTGCCTATACGCCCAATAGCCGCCCATAAAAACAACTCTCGCAAATATCAAGACCACCAATAAAATTGATCCGTATTTTATGCCTCGTCTTGCCCAAAATGCAGTTTCAGTTAATGTCATTACCGTGAACTTCAGTATACGTTCCAAACGTGTTAGAATCAATCTGAAATATGGCTAAAATCAGAGTCAGAATTGCGCCCTCGCCAACAGGGTTTGCCCATGTAGGAACTGCATATACTGCGCTTTTTAACTACGCTTTCGCAAGAAAACTTGACGGAGATATAGTTCTCCGCCTTGAAGATACAGACACAAAAAGAGAAGTAGAAGGCGCAGAAGAGGCAATTTACTTAAATCTTGACTGGCTTGGAGTTTCTTGGGATGAGGGGCCCGACAAGGGCGGCGCGTTTGGGCCATACCGTCAATCCGAGCGTCTTGACTTGTACCAAAAGAAAGCAAAAGAGCTAGTCGATAAAGGCTTGGCCTACGAAGACGAAGGCGCAGTCCGCTTTAAGAATCCCGGGGAAGACATTTCATGGAACGACCTGATCCGGGGTGAAATCACGTTCCCGGGGCAAGAAGTCCAAGATTTTGTAATCCTAAAGTCCGATGGGTTTCCAACATTCCATTTCGCAGTTGTGGTCGACGATATTGCAATGGAAATATCCCATGTAATTCGCGGCGAAGACCATATCTCAAACACGCCAAAACATTTGGCGCTCTTTAGGGCATTTAGCGCAGCCCCGCCTGAATTTGCCCATTTCCCAACTCTTAGGAGTCAAGATAAAACCAAACTCTCAAAACGCCGCGACCCAGTAGATTTAGGGTTATACAGAAAAGAAGGATACCTCCCCGAAGCACTCGTAAATTTCTTGTGCCTTCTTGGGTGGTCGCATCCTGAAGAAAAAGAAATATTCTCACTTTCTGAATTCGTAGAAAACTTCACGCTTGAAAGAGTTAGAAAATCCGGGCCAGTTTTTGATGTTAAAAAACTTGACTGGATAAATGGTATGTATATTCGCCAAATGGAAGATGAAGTACTGGCTAGATTATTAAATGACCACATCACGGCAGACACATCTGTAGAATTTCTAAAAACGGCAGTTCCTTTAATCAAAGAAAGAATAAATAAACTGGAAGATGCAGAGCCTCTCCTGTCTTTTTTTTGGAACCACCCAACCATAGGTCGAGAAACCTTTATAGACGAATCCTCAGCTGGTCATATCGCAGATGCATTGGTCACTTTAAGACGTACCCCCGAGTGGAATCTTGACGAAATAAATAGTTCGCTGTCAAAAACAATTGAAGAAAAAAGCTTCAAAACGGGAAACTTTTATATGACGCTAAGACTTGCCCTTGCAGGAACAAAAATCACTCCTCCAATAAATGAGTCTATGGTAATCTTAGGTAAAGACGAGGTATTGCATCGCCTCGAAGAGGCGCAAAAAGTGCTTCTCTAGAAAATGAAACCTGCCCCCACATCAGACCAAATCAGAACTAGGCTTAAGGTAAGACATCTTCAAACAAAGGCCGCCTTAGCCCAAAAACACCCGCAAGCCCAAAATTTTCTTGAAGAAGCGGGGATTGATCTAGGGCAAATCAGACAACACTCAACAAAGCTCTTGACAGCTGGCGCTCTCGGCGGCGCCCTTCTTATTCCAGGCGCAGTGCAAACCGACGAGATAAAGCCGGAACCCTTGATCAAACGTCCCGAAGCAACAAGCCCAGCAGCCCAAGTCCAAGAAGGGACTGTTGAGCTGGATTCGTCAAATGATCATAAAATCACCCTACCAACACCCATTGCTCAAGCCCTAGAAAGCGGCGGACAAATTCAAAAAACCGGCTCAAGAGAATTTATCGTTGCAAACTTTCAAAAATCTCTGCCCCAAATTGTGAATAAATTTAACCCACCATTTTTAACTCGAGAAGATGAAAAAATTGTTGAAAAAATAATTACAAATGGTACTAAAGTACCAACAAAAGCAACGCTGGAAGGCGAACACTTAAATACAACTTATGGATATATTGGCGCAGAACAGCATCTAAAGAGGTTCCCGGGAGACACAATAGACCGACATTCGTCAAAAGTTGAAGGAATGGCCCCTGGGCTTGGAGGGTTTGGATACTTTACTGAAAATGGGGTCTTAACACCGGATGCAATTGAAAGAGAAAAGTACTATGTTTGTGCCCAGCTTATGTATTTGCCAGATTGGAAAGAGCGAGTAAGGTACTTGGCCAAATGGTACAAATGGAGAAAAATGATAGTTGTAAATGCCGACAATGGAAACGCTGTTGTTGCTGTAATGGGCGATGCCGGCCCCGCCGCATGGACTGGAAAACACTTTGGAGGAAGCCCAGAAGTGATGACAGAGCTCGGGGGATCAAAATACAAAAAGGGGAGAGTAATTATGATGTTCGTCGACGATCCGAATAACGAAATTCCCCTTGGGCCAATAAAGTACAATGAGTTGCCCGATAAAATAGTGCAAGCTATATAAGAACCTGTGCTAGTCGCACAGAACCTTGTCAGTAAAAAATAATGAGCAAGTTATTCTATATGAGCGAAGCGAATTGAAGAAATTTTTATATGTCAAAAGTTTTTTATGATCACTTAATAGTTCTAGAGGAGGTTGAAGTTGAACTAAATAAACTCGACCTAGATCGTGATGAAAGGCGAGAGCTTGAGCATTTAATTGAAGAAATGACCCATCACAGGGTTCTAGACCGTGTATTAACCCATCTTCCAAAACAACATCACGAAGAGTTTCTAAAAAGGTTTGCAAAAACGCCCCACGACCCCGGGCTAATAGAATACCTAGACGACAAAATTGAAGAAAGCGTTGAAGAGCACGTCAAAGATGAGATGGGCAAGCTGAAACACGAAATATTAAGTGATTTGTCCAAAAAATGAGATTGCCACGGTCACCGTGGGCGACCTCGCAATGACATTTGGCCTATTTCGCAACTCTTCCCCAAAGCAAATAAATTGCAGAAAGTCCTACAAGTACGTAAAAAAGATCTGAAGCGCCAGAAAATGACCCCAAAACCTTTTCAACCAAATTAAGGTTGCCTGCCCCTAAGAAATTTCCCAAACCAACCAATCCCCAGTTTACTCCCCCAACTATGACTAGCCAAAAAGCAACTGTGTGTAAATTTTTCAAAGTGTATCACCTCCCTTGACCTTCTTTAATCAAACATCTTTGCTCTGAGTTTGCAAGAAGAAAAAAAGACGAAAGTTTCGATATACTAGAGAAAGTGGACAGAAACTTCGGAGGAATCATTTGGACAAACCATGCCTTACAAAGGCTTGGACAGCGCGGAATAAAGCAGGGGGATGCGTTTGCAACATGGCGCAATCCTGACCAGTCTCGCCGTGCAACAGCCACAAATTCCTGGATTTACTACAAAACATACGGCAATCAAAAAATCGAAGTTGTTGCCGCAAAAAACAATAAAGGCGAATGGGTTGTTTTGTCTGTTTGGTCGCGCTCAATTTTCGACAAGCCATTCTTCGCAAAATCAACAAACGTTTGGGACAACCTCCTCGAGAAGTTTCTTCAAGCAGTCTTCGGGCGGGTCAAAAAATAATTCCCACGAAAAAGGGCTAGCAATCTTTTGAAAAAGAAATACTAGCCCTAGTGCTCAGGCTGTGACTGTGGCCTTTTGACGTGCTACGAACTCGCGGCCTTTGCCAATCGTGGTGTTGACGGGGACACCATTCTTGCACAGTGGACAATCCTCCTCGGCCCAGGCATCCAAGCTGACGTTTGCAAGGGCAAAGAGTTTTGGTACACCAATATCCTCTGCAGTCACGCCTCCTCGGTTCACCAAGACCCCAACTCCAATGACCTCGCCGCCAGCTTCCTGAACAGCCTTGACGACCATTTGGACTGACCCTCCGGTGGTCAAAATGTCATCAACGACCAGGACACGCTTTCCTTTGAGACGTTCACCATACCCTCGATAAAAAGTAAAGTGCTGCGCGATGGTGCCATCAGAGTATCGAAACGGCTCTCCGACCTTTTCTGCATAGACGCCGATGACCTCACCTCTGCTGTGGACGTTCTCGGCGAATTCTCGCAAGTGGAAAGCAGTAGCCCACTGCAAGATAACCCCACCAACTACTGGCCCAACAACGACTTGCACCCGTTGATCTAAAAACTCGTATGCAGTGGCTTCGCATAGCTTGTAGGTTGCGTCGATGTCGGGGTAAATAGCGTCTTTGTTTACGTAGGCACTGCCATGTTTGCCCGACGTATAGACGAAGTGGTCATTTGCCAAAACCGCACCGGCTTTGGCGAGTATGTCCAACACCTCTTCTTCCGAGAGACGGTATTTCGCAAAGTTCATTTGGTACTCCTCTTTCTTAAGGCTCGTGCCTCACATGACTCTTGTCTCATCATGCTGCTTTGCTTCTTGTTCCACCAGCTGCATAGATCTCGTCCCAGATCCTCTGCGCTGCGTCTCTTGGGGAACCAATCTCGGCAGGTGGCTGCGTGATCGGCCTTCCGATTACGAGAACATCTGCGCCGGCAAGCATTGCATCTGCAGGTGAGAGGACACGACTCTGGTCACCTTTGACCGCCCACAATGAACGAATTCCTGGTGTCCATCTCTCCAACTGAGCCACTTCGGGGTCGTCCCGCAAAGTCGAAGCCTCCTTTGGAGAGCAAATGATCGCATGCCCACCAAGATCAGCAAAGGTACGAGCAAACTGGAGCACCTTGGTTGGGGCATCTACTCCGTAGATTTCAACACACTCCTCGCTAGAAAGTGACGTTAGTACCGTGACGCCCTGAACCCTGCTGGTTCCGCGATACTGAAATGCCCTCAAAATGGACTCATTGCCAGTTGAGACATGGAGGTTGAAGTAGGCGACGTTGTACTCAGAAATCGCCTGTACTGCCAAGGCTACAGTCTCTGAAATGTCCTTGAGTTTCCAGTCGAGCATTACGTCTATGACAGCTGAGTTCATAGCCCTCAGTACTTGCGGAGTACCCTGGCCATGCAAGAGTTGAAGCCCTACCTTAAAGTAGTCCACATACCCTCGCAACTGATCTACGAGCCTGAGTGCTTCAGGAATCGTAGGCACATCCAAAGCAACAGCTATTTTTGTCAAAAAACTTTCTCCTTTGTTAATGTCCTGGAGCTTTGCGCTCTTGAGCAATCCTAATCGTGAGTGTATGCTCTGTCAAGTCGAACAATGACTAAAGAAAGACTAAGTCTCAAAGAAACCCAAGAAAAAGATATTATTGTCAGAAATTCAGGAATTATAGAATTCCAGTTTGTTGAAGACCCGCCGGATGGGAATTTAGCAATCGCCCAAGGAGAAAAAGATATACCCTTCCCAATAAAAAGAACATATTGGATAAATAAACTTAATAGGCCCGAGGCGGTACGCGGAAAACATGCCCACATCGAACTTGAGCAGGTAATTGTTTGCCTAAACGGATCTTTTACGTTGCATTTGGACGATGGAGCAAAAAAACAAGATATTATTATGGACAGTCCTTACAGGGGGGTGATTTTAGGAAAAATGCTTTGGCATAAGATGACAGATTTTTCCAAAGACTGTGTAATTTTAGTTCTGGCCGGAGATGTTTACAAAGAAGCAGACTATATCAGAAACTATGAGGATTTTCTCGCTCGACTAGCTCAGTGATCTTTTCTTTGTTTGCCTGGAAGTATTTATTAAAAAATCCAGTATGTTCCATTTTTTCAGCCTCAGAGACTGTGAAAAATCCCAACTGTTGACCTTCGTCCCCAAGTTTTACAAGTTCTGCCTCTTCATCAGTCAGGTATGAAACATAGCGATAAGCAATAGCTCCGCTTGGGTGCTTTTGTTCTTCAATAAATTCAATATGCTTTGGGGTTATACAAATTTCCTCCTGAAGCTCTCTTCTCATCGCTTCTTCCGGAATCTCCCCTTCTTCAATTCCGCCGCCGGGTAAATTCCAAACATTAGGCCAAGGAATACTTGGCTTGTCATCCCGAAGAATCAAAATAAATTTCTTGTTATAAACTACAAATGCTTTGGAACCAGAAGTCATATGGAATTGTACTCTGAAACGAGGGCTTCTTTTTGAGCTTTAGACAATTGCTTCAAAGCATATTCTCTTTTCATCGCCCCAGATCGTGTAGGGTGAGTTTCACTATACACAAGCTCACAAGTATCAAAATACTTTGTGTATTTTGCAGAACGGGGACTTTTAGTTTGATGTTCGGAAATTCGTTTCTCTAAATTATTAGTGTATCCAACATATAGTGTGTTTGAAGAAGTTCGGAGAATGTAAACGAAGTAATTCATTGAAAGTAAGAAGACAGAAGTAATATTAACATCCAGGGGTATAATTAAGTAATGATCGTCAAAAGAAAAGCAGGCTATTTTGTTATCTCTAAAAAAACAAGAAGAAACCTCGGCGGGCCATACAAAAAACGCGAAGAGGCGCTTGTCAGGCTCCGTCAGGTGGAATTTTTCATACACAAGAAGAGGTGAAATTTTGCTGCGGGATTAAGAAATTGAATACAATTTCTTGGTCTCCTCGCAAAATATGAATTTTGCTGCGGGACTAGGGGTCGAACCTAGATCTCCGGTTTCAGAGACCGGCGTCACTACCATTAGACTATCCCGCAATACACATGTATTTTACCACGAAACTTAGGTTCGGAGAAGATCTCTCTTAAAACATACACTCATACATAGGGGTGTATGTTGTTACTATGTTCTAGAACGTGGAAACAAAAAAATTCTTCACCACAGTGCGTGGAGAATTACAAACAATAACAAACGTACTAGGGGGAGTCCTTACTTTTTTGCTTTGGAGAGTTTATAGCCGCCGAATGCTAGAGCTGAGAAAGCTGGAATAGCAAATACTATTGGAAATCCTGTCTCGGGAAGCTTTCCGCCTTTAGTCATCGCAGACGAAGTCGCACTTGACGTCGCAGATGGTGAGCCTGTCGAACCCATTGCACCCTTCGTATCGCTTGCCACTCCTCCAACTGGAGTTTGAGCAGGTGTAACTCCCGCAGGAAGTGTAACCTCAGCCGGTGGCTGGCTCTCGCCTGGCGTAGGCTCGATATTCAAAGAAAGGTTATTATCTTGTACCTGAGGAGTTGAAGCCTTCTCGTCACGATTTGAGAGGATTCTGTAGCCCACAAAAAGAGCCAAAAGAACCAAAAGTGCGCCTAAAACTGGGGGACCATATGTTGGCCAGTAGTAAGCAAGGCGCTCGCGGGTTTGATTATATCGATTTTCCATCTAGGTGTTGAGGCAGAGAATGAGGCAGATTGATATGTTGGTAACATTTTACTACGGGTTCAAGGGTGTGTCAAGTGCGGCAACCCCACTACGCTAAGGCTCCGCGGGGCAAAGGAAAAAGCACCGCAAAGAGGGATATTTGCGGTGCAAAAGGGCTAATCTTTGAACTCAACGATGAGCTTGTGCCTTCCAGCCGACAGATGCGCAAAACTCTGAGCAAACACACACCCCCCTGGAGTCAAGCGAGCGGAAACAACCGGATGCCAAACATGCCCACCAACCCAACGATAGAGCTTAAGAATACACGCCTCGCAAGGCCCGGGCGCCGTCATGCGAAAATACAGTGTTCCTGAAACGCTTGTGCTTACGCTGACTCCCCAGAGATCCAACTTGCCAGACGTGTAGAGGAATTCACTTTGTTCCTCCGGATCGTAGCTAAGATCGATTAACAATCGACCTACAAACGCGATAACAGCTTCCTTCCAATCTGGTCGCGTGTGCGTGTCCACCAGCGCGGTTGCTATCATGTACTCTCCTTTGTATATGTGCTTGTCCGAATAATAGAAGCCTCATCTTGCAAAGTCAAACCGAAATCTAATATAGTGGATTATGAACCTGTTTCAAAACAGGTTCTCACGACTCACATTAAACAAGTTAGCGAAGCTAACGCGTGAGTTTTTGAAACGAGTTATATCCCTGTGGCCAAAGTACATATTCAATTTACAAGATACCCGCTTCTTCTAGTTCCTGTCCTGCTCATCGTCGCCCTCGGAGTACTATTCTTTACTACCTCCAAAAAAACCACAAAAGCCGCCTCAAGCTGTGGGGCAACTTCAGTCTCAGGTCTGTTCGATCCCGAAGAATTTGCCTATTTTGGCGGTGAGAAGTTTAAAGTCCCCCTAGAGGATCAGACCTCCCTAGCCCAAGTTCTCGGCGCAGAAGCAGAAGATGGCGAGCGCTGGATTGAAGTTGACCTATCAGACCAAAAACTAACAGCAAGAGAAGGCGACGCAGTTTTCTTGGAAACCTCAATTGCAACAGGCCTTCCCTGGACCCCAACCCCAACTGGGGAATTTAGAGTCTGGGGCAAATTTAGATATACAAAAATGGAAGGCGGCCGGGGCAAGTACTATTATTACCTGCCCAACGTCCCATACGTTATGTTTTTTGAAAACTCCGACATCCCGGGATTCCGCGGCTACGGCCTTCACGGCACCTATTGGCACAACAGCTTTGGGACTCCAAGAAGCCATGGATGTGTCAATCTCCCAACCCCAGTTGCAAAGGAACTATTTTATTGGACAGGCCCGGCCTTGCCGGAAGGCAAAGGTACAGCCCGCGCCTCAAGCGAAAATCCCGGGACAAGGATTGTGATCCACGAATAACACCCTCGTGGTATACTACCAAACACACTTGACGACTATCACTCGGTGTGTTAGACTGCTAAATACAGTAAATCTGCATGGCTGATATCTCATCCCTAACAAACCTAACTCTACCGGTAGTTGCATTACGCGGGTCGGTAGTCTTTCCCCGAACTGAAAGCATCCTAACTTTCGGTCGTCCAAAAACAAAAGCAGCAGTCAACGCCGCTTATCAAAACGACAAGCTTTTGGCAATCTTTACCCAAAAAGATGCAAGAATCTCAGACCCAGTCCCCGAAGACCTCTTCCCAATAGGAACCCTTGTTGAAATCCAGCAAATAATGCCGGCAGATGAAGAAATCCATGTCTTAGTCTCAGGCCGCGCAAGAATAAAAATAAACGAAGTTGTAGCCCAAAATCCCTTCCCGGTATACAAAATTGAACAAGTAGAGGAGGAAATTATGAACTCAGGAGACGAAGAGGCAAGAGCAAAACATTTAGTCTCGCTTTTTGAAAAAGCAATTCGCCTTGGAAAACCAGCAGATGTCCAAACAGTAATGCGTCTTCTTTCTGCAAAAATAGAGCCAGCAGAATTGGTTGACCAAATTGCATATTTATTGGACGTTAAGACTCCGGTAAAACAAGAACTTTTAGAAACCTTAAATCTTGAAGAACGGGCAAAAAAGGTTGAAGACCTCCTGGGGCGTGAAGTTGGGATTCTAGAACTTGAAAAATCAATCTCTTCAAAAACCCAAAAGAGATTTGAGGAACAAATGAAGAGAGCAATGCTTAAAGAACATCAAAAAACAATTCAACAGGAATTAAAAAGCCTGGATGGGGAAGAAACCGGAGATGACGAAGTAGACGATCTTAGAAAAAGAATTAAAGAAGCAGGAATGCCCGAAGATGTCAGAAAAAAGGCAGAAAAGGAACTAAAGCGCTTGGTTCAAATGTCCCCAAACCATCCGGAATCTGGATATGTCAGAAATTATCTTGAGTGGTTATGCGAAATGCCCTGGAGTACAAAGTCCCCGGACAATGTCTCAATAAAAAATGCAGGGATAATATTAGACAAGGACCATTACGCGCTAAAAAAAACAAAAGAGAGAATTTTGGAATTTTTGGCCGTCATGCAACTTAAAAATGAGGCAAAGAAAAAAGAAATAGAGTCTCAAGTTGGGCAAGAGGGTAGTGCCAATGGTGAAATTGTAGAAACCATGGAAGGCTCGCCAACAATTCTTTGCTTTATCGGCCCTCCGGGAGTTGGTAAAACATCAATTGGGCGATCAATTGCAAGGGCTTTGGGGAGAAAATTTGTCAGAATTTCTTTAGGTGGAGTTCGGGATGAAGCAGAGATTCGTGGCCACAGAAGAACATATGTTGGAGCGCTTCCCGGAAGAATTATCCAGGGAATGAAAAATGCGGCAACCAAAAACCCAGTATTTATGCTTGACGAGATAGACAAGCTGGGGATGGACTTTAGGGGCGATCCCTCAAGTGCGCTTTTGGAAGTCTTAGACCCGGAACAAAATAAAGAGTTCTCAGACCACTACCTGGAAGTCCCCTTCGATTTATCGGAAGTTATGTTTATCTGTACGGGAAACATCTTGGAAACAATCCCTCCGGCTCTGAAAGACAGAATGGAAATCATCCGCTTTGCGGGCTATACAGAGGATGAAAAATTCAACATAGCAAAAGATTATCTTTGGCCAAAACAGCTAAAAAACCACGGTCTGTCTGCCCAAATCCTGCTAAACTCCAAGGCTCTGCGGGAAATTATCAGCAAATACACAAGAGAAGCAGGAGTAAGAAACCTTGAAAGAAATCTTGCAACAATCTCAAGAAAAATCGCAAGAGATCTGGCAGAAGGGAAAAAAGAGACAGCAAACATACAAAAAGAAGACTTAAGAAAACTCCTGGGCCCTGCGCAATATTCTTCGCTTATTGCTGAGAAAAAAGATGAAATCGGAATTTCAACCGGGCTTGCAGTTACCGCCTCAGGCGGCGAAATAATCTTTGTTGAAACGGCGCTCATGCCAGGAAAAGGAAAACTAACCCTAACAGGCCAGCTTGGAGAGGTAATGCGCGAATCGGCTTTGGCGGCATTCTCCTATGCCCGTTCCCATTCTGAGGAACTTGGGATAAGAGACGAAGTTGCAAGAAAAATTGATGTTCACATCCATGTACCAGAAGGCGCAGTTCCCAAAGACGGACCCTCAGCAGGAGTTGCTATGGCAACCTCTCTAATTTCAGCATTAACTGGAGTTAAAACTAAAAAAGATGTTGCAATGACTGGCGAGATAACATTGCGCGGAAGAGTTATGGAAATAGGCGGAGTTAAAGAAAAAGTAATTGCAGCCCACAGGGCAGGAATAAAAACCGTAATCCTTCCCAAAGACAACGAAAAAGATATGGATGATGTTCCAGACAAGGTCAAAAAAGACATCAAGTTTGTCTTTGCAGACCATCTAGACCAAGTTTTGGAAACTGCAGTTGATGGCTTCAAGAAAACCAACGGCCATCCCAAAGCTCCAGAAGCTCTCCCAGCCCCAATAGTCCCCGCCTTCCTGGCTGGATAAAACTGTGGTAAAGTAAACCATGGACAAGAAAGCGCTTCTGATAGGTGGGACCATCATCTTTGCATCAGTAGGTGCGTTTTATGTTGCAACACAGAGAGAAAAATCAACAACCACCTCTACAGAAACTCAACAAGCGCCAGAAGCTCAAAAATCTCAAGACGAGCTTTCGAGCAATGGCAGATATGTGGAATATACAAAAGCCGTACTTGAGCAAAATGCAGACAAGCGTAGAGTTTTGTACTTCTATGCCTCTTGGTGTCCAACCTGCCAGCCGGCAGACGATAAATTCAAAGAAAACTCAGACAAAATTCCAGAGGACACAAGAGTGATAAGAGTCAACTACAATGACCCCAATACAGACCAGGAAGAAAAAGACTTAGCAAAAAAATACAACGTTACATACCAACACACATTTGTCCAAATAGACAAAGAGGCAAATGTGGTAGCAAAATGGAATGGTGGGGGAATTGAGGAACTTCTGAAAAACATTAAATGATTCTTCTTGTCCTTTTTGCTTTTTTGGGCGGAATTGTAACAATTCTCTCTCCCTGCATCTTGCCAATCTTGCCAATTGTTTTATCTGGCGGTGTAACTTCCGGAAAAAGAAAACCCCTTGGAATAGTTTTAGGTTTTGTTTTAAGCTTTACTTTCTTTACACTGTTTCTTTCGGCCATTGTTAAAGCCTTTGGAATTTCTGCTGACAACCTAAGATCTGCTTCTGTGGTTATTATTTTATTCTTTGGCATTAGCCTACTTATTCCTCAAGTACAACAATTTTTAGAAAAGTTGTTTTCTGGGCTAACCGGGAACCTTAGGATTAGCACTAAGGATGGCTTCTGGGGAGGAATTTTGATTGGCCTATCTTTAGGTCTTCTTTGGACCCCTTGCGTCGGGCCAATTATTGCCTCGGTTATAACTTTAGCAGCAACAAGTACTATTAACTTATCTGCATTTTTTATAACACTTGCTTACTCGTTGGGAACTGCTTTGCCCATGCTTGCTGTTATGTATGGCGGGAGGAGTCTTTTAGAAAAAACGGGACTAGCAAAAAACGCAGGATATATCCAAAAATGGTTCGGACTATTAATGATTTTAACAGCAATTGGAATATTCTTCCAAGTAGACAGAAGATTCCAAACGTATATTCTTAATACTTTCCCAAATTACAGTGAGAACCTAACAAAGCTTGAAGACAACAAAATGATTGAAGAAGGGCTTGAGAGAATAAATAAGTGACCCCACCGGGAGTCGAACCCGGGTTCCCAGAATGAGAATCTGGTGTCCTTGGCCTCTAGACGATGGGGCCGCCTGAGACACTGATTATACCTCATTCCAGGCTCCACAAAAAGCCCGGGCGCAAGAACCCAGGCTTCTCTCAAACCACACTCATAACAAATTCAAGGAAACCGCGAATTCTTAATTCGCGGAGGAATTGAACTTGATATGTCGTTCTCTCTCAGGAGTGAAACCGCGGACTAAAGTCCGCGGAGAACGTCATCAGTACGTATCGTCCATATCCCTTTCTAGAATAAATCCATCCCCGAATTCCTCTTCCTTTTCTCTGGCTCTGCTCCTTGCACGAGCTTCCCCGCCAAGCCTTGCAATCTCAGTCCTTTCTCGTTTTGATAAAGCCGCAAACCCTTGTTTTTTCTTTTTCCTAGCCATGTACTTTCTCACCCCCTTTTCTTGTGTGTGCACTTTACCAATAGCAGACCAGAAACTAATTTCATGAGGGCAAGAAACAGAAAAGAGCGTCACTACGGGACTGCGGCCTGAAGACAGGCCTTGACTTCGGCTATTCTTCGGGTGTTTAATGAGGTGTGACTCAAAAAATAAACTCAAAAGTAACAGTCTACGCAGTGTTTGACCACATAACTTTAAGTGTTAGGCCAAAGGTTATTTTGTGGAACGGCAGAATCCACAATATCGTTAAAGTCGGCCTCCATCACGTTTACAGGCGCGGCAGGACTGCTTTCCATGTTTTCTCCGTTGCATCAGAAACTTTATTCTTTCGCCTGGTTCTTGATACCGACAAGCTTTATTGGACTCTAGAGGAAGTACAAGATGCAGAATCCAATTGAAAACTCGAGGTTTAAAAACCTCGTGGATTTGGGATTCAACCAGAAAAGTGCCACAGTAATGCACCTAGACCTCAATTCGTGTTTTGCAACCATTGAACAGCAAGCAAACCCGCACCTCCGTGGCCGGCCTATTGCAGTCGCAGCATACGCCTCAAACAATGGCTGTATTTTGGCCCCATCTGTGGAAGCAAAACGTTTCGGTGTAAAAACCGGAATGAGAGTCAAAGACGGAAAAGTTCTATGCCCCAATTTACTTGTACTTCCCCCAGACCCCGACAAATACAGAAATGTTCATGTTAAGTTCAGAAAATTATTAAGAAGGTATACAGACAACGTCTTGCCAAAATCCATAGACGAGTTTGTTTTGGATTTAGAGGGGTTTCCCTCGCTCAAAAGTGGAATCGAAAATATAGCCCAAGAAATAAAAGACAAAATCAAAAAAGAAATAGGTGATTGGCTAACAATCTCAGTTGGAATTGCCCCGAACAAGTATTTAGCAAAAATCGGAGCAGGTTTGCATAAACCAGACGGTCTGGACGTTGTGGATTCGCAAACCTTCCGTGGTATTTACCAAAACCTAAAACTAACAGACCTCTGTGGAATCAAAAAGGCAAACAGCAAACGTCTTGAAAGTATGGACATTTTTTCTGTCGAAGACTTTTACAATGCACCCGTTTGGAAATTAAAAGCGGCATTTCATAGCATAGCCGGCTACTACTGGTATCTTCGCCTCAGAGGTTTTGAAATAGACGACGTGGAATATGCAAGAAGAAGCTATGGAAACTCCTACGCATTGCCAAAGCCGTATACAAACCCCAAAGACCTTGCCCCAATTTTACAGAAACTTTGTGAGAAGGCCGGATCCCGAATGAGAAGAGCTGGCTACATGGCCCGCGGAGTTCACCTATCTATAACATTTCGAGATTGGAACGGCTGGCACCACGGCCAAACGCAAAACAGTTTAATTTTCGACTCCAGAGATATTTATAAAACCGCTTTTCAAATCCTTCTTTCTTGCCCCGATATAAAACCAGTCCGCAATTTAGCAGTATCTTGTTTCAATATTGAAAAACCAGAAAGCCACCAAACATCTTTTTGGGAGGAATACGACAAAAAGAGGAGACTTGTTCGCGCCGTGGACCAGGTAAACAATCGCTGGGGAGGTTTTGTAATTACCCCCGCGAGAATGGCAGGGACAGGAGGGGTTGTGCATGACCGAATTGCCTTCGGGGGAGTCAAGGAGCTTGAGGAAATCATCACATCCTAGCAGGGTTTGACTTCCATCTTTGGGCATCCTACAATACACTGCGTAGAGATCACAGGACCCCAAGCGGCCGGAAGCCCAAGTCCCAAAAACCAAAATCTAAAATGTCAAAAGGCAATGTAATCCAGCTCACAGAGGCTGGTTTTTCTAAATTAAAGAACGAGCTCGAGGATCTTGTTAAGAACAAGAGACCTCAGGCTGTGGATCGATTGTCCCAAGCTCGATCCATGGGCGACCTATCGGAAAACTCAGACTACCACCAAGCCAAAGAAGCCCTAGAGTTTATTGATGGTAGATTATCAGAGCTTGAGATGGTCATAAACCAAGCGAAGGTTGTGGGAAACCTTCATTCAACAAAAGAAGTAGGAGTCGGAGCAAAAGTTAAAGTCACAATTGGAAAATCAGAACAGGTCTTCAATATTGTCGGAGAATGGGAAGCAGATCCAAAAGAAAAGAAAATTTCCCATGAATCTCCTCTCGGAAAAGCCTTAATTGGAAGAAAAGTTGGAGAAACTGTTGAAGTCCAAGCCCCAGCTGGAAAAGTAGAATATACAATAGTCGGCATAGAGTAAGAATCCTGCTACAATAGCTTCATGTATTGGGCCGATAAAATCGCAAAAGAAATAATCGCCAAAAACATAATAGATTCTGGAAAATTCAAGCCATATCTTGTGGACGATATGTTCACTCCGTCAGGCTTTCCTCATGTTGGCTCACTCCGCGGCCCTTTAGTCCATGATGCAATATACCGTGCCCTTAAAGATGCAGGAGTAGATGTCCGTTTCACATATGTCTTCAACGACTTTGATCCAATTGACGGATTGCCAGAATTCCTCCAAGAAAAATTTTCAGAATATCTTGGGTTTCCGTTAAGAGAAGCACCTTCCCCAGAAGAAGGGTTTAATAGTTTCGCAGAATACTTTACAGAAGACTTAAAAAAAGTTCTTGGAAACCTTGGTGTCAAAGCAGAATTTTTATCCTCCTATGATATGTACAAAGAAGGAAAGTTTGATGAACAAATAAGAACAGCCCTTGATAATTCCCGAGTGATTCAAGATATTTATCTGGAAGTTTCAGGGAGCAAAAAGAAAGAAACAGGATGGCTTCCACTTCAGGTAGTTTGCGAAAACTGCGGCAAACTCGGAACAACAAAAGTCATAGAGTGGGACGGAAAAAAAGTGAAGTACACATGCGAACCCGAATTAGTTAAGTGGGCAAAAGGATGTGGACACAGTGGCGAGATTTCTCCGTTCGGTGGAAACGCAAAACTTCCATGGAAAGTCGACTGGCCAGCACATTGGCAAGTTTTGGAAGTAACAATAGAAGGTGCCGGAAAAGACCATTCAGTCCCGGGAAGTTCTCGCGACGTTGCGCGTGCTTTGTGCGAAAAAGTTTTTCATTATCCTGAACCCTACAATCTTCCCTACGAATTTTTCTTACTGCGCGGTGGGAAAATGTCCTCATCAAAAGGCTTGGGCCTGAAGGCGCGTGAACTAACTAGTTTGCTTCCACCTTCCGTAGGTCGATTCCTATTCACAAGAACTGACTACCGCCAAACTGTAGAATTTGAACCATTTGGTACTCTTGCTATCCCAGATCTTTTTGATGAATACGATGAATGTTGGCAGAAATACATAAATGGCGGAAACGAAAACTTAATTCGTGCTTTCGAGATAGCGCAAGCCGGTGAACTACCAGAGAAAAAAGAAACCTTTCTTCCAAGATTTCGAGATGTTGTGAACTATCTCCAAATGCCGAATGTAAATCTGTCTGAAAAACTTGAGGAGGTAAAAGGTGCCCCTCTCACACAAGAAGAACAAGATATCCTAAAGGAACGAGAAGAGTATGCAAGAGTTTGGATGGGCAGCTATGCTCCCGAAGAATTTAGACTCCAAATGTCTGACAAGTTACCCCCTGAGGCAAGTGATTTAACGCAGGAACAAAAAGAGTTCTTGGAAAAATCTGTAAATTTGGTGGAAAGCATCGAATCTGCGGAAGAGCTCCAGGGAGCACTCTATAATCTTTCAAAAGAGTTAAGCATAAACACAAAAGACGCCTTTGCCGCAATCTACCTAAGTTTTATTGGAAAAACCCATGGCCCAAGGGCCGCTTGGTTTTTATTGCAATATCCTAAAGAGCAAGTGATTGAGAGATTAAAGGAGGCTTCAAAATGACAAAACAACAAGCTCTTGAACTACTCCATGAAAAACTGCAGTCCCCAAACTTAAGAAAACATTGCTACGCCGTCGGAGCCGTTATGAAAGCTTTAGCAATGAGGCTTGATGGCGACCCGGAAAAATGGGAAGTGGTTGGGCTACTACATGACGGGGATTATGAAATGACAAAGTCAGATCCCAACAAACATACCTTGCTAATGCATGAGTGGCTTAAAGAAAAAGGAGAAACAGACGAAGAACTTCTTGCCGCAATTCTCTCACACAACTATGTCCACACCGGCCAAAATCCACCGGCAAATAAAATGGAATGGGCACTTTATTGTTGCGATGAGCTAACTGGCTTTATAATAGCAGTAACACTTGTTCGCCCGGAGAAACGGCTTTCATCTGTAACTTTGGAAAACGTTTTGAAAAAATGGGGAGAGAAAGATTTTGCAGCGGCTGTAAAACGAGAGCAAATTGAGGAATGTGATGCACGGCTCGGAATTCCTAAAAACGAATTTATAGAGATAGCGCTCGGAGCCATGCAATCAATAAGTGAGGAGTTAGGATTGTAAGTAGCGCACTTCAGTGCGCGCAATGAATTACGCTAGTACACATGATAAACATAAACTTAATCAGAGAAGACATAGAAAAAGTAAAAACTGGCGTTGCTAAAAAAGGATACGATGCCGGAAACATCGACCGCGTCTTTGAGTTAGATGAGAAGCGCCTCGCCTTACTAAAACAAGTAGAAGAACTTCGCCATGAACGAAATGTTGTTTCAAAAAAGCAAAACGTAGAACGAGGCCGCGCAATCAAGGATGAGCTAAAAGAACTCGAACCCCAACTTGAAAGTGCAGAATCTGAAGTGAACACACTTCTAAACGAAATCCCCAATTTGCCTCAAGAAAGTGTCCCAGAAGGAGATGGAGAAAAAGACAACAAAGTCTTAAACGAATGGGGAAATATAAAAGAGTTTGGGTTTACACCGTTGGATCATGTGGAGTTAGGAAAAAGGCTAAATATTCTTGATTTTGAGACAGGAAGCAAGGTTTCCGGATCTGACTTTTATTATCTGAAAAATGACGGGGTCCTATTAGAACTAGCTCTTGCTCAATACGGAATAAAGTTTTTAACAGACCGCGGATTTACCCCTTTTCTTACCCCAGACCTTGCTCGTGAGCGTTTTTACTTAGGGACAGGATATTCTCCAAAAGGCGATGAAGCCCAAACATACAAAGTTGAAGGAACGGACCTTGGACTTATCGCAACAGCAGAAGTGACTCTAGCTGGCTACCATGCAGACGAAGTTTTAGGAGAAAAAGATCTCCCAAAAATGTACGCTGGCTACTCACATTGTTTCCGCATGGAATCTGGAGCATATGGGAAATATTCAAAGGGGCTTTACAGGGTTCATCAATTCTCAAAAGTAGAAATGTTTGTTTACGCTTTGCCTAAAGAGTCTGAAAAAATCCATGAAGAGCTATTAAAAATTGAAGAAGAGTTTTGGCAGTCTCTAGAAATTCCTTATCGCGTTGTTGAAATGTGTACTGGAGATCTTGGGGCACAAGCTAGCCGAAAAATTGACCTTGAAGCCTGGATGCCAGGGCGGGGAGATTACGGAGAAGTAACTTCTACATCCAACACAACAGACTACCAAGCAAGAAACTTGAATATCAGATTCCGCCGCGGATCCGAGAGTGACTACGTGCACACTCTCAACGGCACTCTAATAGCATCATCTCGAGGGATAATATCCATTCTTGAAAACAACCAACAAGAAGATGGATCAGTAATAATCCCTGAAGTCCTCCGCCCCCACATGGGCAAAGATAAGATCATAAAATGACGCGAGAGGAAAAATTTCAACAGCTTCTTGGAATCCACGAGAAATGGGGAAACAAACTTATCTTTAGCGAGATTATCGAAAGCGACCAGGCAAAAATATATCTAAGCGAAGAAGACCCAAGCTGTTACTACAACTACGCGACCCCCAAAACCGAGCCAGAAGAATTCAATTGGAATGAGTTTGATAAAGTCTTTTCTGAAAAAGGCAAAAACCCAGCACTCTACTTATCAGAAGAAAACCAGGCCAACGGATTTCTTGAAAGCGCAGTAAGACATAACTTCAAGATTGCTGCAGCCGACACTTGGTTATTGCTGGACACAGACTACTACAAGACAGCCGCCTCAGAAGTGGACGTTACCAATGTTACACAAGAATCATTTGATGACTATAAAAACATTATGAACGAGGTCTTTGCAGACTATCCCGGAAACGAGGGTTACCTGGAAATGTGTAGGAAAGTCCAGAGTGGCGAAGCAAGAAGTGGAGTTTCCGATTTTGTTGCCGAATTTTATTTAATCAATGACGGGGCAATTCCAGTATCGGGGGCCGGTATGTTTTATTCAAAAAGAGGAGGTTTTGCTTATCTTCACAATACTGGAACACTTAAAGCCTTTCGCGGCAGGGGGTACCAGACCTCGCTTGTAAGGCACAGGATAGACAAGGCCCTATCGCTTGGAGTAACTAACATCTATTCGCTGGTTGAACATGGTGAACAGTCGTGGAGAAACTTAATAAAGGTGGGTTTCAAAGAAGCCCAAGTCGTCGATCTAATGTCTAAGGCAGCTTCTTAGAAGATATATATCTTTTGTTTTTCAACTTTTCCGGCAAGTAATCCACACCTGCTTTTTTCTCTCCGGCTTCTGAGTGGTGGTAGTCATATCCCTTCCCATACCCAATCTCTTTCATTAACTTTGTCGGTGCATTTCTTATATGCATTGGAACAGGTAAATTCCCGTACTTTCCCACGTCTTCCCTTGCTTCTGCATACCCTGTATAAAGCGCGTTGGATTTAGGAGCTTTGGCCAAATACACAACTGCTTCTGCCAAGACAACATTACATTCTGGCATTCCAATTTTGTCACAGGCTTCAAATGCTGCGTTTGTTACTAATAGTGCTCTCGGATCTGCCATCCCGATATCTTCTGCTGCGGCGCGAATAAGCCTTCTTGCAATGTACAAAGGATCTTGTCCTGCCTCCAACATTCTCGCAAGCCAATAAAGAGCTGCATCTGGATCCGACCCACGAATACTCTTGTGCAGAGCAGAAATAACGTTGTAGTATTCCTCTCCCCGAAGATCAAAATTGAGTTGTCTTCTTTGAAGCGCACTCTCCAAAGTGGAAAGTGAAATCTTCTTACTCCCAAGTTGCGCAGCAATCTCGAGAACATTCAGGAGTACCCGCGCATCTCCATTGGAAGATTCCACAAGAAATTGATGTGCATCTTCGTCGAGCTTCACACCAAGGTGTTTTACTGCCCGTGTTAAAATCTCCTCTAGCTCCCCTGTGGAATGCTGATTCAATACAAGTACACGGGTTCTTGATAAAAGAGGACCAATAACTTCAAACGAGGGATTCTCAGTCGTCGCCCCAATAAAAATCAAATCTCCGCGCTCAACATGTGGAAGCAGTTTGTCTTGCTGGGCTTTATTGAATCTGTGGATCTCATCAATAAAAACAACCGGAGTTAACAAAGCTTGGTTTTGAGGTATAACTGCTTGGATTTCTTTTGTTGAAGCATTGACAGCTGAAAACTCATGAAATGTTGATCCAAGTTCCGTTGCAATAATCCTTGCCAAAGTTGTCTTCCCGGTTCCCGGAGCCCCCCAGAGGATCAAAGAAGGGAACCTGCCGCCATTTCCGGCATTGGCCAAAAGCTTTCTTAAAATTGAATCTTTGCCGACCAAATGCTCTTGCCCAACGAATTCATCTAAAGTGTTTGGGCGAAGAGTTTCCGCAAGCGGCTGTGACATAGTTAGATTCTACTCCCTAACAAAACCCAAAACAATATTCTTTTGATACTTGTGGTACCTTTGGTACTTTTGGTACCTTTCCCATATGTGGAAACTTGCAGAAACCGTAGAAGAAAGAACCAGCCCCTATAACGGCAATATAAAAGTTATCAAAGGGCTGGAAGGAACGAGAATAATCGTTGGGGGTCTTTCCCAGTCTGGCTGGCTAGTTAAAAAAGTTTGGAAGGACGCCCTAAAAAAGATCAAAAAGCTAAAACCTGACGCAAAAGATATTTTGATTTTAGGTTTAGGCGGCGGTTCAATTGCCGAACTCTTACAAGAGTACTGGCCGACCTCTCGCAAAGTTGGTGTAGACATAGATACCGAGATGGTAGATCTCGGGCGAAAATACCTGGGGCTTGACTATGTTGAAAACCTCGAGGTAGTAATTGAGGAGGCAAACTCATGGATTAGAAAAAACAAACAAAAGTTCGACCTAATCTTAGTCGACCTTTATCAAGGCGGTAGCATCCCAAAGGAATTCACCGAAGAGAAATTTATGTTGTCAGTTAAAAAAACTCTGAAGCCGGATTCTGTCGCCGCCTTCAACCATCTCTATTCTTATGTCGAGAAAAAAGATGCGGATGAATTCAGAAGTAAGTTGGGGAAAATTTTTCATGCAATGACGGTTGTTACCCCCGAAGCAAATATTATTTACATTTGCCACCACTGATACGATCTGGATCAGAAGTGAACAAAAGTTGTCAAACCAGTCTCAAGAGTGCTAACGAAAATTCGGAATCTGACCGGCACGATATATCGAGCCAATCTTAGCCTCTTTGCCTCAGCCAAACATGGTATACTAATGGGCTTGTAATGGTGAGAATATGCTCAAAAATTTATTCAGCTTTTTAGATTCCAACAAAAAAGAGACGGACAGACTAGGGAAAATTACTGAAAAAGTAAACAGTCTTGCCCCCGTCGCTCAAAAATTGAAGCTGCAAGAATTCTCAAAAAAAACTGAAGACTTCAAAAAGAAAATATCAAAAGGAGAATCTTTAGAATCAATCTTGCCCGAAGTTTTTGCAACGGGTAGGGAGGCAATTTGGAAAACTCTTGCAAAGCGTCCCTATGACGTTCAGATAATGGCAGGGATTGCGCTTTCCGAAGGAAAGATTGCAGAACAAAAAACTGGAGAGGGAAAAACTCTTTCAGCAATCTTGCCTTTGTATCTTCATTCATTAACCGGCAAGGGAGTCCATGCAGTTACAGTCAACGATTATCTCGCAAGACGCGATGCCGGATGGAATGGACCCGCATTCCATGCCCTTGGTTTAACAGTTGGAATAATTGTTCAAGAAGGAAAGTCATTTGTCTTTGATCCGGCGTTTCGCGATGACACACATGGCGACGAACGCCTCGCCCATCTTCGCCCCGAGACCCGTAAAGTCGCTTATAAATCAGACGTTGTCTACGGGACAAACAACGAATTTGGTTTCGACTATCTAAGAGACAACATGGTCTCTGATGTTTCAGAAATGGCCCAACGCGGCCACTATTTTGCAATCGTCGACGAGGTGGACTCAGTATTAATCGATGAAGCAAGAACACCCCTTATTATCTCGGCTCCTGACATGGAACCAACGGACAAGTATTATAAATTCGCTCAATACATAGACCGCCTTGACCCAGAAAAAGATTATGTTATCGACGAAAAACTAAAAGCAGCAACCCTAACTGAGGCTGGAATCGGGACTGTTGAGAAAATATTGGGAGTTGAAAACCTTTACGAAAAAGATTTTGAGGTGATCCATCACGTCGAAAACGCACTCCGCGCAAGAACGCTATTTTTGAAGGATAGGGACTATGTTGTAAAAGATGACGCCACAGGCGAGCCCGCAGTAACAATAGTTGATGAATTCACAGGACGCCTAATGTTCGGAAGACGTTGGAGTGATGGGCTTCATCAAGCAATAGAAGCAAAAGAAGACGTCAAAATCCAACAAGAATCAAAAACGCTAGCTACTATTTCTTTCCAGAATTATTTCAGAATGTATGAAAAACTTTCGGGAATGACAGGAACTGCAGCAACAGAAGCAGAAGAATTCCACAAAATATATGGACTAGACGTTGTCTCAATCCCAACATACAAACAAACAATTAGAGAAGACCAGCCGGACATTATTTACAAAACCGTAAAGGCAAAATATGAAGCAATCGCCCAAGAAATCGACGACGTTAGAAAAACGGGAAGACCAGTTTTGGTTGGTACAACATCAATCGAAAAAAACGAATTGGTCTCACAACTTTTAACAAAAAAGAAAATTCCACACAACCTGCTTAATGCAAAAAACCATGAAAAAGAAGCGTCAATTATCGCAGAAGCTGGCAAACCAGGAGGGGTAACCGTTGCAACAAACATGGCCGGCCGCGGAGTCGATATTATTTTAGGAGGTGCACTCCCGGAATTAGTAGGCGGGTCAGATCCGGAAAAATATAAAACTACAAAAGAGTATAAGGAATGGGAAAAGCACCACAACCAAGTTTTAGAGTCCGGAGGACTTCATGTTATTGGAACGGAGCGCCATGAATCTCGAAGAATCGACAACCAGCTAAGAGGGAGAGCCGGCCGTCTTGGAGACCCTGGGGTTACCCGATTTTTTCTATCTTTAGAAGACGATTTAATGAGAATTTTCGGAGGAGAAAAAATAGCAAATCTAATGACCTCCCTACAAATCCCGGAAGACCAGCCCATTGAAAATGGGTTGATATCCAGGGCAATTGAACAAGCTCAGGGAAAGGTTGAAGCGTTCCATTTTGACAACAGAAAAAGAGTTGTTGAATACGACGACGTTGCAAATCAGCAACGAACAATTATTTACAAATTGAGAAAGCAAGTTTTAGAAAGCAAAAACCTAAAAAGTGAAATCCTTGAACGATTGGAAGGTCAGGTAGATGGTATGGTTTCTATTATTTTCGACTCAGGAAATGACCCGGATTTCGAACAGCTTTTGGTAATGTTTTTAGATATTGTTCCTTTCGAAGATTCGTCCCACAAAGATTTACTCGAGCAATTGAAAAAGGCGGGGGCAAGAGAAAGTGTTCGCGAGTTCTTAATACATCTAGTAAAGACCTCATACGATACTCGCGAAAAGCAATTAGGCCAGGTAATGCGCCAAGCAGAAAAATATGCATACCTTTCATCAATTGATCAGCTTTGGATTGAACATCTAACAAATCTTGATGACCTAAGAGAAGGTGTGGGGCTTAGAGCCTACGGACAAAAAGAACCGATTACGGAATTCAAAAATGAAGCATTTCAACTCTTTGATAAGTTGATGGTCGACGTTAATGCAAACCTTGCAAGAAGACTGTTCAGAACCGTTCCAGTTGGCGCGCCAACGATCAATGTGGATCAAGCAACAACAAACGAAGATACAACAGACCAAGAGGGATTAATAGACAAAAGCGTTGCAAGCAACCTAACAGAAACCGCAGTAACCCGCGCCGCAAAGGCCATATCTGGCGGTGGGCAATCCAAACCTAAAGCCCAAATCGGCCGCAATGACCCTTGCTGGTGCGGGAAAGTTGACGCAAATGGCAAGCCTGTTAAATGGAAGAAATGCCACTATCCTCAACTACCCCGCAACTAAATATCAATGCCCCGTGAGGATTTATCCTGAGTTTATCGAAGGAATCAAATCCAACATCGGGGCTTTTCATTGGTGAACACTACACCCCTACATAGGAGTGTAGTACTAAAGATTGCAACTGCTTTTGTTTTTCGTTAACGTGTTCTCATGGGAATTATCAAGCCTCCATGGATATCCGATGAATGGTTTAAGCAATGTCCATTCAACTATTGCGACCATTTCGGAGACAAAGAAAAGCTCTCACTTGTTTGCAGAATTTGCAGGGAGGAAGAAGCGCACATTCAAAGGTGCAAAGAACAAGGAATCGACCCTTATGACCCCCGTGTAGTACTAAAGGTCGTAGATCAAAACTTCAAGAAAGCAATGAGGTTAATTGAAAATGATGCTAAGCGTCTAGGTATTGACCTAACGGACATGCCGGAAGAACCCGAAAGAAAAGAAAAAGACATAATGTCACTTAAGATCTACAAATTGGCTGAAAAATATGGCAACCACGTTCATCAAATCATTAATTACATTGGGAAACACGCATTTTCTCTGAACGACGATATTATGGTGAAAACTATTGATGCACTATCTCACTCTCGTTTTTATGTAAACGCAAAAATATACCGTGCCCTCTGTAGTGCTCAAGAAGAATTAGACGATCCAGATGATGACCTGTTTGACTCAAAGACATCAGCTTTTTTGGCCTATATCGCCGTCGAACGAAACGTCCGTGCAATTTTATTCTTAACAAGAAGCATGAAAGCAAGTCCATTAAAACGCAGATTGCTTGAATTTGCAGATATTAGTGTGGAGTTCGCAGAACTTATAAGGCACGGATTTTTTGCACTTGACGATTTGGTATACGAAGAATTCGGGGCAGAAGAGTATTAACTAGGGTTTGATATCAACCCCATCTTGCCTTAACCTGAAAGAATGGATATCGGCGATACGATAAAAAACCACTCAGGCGGAAAAAACCTTAAATATATAAACGACACGATCCCTGGCATTACCAGGCTAAGAACAAAAAACGGCTTCACATTCTACGACCCCAATGGAGTCAAAATCTCAAACGAGAATATCCTCCTAAGAGTTAAAAATCTGGGAATCCCCCCAGCATGGGAAGAAGTTTGGATTTGCCCATATACCCACGGACATATCCAAGCAACTGGCATAGATTCCAAAAAAAGAAAACAATATATCTATCATGAAGTTTGGGAGGAGATGCAGAAGCAAAATAAGTTTGACAAGGTAACCTTTTTTGGAAGATCCTTGCCTAAGATAAGAAGGAGAATAAGACAAGACATAAACAGCCGCGGCTTGGGAAAAAACAAAGTAGTTGCAACTGTTGTTTGGCTATTGGAACACACATTTGTCAGAGTTGGGAATGACGAATACGCCAAAGACAACAACTCGTTTGGGCTAACCACACTAAGAAACAAACATGTAAAAGTAAAAGGATCGCAAGTAAGATTTGAATTTGCAGGCAAAAGCGGAGTCCATCATTTGGTAGATATTAGCCACCCAAAGATAAGAAGAGTGATAAAACGCTGTATTGAACTCCCGGGATACGAATTATTTCAGTGTGTTGACGATGAAACAGGAAAACATGCAGTAGATTCCTCAGATGTAAACGGCTACCTTCAAGATACAACAGGGGAAGATATCAGCGCAAAAGATTTTAGGACTTGGGGAGGGACATTTTTATCAGCAGTCACATTAAACAAGATGGGCGATCAAGAAAGCAAAAACAGACTTAAGCAAAACATCTCAGAAACCATAAAAGAAGTAGCAAAACATTTAAGAAATACCCCCGCTATCTGCAAAAACTATTACATCCATCCGGAAGTTTTACGAAAGTACGAAGAGAAAGAACTAATTGCACATTTTGCAAATTCGCAAGCTATAAAAAGAGATTTATCAAGAAACGAACTCGGATTAATCAGGCTTCTTGAAAAATATGCAGGCTGACTCCTTCTCAAGCAAAAAGGCAGCAGCCATTCTTTGCATTGTGGGGATTATAGTGTGGGCCAACATGCTTGGCAATTCATTTGTTTGGGACGACGAAGAGATGGTTGTAAACAATAGTGGAATATTTCATTTTGGAAATATTCCAAATCTTTTTTCTTCAGCAACTTTCAATTCAGGCGGGTCGGCATTAGGCGGTTGGTTCTATCGACCCCTGGTGATGCTCACATTTTTGTTAATCCACACAGTGTTCGGCTTATGGACCCCTGCATACCACCTTATACAACTTTGCTTCCACCTAACAGCAAGTGCTCTGCTCTTTCTAGTGCTAAGCACAACATTTGGTAAAATTGACTCGAAACGCGACCGTCTTGTAGCCCTCGTTTTGTCGCTGATTTTTCTGGTTCACCCAGCCCACACTGACTCAGTAGGCTACATATCATCAATCGGCGAGCCACTATATACACTATTTGTGTTAAGTGCTTTTTGGCTAATCCTCAAACGTCAATTTACCCGAAAAACACTCATACTAATAGGTGTTTTATTTACTCTTGGATTACTAACAAAAGAGGGAGCAGTAATTTTACTTCCATTAGGTATTCTTTGGAGTTGGCCTTTTCAAAAAACGCGAGAATTATTCCGTGTCGCAGTTTCTCTAATCTCAGGACTAAGCGTCTATTTGTTTATCAGACTTTCATTTTTTGGAATTCAATTAGAGCGCCCTGATTTTATTGCACCAATTTCTGACGCATCTCTCAGTGAGCGAACACTGACAGGTGTCGCAAACTTTTTCACTTTTCTCAAAGTATTCGCTTCCCCAAAAACCCTAGCAATAGCAAACCATGAAGTAATAAAAAGTCCCACAGACTATCGCTTCATTGTGGGAGGTGTTTTGCTTATCTTATTTCTCGGCGCAGCACTTTTCTTGTTTCTAAAAAAACAAAAACTAGTACTCTTCTTTCTCGTGTGGTTTCTGCTTTCTTACATCCCTGTATCCAATATTCTGTTTCCACTAGACATGTCCTTTGCAGACCGTTGGTTATACTTCCCAATGATAGGATTGTTGGGATTAATTGGATGCATGGTGTTAAAACTTAAAAACCAGCATCTGATTACCACATGTTACTTATTGCTTGTTGTTGTGGGGCTGCTCTCTATTCGCACTATTATTAGAAATCGCGATTGGAAAAATGGTCTAACGCTTTATTCACATGACGGAAAAATTAACGACAATTTTGATTTAAACAATAACCTAGGAGTTGAGTTATTTAGAAACGGGGACATACAAAATTCAAAAACACATTTTGAAAAATCAATTACCCAAAAAGATGATTGGAACATCCCACACAACAATCTTGGCGCAATATACGAAAGAGAAGGAAATTTAGAAGGGGCAAAAAGGGAGTACGAAAGATCAGTCGAACTTGGGGACTATTACCTTTCTTTTGAAAACCTTTCAAATCTTTACGTCAAAACAAAAGACCCAAAAGCTCTTGAGTTTATTAAATTCGCCTTTGGAAAATTCCCCAATAGCCCAGGTATCAATCGCTCAGCCGCTATTGCTTATTACCTGATAGGCGACCAAACCCAGGCTCTCTATTACGCAAGGCGTCTAACAGCTCTCCAGCCAGCCCAAGAAAACATAAGGCTGTACAACATCATCTTCAACAAACAACAGCTAGATTTTTGAGCCCATTTGAAGTACCATTTGAAAACAATGAGGTATTCTCAAGTTTTCCCAAAAACTCAAAAAGACGCCCCAAAAGACGCAGAGTCAATAAACCATCAACTATTGGTTAGGGGTGGTTTTGTTGACCAATTGATGAGCGGGTCATGGACTTTTCTTCCTTTGGGTCTTCGTGTACTTCAAAAAGTAGTCCAAATAATCAGAGAGGAAATGAATGCAATTGGCGGACAGGAATTAGTAATGCCGCTCCTGCACCCCAAAGAAATATGGAACGAAACGGGACGTTGGGATACTGCAAAAGAAGTGATGTATCAGTTCAAAGATTCCCGAGACAAAGAATATGCGCTTTCTTTCACACATGAAGAAATTGTAATTGATTTATGCCGAAAACATGTCCAATCCTACAAAGACTTACCCCTAAAGATTTATCAGTTCTCGACCAAATTTAGAAATGAACCTCGTGCAAAATCAGGAGTATTAAGAGGACGAGAATTCTTGATGAAAGATTTATATAGCATTCATACAACTGAAGAAGACATGTATGAGTACTACTGGCAAGTCAAAGACGCATACCTCAGAGCGTTCAAAAGAATGGGATTTGAAAATGTACGAGTTATAGAAGCATCTGGCGGAGTATTCACAGACAACCACACTCATGAATTCCAGGTTTTGTCAGAAACCGGAGAGGATACTATATATTATTGCGACGAATGTGATTGGGGAGAAAACAAAGAAATTTTTAATGAAACTGTGGGAGGCAAATGCCCCAAATGCGGCAATGGAGAAATCAAAGAAACAAAATCCATAGAGGTTGGAAACATTTTCCCGTTAGGAACAAGATACTCTGAGAAAATGAACTTTACATTTACAGACGAAAACGGAGAAAAGAAAAATCCCCATTTCGCAAGCTACGGAATTGGGCCCTCAAGAGTTGTTGGAACAATTGTTGAAACAAACCATGATGATCGAGGAATAATTTGGCCCGAGAATGTGGCGCCATACGATGTGCACCTGGTAAATATTGGGGTAGATGCAGACAGCATTTATGCAAAACTCCGGCAAGCAGGGGTTGAGGTTATATATGACGACCGTGATTTGTCAGCTGGAGAAAAATTTGCAGATGCAGATTTGATAGGCATACCGGTTCGCCTTGTCGTATCCGAAAAAACCGGGGATAAGATTGAGTGGAAGAACAGAACAGACAACCAAACAGAACTCCTTAGTGTTGACGAGATCTTAAGCAGACTGAAGAAGTAATTTAATGGACTTCTCATTCAAGGTTGTCAAAAAAGACAAAACCACAAATGCCCGCGCAGGAATAATATCGACCCCACACGGAGAAATCCTAACCCCTGCATTTTCTCCAGTTGCAACACGCGCAACCGTCAAAGCGCTAAGTGTTGAGGATTTAAAAAGTGCAAATTCCCAAGTCGTTCTTGCAAATACATATCATCTATATCTCCGCCCCGGGATAAGAATCCTAAAAGATTTCGGTGGTTTTGCACCATTTATGAAATGGGATGGGCCAACGATAACTGATTCAGGCGGCTACCAAGTTTCATTTCTTTGGACTCCAAAAGAAAAAGTAGAACAAGAAGATAATGGGCGAGTTGCAAAAATTACTGACGAAGGTGCTTTGTTTGTTTCCCACATAGACGGCAAAAGACACTTATTAACTCCAGAAAACTCTATGGAAATTCAAGCCGTACTCGGTGCAGATATCATAATGGCCTTTGATCAGCCATTAGGATCCGATTACACAGAGAAGAAAAAGATGGAGGCGTTCAAGCACACAATGCTTTGGGAGCAAAGGTCGTTTGATGTGTGGCTCGCACTTCAAAGGAAAAGGAGAAACAAACAAGCACTATATGGAATAGTGCAAGGGGATATAGACAAGAATCTTAGACGAGAGTCTTTGAAATTTGTACTCAGCACTGGGTTCCCAGGGGTAGCGATGGGCGGCCAATCGATAGGCGCTGACCCCAAGGTAACTGCCGATACTCTCGATACCGTACAAGACCTGTGGCCGGTAGACCTGCCAGTACACGCCCTAGGCCTTGGCGGTGGGCCCGAAGGAGTTTTTGAAGCAGTCGAACGAGGTGTTGATACTTTCGACAACACTTCAATTACGCGGATGGCACGCTCTGGGCTTTTATTCATTTACCCCGAAGACGGAGGAAATGTCAAAAACAAATTCAGAATCGAAATTCAAAAGGCAAAATTTAAAAGTCAAAAATCCCCGTTCAGCAAAATATGCAAATGCTATGCCTGTACAAACTACCCGGCAGCCTATCTCCACCACTTAACTGTATCTCAAGAAATTCTAGGGCTAAGGCTCACAACAATACATAATGTACATTTTATAAACGACTTGATGTCGAAAATCAGGGACTCAATTGTGTCGGGCGACTTTTCAGACCTGAAAAAAGTGTGGCTCTAACATTTTTGGTACAATTAAGCTGTGTTAAACGACCTACTTGCCCGACAGCTGCCAGGTATTTCTATCCCCTCGTTGGGTTCTCTTGATCCGGGAGTTTTAAAAATCGTAATTATTGCTTCCCTAGTGTTTTTATTTTTAATGCTTCTTGCTTTTACCCGGCACCACATAATCTCCCATTCGATGAAAGGATTATGGGCAGGCATATTTTTGGGTGTTGTTTTGGTTTTAGGTCTTGAAGGCGGCGCATACTATTTATATTCAAACTACATTCTTGGGAATAAGGCTGCCGACCTTCCGGCTAATTTTCAGTTAGTTCTACAAGATAGCACAAAAAACTTAACACCAGTCTTGGGGAAAGCTGTCGAGAGAAGACGACCGACACAAAAAGAAGTCTTAACTGATTTTGAGTCTTTGTCGGTTGCAGAATCTAAAAACCTAAAAAAAGCTATTTGCGAAGAATGAATATACTAACTTTTTTAAAATCGGGGCTAATCTTTGTAGGAGGAGCATTTTGCGCAATGTTTATATTAAATCTCGCATACCAGTCTCATCAAACAAAAGTTTTAGGGACAAGCACTCAAAGCCTGCAAATCCACGAGCAAGTGCAAAACATAGTTGGCGAAAAAGAAAAAGAACAACTGAGCATTCTTTCAAGAATATTGGGGAACATCGGACAATCGATTGCCCAAAGTCCAATTCTCGCGCCATTGTTTACAACGAGCCAAGAAGTAACAACTGCAGTTGATTCGGTAAAAAGTCTTCCAAATGACCAAAAAAGCGCAATCTGCACCCAAATTTGCGGGCAGTAAACCTCCAGAGCTCTCGTTTTGGTACAATTCCCTCATGTTATGGAAACTTTACGAGACGAGTTAAAAGAATTAAAAGAACGCCTTTCTGTGCTTTTGGCAAAGCTTGATCTGGATGAAAAAAGAAAACAATTGAGAGAACTTGAGGCAAAATCTATAAAACCTGATTTTTGGCGTACAGATGAAAATCCCAAAAAAGTCATGCAGGAAGCAGATTCTATAAAAAGCGAACTCTCTACCGTGGAATCTTTGCAAACCCAAATCGACGACAGCACTTCTGTGGCAGGCGAAGAATTGCTTCATGATGAAGTAGAAGCCGCAGTCAGAGCGATAAAAAAAGGCATTGACCAGCTTGAGACAAAAACATACCTTTCTGGTCGGTTTGACCAAAACGATGCAATTCTTTCAATCCATGCTGGCCAAGGCGGAACAGAAGCAATGGATTGGTCAGAGATGCTAAAACGAATGTACCTAAGGTATGCAGAAAGGCAGGATTGGAAAACAAGCGTTATCGAAGAAACAAGAGGAGAAGAGGCGGGGATAAAATCCGCAACAATTCTGATAAACGGAAAGTATGCGTATGGATACCTAAAAAACGAAGCAGGAACACACAGGTTGGTTCGCCAATCTCCTTTTAACGCAGACAAGCTTCGTCAAACCTCCTTTGCAAGAGTTGAAGTTTTGCCTCAAATTGACCAGGCACCTGAAGTTGAAGTCAGAGACGAAGATTTGGAATGGCAGTTTTATCGCTCTGGAGGGGCAGGGGGACAAAACGTTAACAAAGTTTCAACTGCAGTTCGTTTAATTCATAACCCAACGGGTATTGTAGTTACGGCCCAAGAAGAGCGTTTCCAAGAAAAAAATCGCGAAATTGCACTAAATCTTTTGCGCTCCAAACTTTGGGCAAGGCAAGAGGCTGAGGCAGAAGCCCAAGTAAAACAGCTTAAAGGCGAATACAGACCAGCAGCTTGGGGAACTCAAATAAGATCGTATGTACTACACCCATACAAAATGGTAAAAGATCTTCGTACAAACGTAGAAACAGGAAACGCAGACGCGATCTTAGATGGAGAACTAGATGAATTCATTGAAGCAGAGCTCCGCAACCTTTAACTACTTTTCTCTACCCCTTCTACCTTTTCTACTTTTTTGTCTTGTGGTATAGTGTGTGAGCATGGAAAAACCTACACCTGCCAACATCCCTCAAAACATCTCCGGCCAGACTAACGTCGTAAAAGACATAGTTCTCCCCTCATTAATAATCCTCGCAGTTATCTTAGTTGGTGTGGCAACGGGCTGGAAATTAAGTGGTTCTAAGGGAATGTCAACCAAGGGCACAGAAGGTTCAATAACTGACGCGAAAAAAGGAGAGGAAGTAGGCTCAACAGATACCAAGACCTTTAAGGATGAGGCAGAGGGAACAATCGAAGACGGCGGAGTAAACGGAGAAGGAACACACAAGCTAATAAGAACTGGCGGCGCTTCCCAAACGGCCGCTCTAACTTCCTCAGTTATTGATCTTGATGAATTTGTCGGCCAAAAAGTCCATATATGGGGAGAGTCCTTTGGTTCAACAAAAGCAGCATGGCTGATGGATGTTGGAAGAATCAAGGTCATTGAATAAAAAGTCCCATTGCCCAAATGATTAAGTTTGACTCAGCCACAAAAAAATATGGTTCGACCTTAGCACTCGACGATGTAAGTTTTGAAATAGGTGAGGGGGAATTCGTTTTTATAACCGGACACTCAGGAGCCGGTAAAACGACCCTAATAAGGCTTTTACTTCGCGAAGTTTCCCCAACTTCCGGAAAAGTTCTAATTGAAGGCCGAGATATAAAAAGCCTCAAAAGTTCAGACATCCCCCAATATAGGAGAAAATTAGGCGTAATCTTCCAAGACTTTAAGCTTTTGCATGACAGAACTGTTTATGAGAATGTGAAAATTGCAACAGAGATTGATGGAAGAACGACTCAAGAGGAGGAAAAAAAAGTCAAAAAGGCATTAGACGAGGTCGGGATGATAAGCAAAAGCAATCTTTTTCCACGCCAGCTTTCAGGAGGCGAGGTGCAAAGGACTGTTATCGCAAGAGTATTAGTCCAAGAGCCGAAAATAATTCTAGCAGACGAACCAACCGGGAATCTTGATCCCCAGACGGCAAGACAAATTGTTGACCTTTTGGACAATGCCGCAAAGGAGGGGGTTACGGTTCTTATGGCAACACATAATGCAGATATTGTTGATGCCCTAAAACACAGGGTAATACACCTCAAGGAGGGCAAGGTAGAAAGCGACAAGGCAAAAGGAAAGTACGAAAAAAATGATTAACACAGCAATAAAACATATAAGACGCGCACCATACCAAGCACTAACAGCAATCTTGATAATGACAATCACATTTTTTGTTGCAACGTTGATGATTGTTATTGCATACGCTTCTTCAACGACACTGAAATATTACGAAACCAAGCCCCAACTCATTGCATATTTTAAAAGAGATTTTAAGGCCGAAGATGTCGCTTTAGTTAAGTCCAAACTTGAGGCAGACTCTCGGGTCGAAAACGTTAGGTTTGTCTCGCAAGATGAGGCCCTTGAGATATACAAACAATTAGAGGTAAACAACCCCCAGGTCACAGAGTTTGTCAGCTCAAAAATTCTCCCCCCAAGCTATGAATTTTCGGCCAAAGACTTAAATTTTACACAAGATTTGATAAATGAGATCGAAGAATTGCCTTCGATTGAGGAAGTGCGATTTACTGCAAGTCTTGGGGGAAAAGAGAACCTAAAAGAAGTAGTTTCCCGCCTAACCAGTATTTCAAAAAACATAAGAGTAGGAGGAGCAGTTACCTTAACCATCCTTTTGCTGTCATCTCTTCTTGTACTTTTAGTAATTATCGGTATGCGAATTTCAACAAGACGTGATGAAATAGAAATTCTCCAACTAATCGGAGCAACCCCAGGCTTTATAAGGGGGCCATTTATTCTAGAAGGGGTATTTTACGCGGTAGTCGGCGCTTTGCTGGGATGGCTCCTGGCTCTGCTTACTACAGTTTATCTCTCTCCATCGCTAGTTCGCTTCTTTCAGACAGTTCCATTTCTTCCAAGAGACATCCTAGCCCTTCTTTCATTATTTGGAATAATCTTGGCAGGAGAGGTGCTTTTGGCAATAATACTTGGAACCGCAGGAAGCTTCGTCGCAATAAAACGATACCTCAAAATTTGAGAAACTTAATACTCTTTCTGACCAGTCTTTTTATTTTGCTTGGCGTTGGCGCAAGTTTTACTGTGCCGTATGTGCATGCCGATTGCGATCAGCTGTGTGAAATCCAAAAGAAAATAGCAGAAACAGAAAAACTAATTACAGATACCCAAAAGCGAGCATCCACGCTTCAAAACGAAATTTTATATCAAGACAAGCAAATTGAATTAACAATTCTAAAAATTTCGCAAACCGAGACCGAGATTGAATCACTATCAGGCCAAATAAATAGTCTTGAGATGTCCTTGGCAGGGCTTTCCGAAGTGTTTGCCCAAAGGGTTGTTGCAAGCTACAAAATTAAAAGGCTTGGCGAGCCTGTAACACTCCTTCTTTCTGCAAGCAATGTCTCCGACTTTATTTCTCGCCTCCATTACCTTCAAAAAATTCAAGCAAATGACAGGGAAACTCTCGTCCAAATGCAAACAACCCAATCAAATTACGAGGGACAAAGAGAAAAGCGAGAGGAATTAAAAACAAAACTTGAGTCTCAAAGTGCAAAGCTCGCAGCCCAAAAAGCACAAAAACAATATCTTCTACAAGTAACAAGAAACGACGAGAAAAAGTACCAACAACTACTTTCTGCAGCAAAGGCCGAGTTGGAAGCAATCCAAGCCATTATTGCGGGAAAAGGATCAGAAACCGAGGTTGGATCAATATCCCAGGGTTCGCGCATAGCTTCAATTATCCAAGGGTCATCGTGTAATTCAAGCGGTGGACATGTCCATTTCATTGTTAGCAAAAATGGTATTACGGAAAATCCTTTTAGCTATCTTAAAAGTGTAGATTACGAGAATTGCTCGGGCTCATCCTGCGGATCCGGCGATGGAGATCCATTTAATCCACAGGGCCAGTGGGATTGGCCAATCTCACCAAAAATAAAGTATAGCCAGGGGTATGGAACAACGTGGGCTGTAAACAACTCCTGGGTTGGGAAAATCTACAATTTCCATAATGGAATCGATATAAACAGCGATAACTCAGAAGTCAGGGCCGTAAGGAGCGGCATCTTGTTTCGCGGAAGCTACTCCGGATCAAGCGGATGCAGTTTAAGATATGTCAGAGTCGACCACGCCGACTCGGATCTGGATACATTTTACCTCCACATAAATTACTGATAATATGGGTTAGTGTTAAAAGCACTAATAGTCTTCGTTTCTACGCTCACCTTTGTGGCATTTCCTGCATCTGTTTCCGCTTCAATGTACATCAATGAATTTGCGTCTGATACTTCTGGAAATACGGGCGACGAAGATTGGGCGGAAATTTACAATAGTGGCCCGGACACAGTAGATCTTTCTCTGTACAGATTAAGGGATAGCACTCCCACAAACAAAAAAGACCTCTCGGGAAGCCTCCCCGCCGGTGGTTTTGCGGCTTTTGATTGGACAGACCGATTGAACAAGACTGGAGATACTATAAAGTTGTTGCTAATTGCAGACGAGACCACACCCGTTGATCAAGTGGCATACGGAGACAACTCAGGGAGTGTAATCTCAGCACCAAGCGCTGGCCAATCAGGCGGGCGCCAATCGGATGGCAACTCTACGTGGGTTTTATTCTCTACTACAAGTAAGGAACACTCAAACAACTCCTCAATTCCAGCCCCCACATCTCCACCAGCTACCCCAACAACCGTAACTCCTACCCCGGCTCCAGCAACTCCTACTTCCGTACCCCCAACATCAACCCCAACATCAAAACCCACAAGCACACCTACTCCAAAACCAACAACGTCAAATGCTTCGCCAACTCCAACAACAACCAATATCAATCAAGGCCAAGAAGAGACCGTGCTCGGAATACAAAATGAAAATACTTTAACAAGCGATGGCCCAACAGAAGCAACCCCAACTCCAAAAACCGCTGGATGGAAAACTCCAGCAATTGCGGCAGTATTAATATTCCCAGGCCTAGGAATGATTGGTTATAGCATTTATTCATATTTGAAAAAGGCCAAGGATGGTACTATTGAAGGTAGTGATTTTGAAGATTCTTAAGCTCTGGCTGCCTCCCGCCCTTTGGGCCGGATTAATTTTCTACCTTTCCTCTACTGTTCCCGGCTCAGTTTCAGGCCCTCCGTGGATTGATTTTATTATCAAAAAATCAGGACACATGCTCTTATATGCGGTTTTGTGGATTCTCCTATATCGTGCCACCCACCGGCCTTATCTCTCCTTGCTATTCGCGATAAGCTATTCGCTATCCGATGAATACCACCAGTCATTCGTTCCTGGAAGACACCCAGCAGTAATGGATGTGGGTTTTGACGCGCTCGGTGGTACAATCGCTCTGTGGGCACAAAAGAGCTTCTTACCAAAAGCGCCGAAGAAACTAAAAAAGCTGGCCGAGAATTTGGAAATTCTCTAAAGGGCGGGGAGGTAATTGGTTTAGTTGGAGATCTTGGAGGAGGCAAAACCACATTTGTTCAAGGGATTGCAGAAGCACTCGGAGTTGAAACCAGAACAATTAGCCCCACATTTATAATCGTCCGGGAGTATAAGATAAATAAGAATTTTTCTTCAACTTCGTATAAAAACAAATTTGGTGGAAATTTATATCATGTTGATTTATATCGGCTTGAGGGGAATCTCAAAAACGAACTCGAAAGTCTTGGAATATTAAATTTCGCAAAAGACCCTAAAAACGTGGTCGTTATTGAGTGGGCAGATAAAGCAAGAGAATACCTGCCAGAAAATACAAAGTGGATTACTTTTGAGAATTTAGGGAAAAACGAAAGGAAGATTACACTATGAAATTAAGAATAGACACTTCAGATTCTGAAAATATCACAGTCGAAGTAGGGAGTACAAAAATACTCGCAAGTTCCCGCGAAAAAAAGTCGCAAATGCTTCTTCAATCAATTAAAGAGGCCATTGATAAAGAAAAGGTCTCACTTAGCGACTTAACGCAAATTGAAGTTAATACGGGCCCCGGGTCGTTTACGGGACTTCGTATGGGGGTGTCCGTTGCAAACGCCCTTGGGTGGTCGCGAAATATACCCGTGAACGGTAAAGATGTGGGAAAAGACGGCCCCGTGGAACCGCAATATTAAGTGTTATATACTGTTACCAATGCTCACACACCTCACTCACTTTCTCTTTCCGCGAGAAAAAAACAATCATAGAGCACACATACTCCACCCGTTCTCTCTGTTTCTGTTTGTAGGAGTCTTCTCAATCCTTCAAATCCTTGTTTCATTCAATCCAAGTTTTATCCCAAGGGCACTTGGCACAACGATAATAAGTCCCCAAAATATAATCGAACTGGCCAACAAAAAAAGGGCAGAGCTTGGTCTAACGGAGTTAAGAATCGACCCGACTTTAAGTAAGTCCGCAGAAACCAAAGGAGCAGACATGATTGCTAGAAATTACTGGGCGCACAATGCACCAGATGGAACAGAACCCTGGCATTTTTTCAAAGAAGCGGGATATTCCTATAGATTCGCAGGCGAAAACCTTGCTCGTGATTTTACAAACCCGCAAGACGTGATCGACGCATGGATTGCCTCACCCACACATAAAGAAAACTTGTTTTCAACCAAATACCAAGAAATTGGAGTTGCAGTTATTGAAGGAAATCTGAAGGGTAAAGACACAGTTCTGGTTATTCAACATTTCGGGACGAAATTAACAGAAAGCCCAATTGCACAATCACCGCCAATAACCCTTGCGGCAGAAGGATCAATCGAAGGAACATCGTTAGGAAGCGTAAAAGGCTTCTCACAAGTTGCAAGTTGGTTCTCGCTGACGCGCGGGTTGGGGATCTTCTTGCTTTCCATATTTGTTGTAATTCTGGGAGTTGATATGATTGTAATAAGAGCAGGCAATATAAATAGATCTGCGTCAAAAAGCCATGCCCATATAATCTTTTTGGTTGCAATAATCCTTGGCGCGCTAGCCCTTAAATCCGGCCTAGTTATATAATCGCTAAAGCTCATATGTCGAATACGCCATAAAAATGAAACATACACTAAAATATCTTTCCCACCACATGAGCCTAATTGGAATTGCCGCCTTGGGCCTATGGGGAATAGTCGGGTTTTCTTACGACCCTGCTTTCCAGTCAGCGGTAGTTTTAGCCCTAAGCGTTGCATTTGTTTGGTGGGGCATTGTCCATCATTGGCTTCATGAAGGCATGAGGTTTCAGATTATTTTTGAATATGTAGCCGTTGCAGTTTTGGGAGCGGTTGTACTTCTCTCGATTATTTGGAGCAGGTGAGTTCGTGCCTGGCAAGTGGTATACTTCTTGGATGATAATTGGAACAGGCGATGTGTTTACAAGCCCTACAAAAGGCCCACTCGCGCTTGAAGGTGTCATTGACGAAATAGCCTTATTTGTCGGAGAATCTGCAGAACATTCATATAGAATCGTTATCGGGACAGATTCTCAAGCAAAAAGAACAAATGGCGAGGCTGAAATCGACTTTGTAACGGCAGTCGTTGTCCACAGAATTGGCTACGGAGCAAGATATTTTTGGAAAAGAGAGAAACAGAAAAGAAAATACGTTTTGCGCGAAAAAATCTACACAGAAACCATAAAATCTCTTGAATTTGCAGAAAGCTTTGTTCCAAAAATTAGGGACAGAATAACCTCAGCAAAATATGACTTGGAAATCCACATAGACGTAGGCCCAATTGGCCCTACCCGGGACATGATCAAAGAAATTGTTGGAATGGTCCGAGGCTCGGGCTATACCCCAAAAACCAAGCCCGAATCGTATGGCGCCTCTTCAGTCGCCGACCGCCACACCTGAACCTTATAGGTTGACAAACTATCGGTTTTGTGGTACAATATACCGTTCACAAATTGAGGCTATTTAGCCTCACAAAGTACCTTAATTTAGCCTTAAAGGCAGCATTTCTGGAGTATCTGGAGCGTTGCGTCTAGGTAGCCAGAGAGTTGACTTTAAGACAAGAAAAAAACATTTGAACAATCCCATAAAACATCCGATCGGATAGTTTTTGTCCACGACTGGCACCCTCAGTACCCATAAACTTTGTGAGTATTGAGAGGGAACGAAACCGTTTCGTTTCACAAGCACATTTCAGCAAGAAGGAGCACGAAAGTGGGAACAGTTCGCGGACAAGTCGCAATCTGCATCCCCGAGGATTTGGCAGCAATGCGCAAGTCTCTTGGGTTGCCTGACCAGCCTCCCGAGCCATCGTTTGATCTCTCGAGTTTCAACCTCGAAGCCGACAACTGGAGGACTTCGCTTCCCTTGGAAGAGGAAGACTTCGAGTCCGGCGCGGGTATGATGCATCAGGGCAAGTTGGTCGTCGCAGTCAGAAGTGGCGGCACAAGGCACAGGCACCGGATGCACGACGATGAACTGGCATGTGTTGCCTTCATCGCCGCCCGCCGAGCCTACGCAGACACGCGTTTTGAAGATATGCATCTTTTCGATGCTATCCTTGACCGGCGAATCGAAGCTCGGTTCGGCGCGTCAGAGGAAACCAAAAAGCAGATTCGCCAGCAAATGTCGGACACCTTCGACAAGCTCGACGATCTCTGCGGCCCGCTCGGCTACTAGGAGGATTTCGTGACTAAAGACAGATCGCCGCCCAGAAACAAAGTGAAGCCCGAAGTGAGAAATCAGATTATCAAGGAGCTCAAAAGGGTTGCCAAGACTGACCCAAGCCCAAGAAACCGCCAGGAGGCACAAAAAAGGCTAGACGCAATTCTCTTAACTGCACCAAAAGACGAAAAGCCCCGTGAGGACTAAAATCCAATACCGGGGCTTTATAATGCTTAAAATACTTGTGGTATATTAGTAACATGTCTGAAGCAGGCGTTCATCAAGAAGCTCCAACCATTCCAACGACAGACGATCCAAAGGAATTTTTCGACCGTTTTCGAGAAAGCAAGTTTTACAAAGACGCCTCAGATGGGTTTTATACAGGCAAGACACTAGCATCAGATGTCACCGAAGAAGAAAAAGACCTAGCGTTCTTAGAAAGTGATATCGCAAAAATCGCGCTTATCGACTTCACTCAACAAGAATTAGGATTTCACTACAACTATACTAACTACACTCCCGAATCGAGAAAAGCGATTGGAGAATATGTTGCAACAGTTGAAGACCAAGCGGAAATGATTCGCGAAGGAGCAACTCAGCATGAGATTGCAACTGTAGACGGGATGCGGTTTTTAAACCATGTCGCCGCAGCAAAACAGCTAGTCAAAGACGGAACTGCACCAACAGAGAAAATGGGCAGAGCCTTGGCGAGACTCATCCTGGTTGATAAAAAACTGGATACATTAAACTCAGCAAGAGAACCAGACGTAAAACGACTCGAAAGAAAACTTGGTGTGTAGTTAATCCCTCTCCAATAAATCAGGTCGGGTCTTTTTAGTTCGTTCTAATGAAGCGGTTTTTTTCCAAGCCTCTATTTTTTTGTGATTTCCAGACAACAATACTTCTGGAACTTTCCAACCTCGATACTCTTCAGGCCTTGTGTACTGAGGGTATTCCAGAAGACCATCCTCAAATGACTCATGTATCGTTGCATCCTCTTTTGTTAAAACACCTGGCAGAAGCCGTACCACCGTGTCAACAACTGCCATTGCAGGAATTTCTCCTCCGGTTAATACATAATCTCCGATTGAAATCTCCTCATCAATCAAATGCTCCCTTACCCTGTGGTCAACAGTTTCATAATGCGCCGCAATAAGAATCAAATGGTCACACTTCGAAAGTGACCGTGCACTCTTCTGTGTAAAGGGTTTCCCCCCGGGGTCCAGCAAAATCGTGTGGGAGGTTGGGGATCTTAGGGCTGTTAAGGCTTTGTCGAGAGCCTCCACCATTAAGACCATTCCGGTTCCACCCCCGTATGGTTTATCATCCACGATCTGGTGCCGACCTTCGGCCCAACCTCTTAGTTGATGAATATGGATTTCTACTAATAACTTGTCCTGAGCTCGCCGAAGGATGCTCTCAGAAAATGGCCCTTCAAACATCTCCGGAAAAAGAGTTAGTATATCGATTCTCATATTTGCATATTGTACACTACCTTGTGGCTAAATTTGTCGTAGTTGTCCCTACCTACAACGAGCGGGAAAATATAAAAAGTTTAATTGACAAAATATGTCTCGTGCTTAAAAACACAAAAGGATGGAAAATACTCATAGTTGACGACAACTCCCCAGACGGCACAAGCATGGTTGTACGAAACCACAAATTGTACAAAAAGGAAGTGCACATTCTAATAAAAGAAAAAAAGGAAGGATTGGGAAATGCCTATCTTGCAGGGATGGGACGAGCGTTTGAAAAAATGGATGCAGATTTTGTAATAACAATGGACGCAGACCATTCCCACAAACCGGAATATCTGCCAGTGTTTCTAACGAAAATGTCGGAAGGAAAAGACTTCGTTGTGGGCTCCCGATACATTGGCGAGGGTGCAATCCCCAAAGAGTGGCCGCTTTATAGAAAAGTATTATCAATTGGTGGAAACTTAATAGTCCCCCTCTTCGTGGGGTCCCGAAAGCTAACTGACTGGACATCCGGTTTCCGTGCCATAAGAAAAAACGTCTACCACAAAGTGAGGCCATTAATCTTAAAAGACCATGCGCAAAACAAAGGATATACATTCAACATTTCTTTTGCGTATCACACAGTGGATTCTAAATTTATGACAGGGGAAGTGCCGATCAAATTCCCAGACAGAAAGCACGGGCAGTCCAAGCTCGGGTTGGAATATCTAATTCATACTCCAATCTTTTTGATTTCCACTCGACTTGGGAAACTCTTCTCGGTATAGTGAAAACACAATGAAAATAGTAATAATGGCGTAACCGACATATGAACGTAGTGATTATAATCCCCACATACAACGAAGCCGAAAACATCGGCCGAATGCTCGACATCTTAGTAACAGAAGAGCTGCCCAAGATTAAAGACAATAAAGTCGAAATCCTTGTAGTCGACTCAAAATCCCCAGACGGAACTGCAAATATCGTCCGCGAGAAAATGAAAAAGTACAAACAGGTGAACATTCTCGAAACTGACAAAGGGGGACTAGGAGCAGACTATGTAAAAGGAATGCGATATGCAATGCAAACCCTAAAAGCAGATGCTGTCATGGAGTTTGATGCTGACTTCCAACATGATCCTCGGGATATAAAGAGGTTGATTGCCGCAATGGACGGCGGAGCAGATCATGTAATCGGGTCGCGTTACATAAAGGGCGGGGCAATACCTAAAGAATGGGGAATCCACAGAAAAGCAATGAGTTTTTTTGGAAGTCAATTTGCACGCCTTGTTTTATTTTTGTTCGGCGTCCATGACATGACATCCGGGTTTAAACTTACAAAGTCTGAATTTCTGGGAAAAGTTGATCTTGAACATCTTTACTCGAAATACTATGCCTATAAAATCCAGATTACATATGAATTGGCAAAACTTGGAGCAGGTATTGTAGAGGTACCGATAATTTTCTACGAAAGAAAAGAGGGGACGTCAAAAATCTCTCGAAAAGATCTGATAGATTCTTTTTTGGTTGTAGTAAAGCTTCGCATTAGAGACTCAAAAAGATTTTTGAAATTTGGTGTTGTGGGGCTTTTGGGTTTTACAATAAACGCAATAGCCTTGGAGGTTTTTGCAAGAATGGCATTTACTGCAAGCCTTGCAAGCTGGTATGGGATAGTAACACCGGTTCCCTCTTTCCATGTACTATCCCAACCATCTGCCTGGGCTGCTGCAGCCGCAGCAGAAGTTGCCATAATCTCAAACTTTTTCCTCAATAATTATTGGACGTTCGCGGGGAAAAGCATCACTTCACCGGTAAGGTTTGTATGGAAATTTGCCCAATTTAATTTAACTTCAATTGGGGCCGTTGTTATACAGGCAGTCGTAATCGGATTTGCAGTATTTTTATTCGGGGACAAAACTGTCGTTCGCCAGCTGGCACTAGTTTTAGCAGTCGGAGCCTTTATTGTCCCCTACAACTATACAATGTATAACGTATTCATTTGGAAGACCTGGAAAGTTCCCGGGCTAGGTTGGATTCAAAACAGAAAAGGCACTTCCTAAAGCAACGGAGTCCAATCAGGAATTGGCGTTGTATTGTTTTGAATAAATACAATTGCAAAAAGGTAGATAGGAATAATCAAAAGAAGCATTATCCATCTAAAGTCTCTTGCCGCGATAACTTTACTGAATGCTATAAATGCAAACGGAACCAGAGGCAAACTGTACCTTGCAAGATCTCTGTGAGAGACAAACAAGAGAGACAAGAAAAATAGACCAGCAAAAGACGCAAGAAGCGCAAATTTTTGACGAATTAAATAAAGAACAGTTAAAGCTCCAAATAAGTAAATCCAAACAACTTCCTCAAGCCAAAAAGTCCCAACCCACGTTTGTCCGGGGTTAAAAATCTGGAATGGAGGAAACATAAGGTGAATGTTGTCCCCCGAATTAAAGTAAGCAAAAAAGCTTCCGTATTGCTTTCCATACCAATACCAAAGTCCAACCAAGCTCAAGGGAATCAGAGAAATTGGGTATATTTGCCAAGGAAGTCTTTTGATCCATTTCGAAAAACTTACATGAGCAAGCTGTCCAAAAGTCGGAACAGCAATAGCAATTATGTATGAAAAAAACAATAGAATTCCGGGCGGCTTAGTAAGTTGGGCCATGGCCCCAAAAAGTGCCGCCAGCCAATATGACTTTTTGTTAAAGAAATAAATTGAAGTCAAAATTGTAAGTATGAATAGCGGCTCCGGCGACCCTACGGAGCGTGTAATCAAATACCTTGCAGGAAGAACCAGAAAGAGTATTGATAGCCATAGCGCATCTTTCTCGAGTCCGATCTGCCTTAGCAACAAATAAAACACAAACGAAGCTAAGATACTAGAGATGCATGTGACCATCATCATTGCATAGGGGTAAGTTAAAAACGGCAAAACTGTGGCAACTCCGCGTATCAGCAGGGGGAACAAGGGATAATGCGCTGTGTAGTATATCGGAGGCAAAGGGAAGGAAAAATTTTGGGCAATTTTCTCTGGATTATAAAGGGTCTTGGCGGCAACTATGTAATACGGGCCGTCAAAATTTGAAACAACCGTCGCCATCCCATCCCTTTTTAATGGAATTCCCCATATTTCAGGCAATCTTAATGCAAAAGGAAGCCAAAGAATAATAGTTGTCGCAAGCGACGCAAGGGCAATAAAAAGAAAACTTCTGACCTTCATCAAATCAATAGTATATGTCGCAGGCGACGCGCGCAATATGATATCCTTGGGACGATGCGTACCTTGACCGTGGTGGTTCCGGTTTACAACGAAGAAAAAGATATCCCAAGAAACATGCCCGTTTTGTATAGGTTTCTTGCAAATAACTTCAAAAACTACACTTGGCGACTGATCATTGCAGACAACGGACCCTCAAAAGATAGAACCCCGGAAGTTTCAAAGATACTTGCAAGAAAATATAAAAACCTCGTTTATGTGAGAATTCCTCGCCCGGCGCGCGGGAACGCGTTGAAAGAAATTTGGCTCAAAGAAAACGCGGATTTACTTGTTTATATGGATGTAGATTTATCCTCAGACCTAAACTTCCTCCCCCAACTTGTACGAGCTCTTGAAGAAGGAGCAGATATCACAATTGGCTCAAGACTCAAAAAAGGCGCGAAGGTTTACGGGAGAACTTTCCTTCGAGAAGTAATGTCGAGAGGATACAACATAATGATTAAGATTTTCTTCTGGACGAAATTTTCAGACGCCCAATGCGGCTTCAAGGGGATTCGACGCGAGGCGGCTCTGAAATTACTGCCGCACGTAAAAGATAGAGCTTGGTTTTTTGACTCTGAACTTTTGATAATTGCGGAAAAATCAGGATATAAAGTCCGGGAAATACCAATTGTTTGGCGCGATGACCCGGCCTCAACTGTGAAGGTGGCAAAGACCGCCTGGGGAGATATTAAAGGATTATACAGACTTTTCACCACACGTCCTTGGAAAAAAGTTGCCAAATGAAGAAAGACCACATTCTCCTTATCCTAATACTTCTTTTCGCAGCATTTTTTCGCCTTTGGCGGATTGATGAATATCTTCCTTTTTTGGGGGACGAGGGTCGCGATGTTCGAGTTGTGTACCGCTTTATTACCCAGTTTGATCTGATGTTCATTGGCCCCAGAACCTCAATTGGGGATATGTATCTTGGGCCGCTTTACTACTACTTTATATTCCCCTGGCTTGCGCTATTTCATTTTTCTCCAACAGGCCCCGCAGTTGCCGTAGCCTTAACCGGAATCGCAACGGTCGCATTTATTTATCATGTTGCCCGGGAATGGTTTGGGAAAACAGCAGCAATTGTTAGCGCATTTTTATATGCAATATCGCCTAAAGTAATTGAACTTTCAAAGCATTCATGGAACCCTAACATAATGCCATTCTTTGCGCTCCTCTGCGTGTACGGTATGTGGAGAGTGTGGGCAAAAAAACAAATGTGGTGGCTTCCAATCGTCGGAGTGTCATTCGCGTTTGTCCTGCAGTCACACTACCTTGGGCTGCTACTCCTCCCAATACTTGGGTTGTTGTGGGTGCTAGGGTGGCTGGAAGCAAGACGCACACACAGCACTAAACGTTTCTTCGTTCTTTCGTTCCTCAGTCTCTCCATTTTCGTGCTGCTTATGTCTCCCTTGTTTTTATTCGACTATAAACATGGTTGGCATAACATGCAGTCAATGAAGCTGTTTTTTACACACAGACAAGAAACGGTTTCCGCGCGCCCCTGGAATGCAATCCCCACTGTGTGGGTATTGTGGAATGCGAAAGTCGTGCAGGAGATTATAGGGGTCGCACAAAAAAGTGTAGGTGCCGCAGTCGCTTTGATTCTGGCAGTATTAACCGGAATCTTGCTGTGGACTGAAAGAAAGCGGCTAACAACCTCCCGGGCTTCGTTTCTTCTATTGGTTGTATGGATCACAGTCGGCTTAATCGGTATCGGTTCCATCAAACAAAACATCTTCGCCCATTATTTTGGCTTTATGTTTCCTGCGCCTTTTCTATTGGTGGGTGCACTTTCTGAAAAGTGGTGGGACAATAAAAAGTGGGCAGTCTTGTGTGTTTTGGGCACAGTAGCGGTGTTTAGTCTAATAAACAACCCTCTAAAAAATCCGCCCCAGCGCCAAATGCAGAGAGTCCAAGAGATTGATAAAAAAATTATTGAAGAATCAGGGGGCCGCGCATTTAATTTTGGGTTAGTTGCAGAAAGAAACTATGACGAAGGATATTTATACTTCTTTGAATTGTGGAAGGCCCCAGTACGCCAAGCCGATCCACAGCACCTGGCTGAAACAGTAACAGACCAACTATTTGTTGTCTGCGAAAATTTACCCTGCAATCCAACAACCAGCTCAAAAGCAGAAATTGCACATTTTGGACCAACAAAAATTGAAAAGGAATGGGACACAGGCGGAGTTAAACTTTACAAACTGTCACACCACCAATTGTGAAAATATATAAAGAAGCACAAGCAATTTTAGATAAAATTAATGTTGCCAAAAATATACTCCTGTTTTTGCATGTTAACCCAGACGGGGACAGCATAGGATCAAACCTGGCTCTCGCTCGAGTTTTAGAGGGCATGGGGAAAAATGCCGCAATTTATTCTGCTGACGAACCCCAGGAGAATCTAGATTTTTTACCCGGTCTTGAAAAAGTAATTCGCGAAGATCCCAATAAAGCAGATTTCGAAAAATATGATCTTTTAATTTTTTTAGATAGTGCCGAGGGCCTTCGCGTAACAAGACACGATCATTTGCCAGTCCCGGAAAAACTACCAACAATTGTAATAGATCACCATAGTACAAATGAAGGTTACGGACAGGTAAACCTTATCGATTCAACAGCATCGTCAACTTCAGAAATTCTCTATAGCTTGTTTGAATCATGGAAAACAAAAATAGACCCAGGGACTGCCAACTGTTTGCTTGCGGCAATTTTCTCTGACACCGGAACCCTTAGGTGGGCAACAAACGAAAACACACTGGAAGCCGCAAGTCAGTTAATAAAAAACGGCGCAAACCTTGAAAAAATAAACTTTAACCTTTACTCAAGAACTCCACTTAATATGGTAAAGTACCAAGCCGAAGTAGTCAGAAGAATGAAAAAGGAAGCAGCCGGCAAAAAAAAGTTTCTCTGGGCGGCAACGTCATTTGAGGATATCGAAAAGCTGGGGGGAACAAAAATTGCAGTTGGAGGGTCAGACATTGGAAAAACTGTGGAAGGAGTTGATTTTGCCCTTGTGATAAGAGAGGAAGAAAAAGGGGTAATAACGGGGTCCTTGCGCGCAAGAACGAATGTTGACGTTTCAAAAATTGCATCTTCTTTAGGCGGCGGGGGTCATAAAGCGGCAGCAGGCTTCTCCATAAAGTTCGAAGGATCATTTAACGACAAAGTCGGTGAAATCATTGAAAAGATCAAATCATCATGATGAAAAACAAGCTCATTTCCTTCTTCCTGAGTATTATTCTGGTACTTGCCGCATTCGTCAGGGTTTATAGAACAAACGAAATCTTGGGCCTTTATTTCGACCAAGGTCGAGACGCGCAAGTAATTTGGGATTTTGTCCATAGTGGACGCTTATTTCTAATTGGCCCAACTACCGGAATCGAAGGAATTTTTCGCGGCCCCTGGTACTACTGGCTGATTACTCCATTTTATTGGTTAGGAGGAGGCAACCCCGTTTGGCCTGCTGTGTTTCTAGCATTAACCACAGTGGCGGCACTTTTTATCATGTTCCATCTTTCATATGTGATTGCAGGTAAAACTGCAGGATTTCTTGCTTTGATAATCGGATCATTTTCATTCTTCTTTATGTTGGCCGCTCGCTGGCTTTCAAACCCCACGCCAATGTTTTTGATAAGTATGCTTCTTCTATACTCGCTGTTTTTAATACTAAACGGCAAAAAATGGGCATGGATTGGTGTTTCATTCCTGGTCGGTTTGTCTATGCAGTTTGGGAGTGCAACGGAGGTATTTCTTTTTCCGGCTATTGCCGTATTTGCAATTTGGCAAAGGAAGATGTTGCCAAGCAAAAAAATTCTACTTTTATCAGTTGCTGCGCTTGGTGTAACGGTACTTCCTCAAATTGTGTTCGATATAAAACATGAAGGAATATTACAAATTGGAATAAAAAGATTTCTTTTTGCGGAAGATAGTTTCAAGGCCTCGCTCTGGGAAGTAGCAAAACAAAGGGCAGATTTTTACTTGGGGGTTTTTGGATCAAAATTGTTTCCTTCATCGGGAGAATACCGAAACTGGTTTATATACGGTGGAATTGTGGCACTGTTGGGAACGTTCAAATATTGGAAGGTAAACAAATATTTTCTGACCACACTCCTAATATTTTCTGCGCCACTTATTGGAATGCTATTTTTCCAGGGCAATAGCGGAAATGTTTACGATTACTACTTTACCGGATACTATTTTGTGTTTGTGATTTTGTTTTCGAGCGTTTTCTCTTACATTGCAAAGAGTCTGTTGGGCAAAGTGATTTTAGGAATATTTATCTACCTATTTTTGATGGACAACATTGTAATTACAAGAAATTATATAAATGATCGCGGGGAAGGTGAGAACACAATAAATTTTGGCAACCAAATGCGAGCCCTCAATTGGGTATACGCGGATCTGGGTGAGTGCGACAAATTTAATCAAGACGCGTACGTACCGCCAGTTATCCCACACGCATACAACTATTTGTTTACATGGTATGGAGCCGAAATTGATTGTTCTCCTGTGGAGGAGCAAGTAAGTCTCTTATATACTATTTATGAAGTTGATCCGCCGCACCCCGAAAGGCTTAAGGCATGGCTTGATAGGCAAAAGGGAATAGGCATTATTGAGAAGTCAGATCGCTTTGGAGGAATTACCGTAGAAAGAAGGATGAGAATCTCAGATGGTGAAAAACACGAGTGAACTACCATATTTGTCTGTAGTTGTCCCTGCTTACAACGAAGAAGTAAATATAAAAAGGGGCGCAACGGATCGTCTGCTTTCGTATATGAAAAAGCAAGACTATACCTGGGAGGTTTTGTTTGTTGACGATGGCTCTCAAGACAATACTGCAAGCTTACTTTCCGAACTTACAAAAAAAGAAACAAGAGTGCATTTGATTAAAAACCCTCATCAGGGCAAAGCGGCAACTGTAACAACCGGAGTAATGCAATCAAAAGGAGAAATAATTCTTTTTACAGACACAGATCAAGCAACTCCAATGAAAGAAGTTGAAAAATTTTTGCCATACTTTCAAGAAGGCTACGACGTCGTGATCGGCTCCCGGAGCGGGAGGGCTGGAATGCCGGTATTTAGAAAAGTTATGGCATATGGTTTTGTTATTTTAAGAACAATCGTGCTCCGCCTCCCATTCAAGGATACCCAAACTGGATTCAAAGCATTTACTAGGGATTCAGCGCACAGAATTTTTGCAACATTAAAAATCTTTGGAACAAGCGGGGTAATGGGCCAGACAAGAGTCATTAAAGGTGCCGCTGTAAAAGCAGGTTTTGACATAGAAATACTGTTCGTGGCCCGAAAATTAGGCTACAAAATCAAGGAGGTCCCGGTTGAATGGCACCATCCAGGGACAACACGCGTCAATCCCTTAAAAGACTCAATTGAGGCTCTAAGCGACATGATTAGGATTAGATGGTATGCCTTGCGGGGAGAATACAAAGGTTAATTATCAATTTCCAATTTTTAATTTTCAATGAATGTTCAAAACATTTAAATTTTCAAATTCATTTCAAATTTCGAATTTCAAATTTAAAATTCCCCTGCTGTTTTTGGGAATATTCTTACTAGCTTTGTTCCTCCGTACGTACAATATCTTCTCAATTCCCATCTTTGCAGATGAGGCAATTTATATAAGATGGGCGCAGGTTATGCGCGCTGTCGCCTCCCTAAGATTTCTTCCATTATCAGATGGCAAACAGCCCTTGTTTATGTGGATGATGATTCCGCTTCTCAAGGTGGTCACAGACCCTCTTGTGGCAGGCCGGATACTATCTGTGCTTTCGGGTCTTGGCGCTTTGGTGGGTGTATTTTTATTAACCAACAAACTGTTTGGCAAAAAACCTGCGTTGTTTGCGTCTTTTTTATATGCAATTTCCCCGTTTACTGTTTTTTTCGACAGAATGGCACTAGTTGATAGCATGTTGGCAATGTTTGGGATCTGGTCACTCTACCTTGGTGTGCTAACTGCACAAACCTTAAGACTGGACTACGCAATGTTAACCGGATTTGCCTTAGGCGGAGCATACCTAACAAAGTCCCCTGGAATATTCTTTCTTGCACTCCTTCCGACAACAATCTTGGCTGCCAAATGGAAAGACAACAAACATTCAAACTTAAATCAAGTTGGGAAACTCATCGGTTTGTGGAGTGTTTCATGGATTATCGGTCTCGGCTTGTATAACATCCTAAGGCTTGGCCCAGAATTTCATATGTTGGCAATAAGAAACAAAGATTATGTTTATAGCTTTGCAGATTTTTTCAAGCACCCCTTCGACCCGCTTAGGCCCCACATGGGGGATATACAATCATGGTTTTGGAATTTGCTGCCGGCTACAACTCTGGGCGCGGCGGTTTTCGGAATCGTAGCCAGTTTTAAAAAATCATGGAAAATGGTACTACTTCTTCTTGCATGGTGCCTTGGCCCTCTGTTTGTCGAAGCCGCTTTAGCAAAAGTCTTTACAGCAAGATATGTCCTTTTTACTGCAACCCCCATGTTTATACTGGCTGGCGCAGGCGCCGCATTTGCGGCAAAGAAAATTAAAACTTTAACTGTTGTTGGACTACTTGGAGCAATGCCCCTCACCATAAACTATCTACTTCTAACTGCTCCTGAAAAAGCCCCCCTCCACAAAAACGAAAGGGCAGGGTATCTGGAGGAGTGGACATCAGGAACAGGAATCAGAGAAATTGCAAAATATATAAAAGCTGAGAAGATAAAAAATCCTGAACAAAATATAGTTGTTGGGACAGAAGGTTATTTTGGAACCCTCCCGGACGGTTTACAGATTTATTTATCAGATATTCCGGGAATTGTTGTAAGAGGGGTTGGGGTTACAATCTTTGATGTGGATTCTTCTCTTATTGACGCAAAAAAAGCAGGCAACAGAGTATTTCTTGTAGTTAACTCAACGAGATTCAAGATTGAGAATCCAGAACTTAAGGGATTGGTTTTGGTAAATCAATATCTCAAAGCAAAAAGATCAAATGGCACTCAAGAAGCATTAACGCTTTGGGAGCTTGCCAAGTAAGATCACCTTGAATAAAGCCGCAAGAGAACACTTCAAAAAAACCGACCCAATTTTATATAAAGCACTAGAAAAAGTTGGTAAAGTGGAAATGGACAAGCCAAGAAGTCCGAAAGTATATTTTGAACATCTTGTTCGCTCAATTGTTTTCCAACAGTTGTCCGGGAAAGCTGCAAATACAATATATAGTAGATTCATGGCGTTGCTTCCAAAAGGAAAGGTGACCCCAGAAACTATCTTAAAACTAAGCGATGAAGAGATTCGTGGAGCAGGAATTTCAGGCCAGAAGATGGGCTATATCCGAGATTTATCGCAAAAGGTAAAAGATAAAGAAGTAGACCTTAACAATCTCCAAAATTTAAGTGACGAGGAAGTAATAAGTGAGCTAACTAAAGTTAAAGGGATAGGCCGCTGGACAGCCGAAATGTTCCTCATGTTCACACTAACCCGCCCCGACATTTTCTCCCATGGCGACCTTGGCTTAAGGAATGCAATTAAAATGCTATACAAACTTGAAAACCCGACCCAAGAGCAAGTAGAACTCATTTGTGCAAAGTGGTCGCCACACAGAACATACGCTTGCAGAATCTTGTGGGAAAGCCTGGATAATCGCTGAAGCTCATATATCGAGTACGCTATAACAGATGATCACTTCAATATATAAATATCCTGGTTAGTCTCAGAAGTCCCCACAAGCTCGCCCGAGCCTCGGAGTATTGCCTCGTAGGGAAGGCAGTTGTTGCACCCGTTAGTGGAGCAGTTCAAAAGATTCAATTGCCTTGCAAGCTTAATTCGCTTTGCAACCTCCATCACCCTGTCAATTGCGTCTTTTTCTTCAGGTAAGACAGCCTCCTGTGGGGTGTCGCTTTTATCTATATACCAATAACTTGCTTTCGAAACTGGATACTTTTGAGTATTTTTAGTCAAAAGATAGTATATCGGAAGCTGTAAAGAGCCCTCAGACTCCTCATTTTTACCGGTCTTGAAGTCAACAATATGAACTGATCCATCGTCCATATATTCCAACCAATCAATCTTCCCACACAAAATTATGTTGTCTTCTTTGGAAAATAAATATCGCGGCAGTTCAAAATTAGATTTTGACCCGTCCTCTTCTCTTGGGGTGATTTTTATGGCCTTGTTTAGAAGTATTCCCGGATTTTTCTCTACTCGCGCAAGCATTGCCAAACCCCGCTCTTTGTATTCTGCTTCTTGCTCAGGAGTTCTAAACCCCCCCATTTTCCCTGAAACTTTTGCCCATGCTTCCTCAAACTTTTTAGATAAAGGCTCCTTAAATCTTTCGGCTGCAGGAAACGCAGACAAGGCCTCCAAAGTCTCATGAACCGCCTGCCCCAAAGCCAAAGGGGGAGACATAATGGTCATCTTCCTGTTTGTCGCCTTGCTCTTATACATATTTCGAAGATAATAAGACCGGGCACACTTCAAAAAATCTCCAATTGAAGAATGAGATACCCAAACCGGCTGGCTTTCTCTGGGCTTGATCACAAATACAATCTAGTGCAAATGAGGGAAGCGAGTCAATAAGAAATTGCAGAATCTCAAATTAAGGGAATATACTATTAATAAACCGCCACTGATACTACGGCGGGTCAAAGGTGGTGAGAAATTTGAAACTTAATCCTCACAAAGTAGGTCTAACAGTAGGGACAATGTTTGTTATTGTCCATACCATCTGGGGTGTTGGCATAGCCCTTGGCTTTGCCCAAACACTTCTTGATTGGATGATGTCCTTGCACTTTGTACAAGTGACCCATTCCTATTCAAGCTTTAACTTAACAAGCTTGCTTACTCTCTTAGTAGTTGCAGCAGTAAGGGGGTACGTAGGAGGCTACATCCTAGCCAGTGTATGGAACTACTGGAATAAAAAGTAAAGGTTAGTATTGTCGGTACTTGTCGTGCGTACCGATATCAAGAAGAATTGCAGTTGTTTTATCAATCCACATAAAAAATATCCTGCTCCCTTTATCAATTCTTATTGTCCAATAACGGGAGCCTTTAAGCTTTTCTAAATTCAAGCTAGGATGCTTCGGGTTGCTTACAAACACACGGAGAGCTTTTGTAGTTCTATTAAGAAGTTCGAAGTTGTTTCTCAAAAACTTTCTCCTCTCATGCAAGTATTTTTGAGAATATTTTAATTCGATCACGCCTTAGAAGCCCGCTTCTTTTCTCATTTCCTCAAAATCAGCCTCTAGCTCTTCTGGTGTAGAAATCGACTTTATTTTCCCAGACCTATATTCCTTTAAGGCCTCATCCGCGACCGCGTCTAATTGAAGCTTTTCCAAAAGATTAAGGCCAATAATTGCCCCCTGGGGCCTATTATTAGACATAACAACAATGGGTTCTTTGGATTTATTTGCCTGCTCCAAAACCTTTTTATACCCTCTTTGAATTTGTCTTGCTGAAATCGTTGCTAACATATGTAATCATATTATCACATATGTTAATGTATGTCAAGTTGACATACAACAAGAGAACTTCATAAGTTCAAAATTAAGATAGAAAGTTGAAGTAGTGTGGCCAAAATGACCCAAGCCAAATAAGGAACCTGTGCCCATGCAACAAAAGGTGAGTATTTATATATTGCCCGAATGCCCCAGACTATAGTCCCAAGGGCGACCAAAATGTCAATTGAAGCCAGAGGGACATTTTTTAAGCCAAAAAGAAGAGGAGTAAAAAGAAAATTGGCAATTAGATTTATAACAAACGGAGCCAAAACTTTCTTTGGAAACTTGCGAATATAAACCTTGTAAAAGACATACCCAAAAGATAGAAAAATAACAGGATAAAGAACTCCCCAAATAGCTCCAATTGTTTCACCCGTTGGAGTCCAAGCAGGCTTTTCTAAAGCAGAGTACCATTCTTCCCAATTCCAAGAATCAAACATAATTCGTCACCATTCTATATATTTAACTGAAACACAAACAGTAGATAAGTTCAATGGATCAAAGTCGAACGCGGACTAAGGATATCAAGCGGCGCTTTGGTGTGTTATTATACCTCGCCTCGCCAGACTTGGATGTTCAAAGAAAGATTTACAAGAAGACAAGGTTTTGAAAGGGTGGCTGGCGTTGCAGGTGCAGCAGTCCTTGCCCCCGAACTTATCCCCGTAAGAATAAAAATCTTAACTTACCACGCTTTATCCTCTCCTGACCAAATCTACAACGATGTAATTGCCTTGATGAGATACGATGCAAATCGCACTCCAAAAACAGGTTACTTTCCGACTGATTTAGATACTGCCGTTAAACTAATATCCCACGAGGAATCAGCAGACCAACATTTTCTTGTAGTGACATGCGACGATGGCCTTAGCTCACAAATGGATAATGCAAGAGCTGCGGCAGAAAGAATCGAGAAAGAGACAGGCAGCCCTTGCCCTGTGGAGTTCTTTGTTTTAACAAAGCTTGAAAATTCCCCAGACCCTGTTGAGGAAATGCCTGATGAAACCCTCTCCTACTTTGATGGAAATGAGGGCAAGCATGCAAACCTGGGGCAGTTAAAGACTATTGCCCGCGCAGGTATTCACAAAATTAGAAACCATACGGTAAACCACGCTACGCTGCCTAATTTAACAATAGACGCAAGAAATGGAGAAGTTGAAGATGGGGAGAAGAAAGTGTTGGCAATCTATAGATCTGTAAAGGCAAAAACTCCGAGGAAAAAAGTGTTCGCATATCCAAGAGGGGCATATGCAGGACAAATTGATTATATATTAAGCCATTACGATATGGCGGTAAGCACAGAAGCAAAGGAAGTACATTTTATTTCCGATATGGGGCATATAGGAAGAGAAGGAAAAAGTTAAATAAGGGCGAGAAGAAACTTTAAAGCAACGAGTACTAAAAACGCGAGGACAAACAAACGAGCATAATATGGAAGTGTTTTAACTACTGGAATTGAATCAACCAAAGCAACTGATTTTCGGGTGTGATGAACTACTCTCCTAGAAGTTCTTCTCTTTGCAACTTTTCTTTTCTTTCGGGCAGCCATGTGTAACTAACTATCTCTTAAAGGAGACATAAATGTCAAGTGGTTATTTAAAAAACTGATAGAATAATAATATGGGGAAAAAACACAAAAGACGCAGGAAAAAGATTTTGATACTCACAAAACCTGTGGTGCCTGAAAAACTAATCACCCTCTCAAGAAGCATACCGTTGAATGCAGCCCAGCAGGATAGGATATCTTTCTCAGTTTTGAGAAATGTAAAAAATAAACTAAGAAAAATTGAAAACATCTCTTATGAAATTAACATCGATGGTAATTGGGAGTGGGTTGTTCGGTATGACGACCACGGAGGCAAGGGGTCGCTACATAAGCACTATCGAGTTTCGCTAAAAGACAATAGTGAAGTTGAATCCTCTACAGGAATAAAAAAGTATAAAAACAAAGATTACGAATTGACTTGGGTATGCAAAGACATTAAGCACAATCATCAGACATATCGTTCAAAGTTTCTAAAAGCACAGGGACTTGACTTGTATTAATCAAAAAACTACAGTATTATTACGATCCTCCCACACATAGACTGTAAAAGAAAATATGGGCACAAAGCTTCAAACTGAAAAGAATATAGATTTAACACACAAACTGATTGACTACTTGGTGAACGGCAAAGCTGTTCCTGAGCTACCACAGGATGTGTCATTTGTCCCCTTTTCCAAAACTGACAAAAAACTTAATAAGGTAAATAACGAGCTGCTTGTAGCTATTTCCAAACAGGAGAAACCAGTCGCAATCGCTGAAGAACCGAAGTCTAGCGCAGAACCTTGGAAAATAACCCCGGTAAATTTTTAACCCCCATTCTCAATGATTTCGATCTCCGATGGAGTAAGGCCGTAGAGTTTATAAACTTCTTGGTCAATTTTTTTATCAGCCTTTTCAATTTCCGAATTTACCAAATTCCACCTCTCAGAATTTCTTTCTAATGATTCCAGTTGCTTATTTAAGGACAGTATTTTTTCTGAAAGCTGCATAATCGCTTTGCTATCACCTGAAGAGGGTTCAATAATAGGAAATTTATCTAGATGCAGGTTTTTAAGTTGTGGCGTACTATTTCGATTAGTTACAGCAAAATTTTTGTAATAAATGTTAATGAGTTTTGAATTTAGAATAGCCAACAATAATAGTAGCTTATCTCTCTCTACCCCATAAATAAAATACAAAGATTGTTCAGGATAAATACCAGAATCATCAAAAGTCGCTATAATATCGGATCCTGTCTTTCTAAGCAAAATTTTATTTTTTACAGATAGTTTACTTTCATCTCGAGTTCTTCCGGTCAAATTTTTATCTGTGAAATTAAACCAATAAAATCCCTTAACCAAGTATCGTCCAATATTTTCACCCTTTATTATTCTAATTTCTTTTTCACTTTGTTTATTCAAGTGAATTTCAGTTGTCTTTGCACCGCAGCCTGAAGTAGATTCGGCAACCTGCGATAACAATTTTATCGATGGTTTTGCAAAGATTCTTTCAAATAGATTTTGTATCTTTTGATCGATATAGAAGAAGCTTTTATCATCTTGCTGATCAAATACCTTCTGTACGATTTTTGAGTATCCTTGATTTTTATAGTCCCCAATCTCAATTATTTCTCGCAGCCCTGGTTTACTTTTTTGCAATACAAAAATCATCGTGTCGGCAATAACGCCAGGAAAGTCAACATTAAAAAGTAGGTGTTTCAGTGTGAAGTTTTGTAAAATATGCTTTCTGAGTTCGACAAATTGCTGGTTAGAAGCGAGTCTGTCTGGAATAATAAAGCTAAAATACCCATCTTTTTTTAGTAACTCTAGACTCTTGTATATAAACATTTCGTACAAATTTGGCGCATATGTGTTGGACTTATATTTTTGCGTTAGAAACTCAATTTCTTTTTTAATGAAGTCATCACTTCTAAACTTTCCGCTCATTGATACCCATGGCGGATTCCCAATCACAACATCAAAGCCTCCTTGTTTAAAAACCTCTGGGAACTCTTCCTCCCAAATGAAAGGCCTCTTTTCTCGATAATTTATCCCATAAACCGACCTTAGCTCAGTATCAGTTCCTGAGATCAAAGAGTTTCCGTTCTTAATATTTTTATCTAGGTTTGGTAACTTAAGTTTGCTGTCTAGAGCAAACAAGAGTAGGTTAAGTCGAGCAATTTCAATAGCTTGTGTGTCAAGGTCGACTCCGTAAATATTCTCCATAAGAATGGTTAGTTTTGTGAAAGTTCCCATAGGGCTTCCGAAGTCTAAGTGTTTCTGGTAAATAAAATTTGCTGCTTTAATCAAGAATGAACCCGAACCACAGGCAGGATCCAACACTTTTATTTTCTTTAGATCATTTATACTTTCACATTTATCCAAAACTGGTCCCAAGGTGTTTTTAACGATATAATCCACGACATAGTCGGGCGTGTAATAGATGCCCTGATCTTTTCTTTTCTTTGCATCTTTATTAAGTGTGAGCCCTTTTTTTGATTTAAACAGTCTATAACCTAAATAGTTTTCATAAACACCACCAAGAACATCTGAGGGAATAACTTTAAAATCATATTCGTAATACCCTTGTTTTCCCTGAAGTATTCGGAAAACCCTCTCAGTTGTGTTGTTCCAGTCTTCCCAGTCCTCAAGGGGATGCTCTGAAAATAAGTTTGAATCGTATATTTCATCCAACTCTCTAAACTTTGCAATCATAGATTTATATAATGGTATTTCATTACGAGTTTTACTGTTCTCCCAGTCTCGTATAAGCGGTATTAACGTTGGTGGTTCAATGCCTCGATCTTCTGCCACACGAATAAAAATTAGCCTATCTAAAAGTTTCTGTACACCTTCATCTAGCAGTTCATCGTCCACGTCGGGATTCATTTGTCCCAGTTTTTCTATTAATAGTTCTCGACACAAGGTAAGGTCTTTATACAAGGAAGAAGTAACAGAAACACGTTGAAGCTTTTTACCTATTTTTTCGGCTTCTTTATCAATTAGATTTTTTACAAACGCTTCTTTAGACAACAGCCATAGTTGGTCAAAGCGTTCTAGGTAATCGGTATATGGAATTTCGAAGTATAACTTGTCTGATAAATGGCTATCTATTACTTGAGCATTGAATACCTTTAGGCTTTCAAAGTCAGTGAGCACAGCCCATGTTGCGCCCTTATTCCAGGAGTATTTGATTGCTTGATTTGCATATTCTTCCCTGTGAAGGTCGCTCTTTAGGGGTTTAGCCTCCAAGTAGAATTTAAGTCTATTGCTTACATAAAACCCGAAATCAACACGACCATTTGATTGATGCTCCTCGGCAGTAACCTCACTCCTATCCGCAGTGTCCCAGCCAAGTGCATCGAATAAGGGACGGATGAAGCCATTCTTTGTGTCTTCCTCGGTGTATTTGTTTATATCCCCCGACTTCTTAACCAATTCATACTTTTCTATTAACTGCCTCACTTTCTCTCGCGCAGAGTGCATTGAATCATTCATAATGAGTTAGAGAATTTTAGCAGAAAACCAGCCTTAAATATATCTTATAGATAGGAGGTCTGAGCAGCGACCCTTTTTAATTCGGTAAACCGACTTTGAGCCATCTCCAAGTATTTCGGATCAGAATCAATCCCCACAAAACTTCTGCCATACAAACTAGCAACAACCCCAGTTGTCCCACTCCCACAAAACGGATCTAAAATCGAATCACCTTTTCTTGTGCAAGACAAAATAATTCTCTTTAACAACTCTTGGGGTTTTTGGGTTGGATGCTTTCCAAACTTTCTTTCAATTAAACCTGGTGCATGTATTGCCCAGACAGAACCCATTTGTTCTCCCTGTTTTTTCAAAAAATCCTGCCCCCAGTCAGTCTTTTTTAAATACTCGTATGAAAACTTATGTTTCGCAATCTTTTCTTTCTTTGCCCAAATTAGGGACTCATGTTGGGCTTTAAACATTCTGCCCGAAATGTTATCCGCAGATTTTGGTTTATACCAAGCAATCTCGTTTAATATGTGGAAACCTTCCAGTTCAAGTGCATACCCGCATTTGTAGATATTATGGTATGTTCCGGACAGCCATATTGTGCCGTCTGGCTTTAATAACCTTCGGCACTCACTTATCCACTTTTTGTGGAACTTAAAATCTTCCTCTACTCCTTCGGACTTATCCCACCCTCCTTTGTTTACAGAAACTAACCTCCCAGACTCACTTGTAAATCCGCCATTCGACAATCTGTAGGGAGGATCAGCATAAATCATGTCAAAACTGTCTGCGGGAAGTTGAGGGAGAATTTCTAAACTATTACCGTGATATAACGTAAATCTGTCCTTTTGAAAATAGGGGTTCATCTTGGTCGGGACAGATTACCCAGATGATATACTCGGGCAATGGAGAAGACAATCAGGGATTTTGTAGATAAACTCGCAAAAACAAAAGCCCCAGAAAACGCAGTGAATATGTTCTCATTTGACGTTGCCCAAAACGAAACGCGCAGAAACAATTTGTATTTGTATCTTTCTCAAATGGCCGAAAAGAAGCCTGAGGTACTATTAGTAGGAGAAGCCCCGGGATATCAGGGCATGCGTTGGACCGGCATGCCGTTTGGATCTGAATACCACATTCTCCGTGGCATTCCCGAAATTGGAATGTTCGGAGAAGAAAGAGGATACAAAAAAACTGACGAATGGGACAAGGTTTGGAAAGAACCCTCCTCAACAATCGTCTGGGGGACCATGAAAAGTATTACGAACGTTCCGCTAATTTGGGCTTCTTACCCATATCACCCACACCAGAGTGGAAAACCCCTAACAAACCGTGCCCCCTCAAATATCGAGCTAGAAATAGGCCGACCATTTTTGGCGGACTTGATAGAAATCTACAAAATCAAGAAAGTTTTAGCAGTTGGCTATAAAGCAGTTACAACTTTGGGTAAAATGGGAATTGAAGCTCCATATATAAGGCACCCATCCCATGGCGGAGCAAAACTATTTGCCGAAGGGATCAGATTTCATTTGGACTAAGGAAGTTTTTCCAAGGGGTTTGTTCTCCACCCACGAAATACGATGTAGTTTATTGGATCTCTAATCTCAAAAACTAATTCTAAATTGTGTTCTTTCGCTTGCCCAGGAGAAATTGCAAGTTCATCTCCTACAATAATCTGTGCCCTTAATGGATCTTTTCCCCAATCAAGGTTTCTGGTCTCAATGTTTGCGAATTTATAATAGTCATCAAAAAACAAATCTGTGTAATATCTATCCTTTATTCCTTTGTCGGTTTCCATTTGAAATTTATCTGGAGGATATTGGAGATGGAATGCTAACATTACGTATGCAGGTTTTATTCTTGAACGCTCAATTAAAAAATGAGCATTCGGCCTTTTTTTGATTTCTTCGGCAAGCTGTTGGAAACCATAACCCCAAACCTTTGCCCTTTCTGCAGGCAGGAAAACAAAATATGATCTCCAAAGAAGAACTAAAGACCCAAGTATTAATAGAATTGCCAAAGAAAGCCAAAGTTTAATCTGCCTTCCTGCAATTAGCTTATCTATTCCAAGTGTTGTAATTGCGATTATGGGCAAAACAAGTGGAAACGCTCTATGCGAGGCAAACGGGTCACGGGTTAATGCAGCAGGCAGGGGAGAAATCAGCATAAGCATTATCAAAACCCGATAAATCATCTCTTTTCTTCTCTTCCATAAAAAATACAACCCAACTAAATATGGAATAGCCATCCACGGGTAAAAAACAGCCAGTTCAGGCATAGATCTTTGGAGATCAGGGTCCGGAATAAAAAACAGAGGCCCTGGGGAAAAATATTGAATATAATTTGCCAGAAATTCACGCAGAAAACCTAAAAGTATAGAAACCTGCATAGGCAGAAAATGTGCTATCTTTTCTGCCTGGGATGCAACTGTTGCTGAAAAGAGACTCTTCTTTGGGAAGAAAGCCGGAGTAAACAAAATAGTAAGATGTGGAATTTGTGTGATGAGGCCCACCGCAAAGGCCGGGATTAATTCAAATTTTTTTATCTTTGAAAATAAATCTTTTCTAAAGAGGAGTGTGAAACCAATTACGTACAGCGGCGCCAGGAAGCGCTCAGTATATGCTGTATAGGAAGAAGCAGAAAGAAAAAAAATACTTAGAGCAAAAAGTGCCGGCCTTTTTAAACCCCAGATAGAAAACAAAACCCCCAAGCAAAAAAACAAGAAGGCCAAGCCAACCTCATCTCCAAGGCGGCTATACAAAACTACCCATGGAGATATTGTAAAGAGTAAAGTTCCAAGAAGAACTGAAGTTTTGTTTATTTTTAAAAGCCTCAGGAACAAAAAAGTAGTGACAATCAAAAGAAGTCCCGTCAAAGCCGCAACAAACCTTGTTGCAAAAACTGTTAATCCAAAGAAAGCAACTGACGGTACAGTAAAATATGTATACAGTGGAGGATTGTAAAACCCTAAAAAACGCAATGCCACTGGATATGACTTCCCATATTCATCTTTTCCTGTTTTCAGCAAAGAGTAGGCATTATATCCGGGCAGTGCCTCATCGATATAAAAACCGGAGGGTATTGAATCAAGCTTATGAAAGTAAAGATATGCTCCAAGTAAAATAATCCCCAAAAAGCTTATGTAAAAAAGTTTATTTCGCATTAGTACCTCGTATATGAAATCAACTGAATAACCACTAAAAAATGAGTAATTCCTAAACCGACGTACACCATGTTTTTGTAAAACGGCCTAATATTCTTCACGCTCTGAAAAAACACATAAACTCCCCAAGCGGTTGTAGCAAAGAAAAATGGAGCAAGACCAATAGGACCTAGAGGGGTTTGATGGCCCCAGATTGAAGTTAAGACTAAAGGTAATAAAAAAGCTGCAAAAGATACTTTCCAGTTTCTTTTCCAGTTGAATGTTAATATCCCAACGAAGAAAAACGGAAACAGTGTATATGACAGCTTTTCAAATTCTCCAATCCCGACACGCCCTCTTGGATGATTTCCGAAAAAATATAAGTTGATGTCCAATGCTTGCCCGGCGTTTTTCCATATCTTCCAAAATGCTATTGCTTCTTTTCTTCCATCCAGCCAATGGGCCGCAGGAATCCACAATGTTTTTGAACCGACGGGAATACGAACCAGTGGGTACTCATCAATCATCCTTGTTTTTTGTGTGTGCTGTTCATCATTTGAAAGAGTGGTAAGAGAAGTTCGGTTTGTTGTCCTGAATTGGAAAATTAAAACAACTGCCAGTGAAATAATGAATACTGACCTTAAACGCGTAATTTTTGGAAAATAAGTTAAAAAGAAAAGTGATCCCGCGCTTACTAAGACAATAATGCTTAGGATAGGAGAGGTTTGATAAATCCTAAAAAGCCAAAAACTCAAAACAGAAACTGCAAACGCTACCCACTTATGACACATAGTATATATCCGTATTATAACAGTGGTATATTTGCTGAATGCAAAAAAAGCTTTCTATAATTTTTTTTCTTTGTGTAGCAACTTTATTCCTTTACTTTCCTGCTCTAACTTCCAATTTTTCCCAAGACGACTTTTTCCATTTTAAGGTATCAAAAACAGACGGCTCGCTAGGTGGCTTTCTGAATCTGCTCAATTTCCATTCGTTCGAAGAAAGAAAAATTGCATTTTATCGCCCAATCTCCCGGGAGATACCATTCTTTGTGTCTTACTCACTCTTTGGCCTAAACCCCATCCCTCTTCGTATCCTGTCTTTTTTATTAGTGTTTGGGAATATCTACCTAACATATTTACTGATGCGTCGTTTATTCAAAAACGAAGCAGTTGGTATGATGGCCGCTTTTTTTGTCGGAATATCCAATGTTAATACTGCAAGTCTTTATTACCTTGCAGGGGGAATCCAGACAATCGCTGCAACATTTTTTATTCTCCTGTGCTTAGTTCTTTTTGAGGGGCATAAAAAATTATCATTTTTAGCTTTTCTCCTGGCCCTTGGATCCGAAGAACAAGCAGCAATCCTACCAGCACTATTGAGTGGGATGCTATTCATAAAGTACACAGCACGTGTGGCTTTCAAAAAAACCCTTAACACATTGTGGCCCCATATATTAATAGCAATAAGCTTTGCTCTTGCCGATTATTACTTAATTGGTTTTTCAAAAGCAGAAACACAGTACCACCTCAGTTTTTCAATAAAAAGACTAGCTAACACTCTCTCTTGGTATACAGGATGGGCATTGGGTCTTCCAGAAATGTTGATAGATTTTGTGCTGCCAGGATTAAAAATCAGAGACAGCATATTTCGCTATTGGCCATATTTCTATACACCAATCCTGTTTGGTTTCTTTGCTTGCTTGGGGGCAATAACGTTAATGGTAAGGAATGCAGGAAAGTGTGGAGTATTCAAAAACAAAGCATTCTGGCTTCTTGTTTTATGGTTTCCTTTAGGCCTCCTGCCAATCCTTTTTTTGCCCCAACACAAATCAACACACTATCTTTACCCCGTACTACCAGCGTTTTGGGGTGCAATAAGCTGCCTTGTGGTCAGCGCAAAAGTCAAACCCGCTATAGTCGGGTTGTTTGTGGGCGGGGCAGTTTTATTAAACACAACATCCTCTTTTGCCGGACGAGAGCTCTATTGGGCAGCCAGCAGAAATCGGTTAGCAGAAAAAATGATGAGGATAGTTACATCTGAAAATCGTAAATTACCTCCCGGATCTGGAATATATTTCAAAAACGACCCAAATTATCCATTTGTTGCAAAAGATTGGGGAGGAACCTCAAAACAAGCGGCATTTGTTTTAAACAACGAAGATGCTTTTCAACTTTTCTATAATGATCCTACAATCCGAGTGTTCTACGAAGACCTGGGCGGAGTTCCGGTTGGATTCCCCAAAGATAAACTTGTGACAGTGGTCGCAAAGCTTTAGAGG
>CAYIUF010000001.1:118022-119907 GCA_964366515.1 uncultured Gammaproteobacteria bacterium
AGTTGCATTCACTAGAGACGCACTCCTATATGCCCTCTTAATTCCAGGTGAGTTCGGAACTTTTGCCATAGTAACTGCTCTTCTAGGGTTTTTGAATTACTTCTCAAACATCGGTCTGGCAGCCGCCCTTATTCAAAAGAAAGACTCGCTTTCCAGAAGAGAATTAACTTCTACATTTACCATCCAACAAATCTTAGCAATTGTCATCGTGGCTGGGGTTATATTTGCCACACCCTGGATTCGTGAATGGCAGCAGCTTACCCAACAAGGAGTTTTCCTTCTTTGGGCAATGGCCGTATCGTTAATTTTCTCCTCTCTAAAAACAATCCCCTCGGTTCTTCTTGAAAGACGGTTAGACTTCAAAAAACTTATTATTCCGGAGATTTTGGAAACCATTGTATTCAGTATCGTAGTGGTTGCTATGGCTTCCAAAGGCTATGGCGTAACAAGCTACACAGCAGGTGTTTTAGCGCGCGGAGTTGTAGGACTTGTGGCAATGTATATAATCCAACCCTGGAAACCGGGTATTTCATTTGATTTAGGATCATTGCGTGGGCTTCTCAAATTCGGCGTACCATACCAACTAAATAGCTTCTTGGCACTCGTCAAAGACGAGGGATTGGTAATTTTTCTGGGGAGCGTTATTGGTCCGGTTGGCGTTGGGTTTTACAAATGGGCAAAGTCATGGGGAGAAGCAGCTCTTCGTTTCTTTATGGACCAGGTAATCCGCGTCACATTCCCTGCATATTCTCGGCTTCAGGCGGAGAAGGCTCATTTAAAAAGCACAGTCTCCCGTTCTGTTTTCTTTATCTGTCTTTTAACTTTTCCTTCAGTTATTGGGTTGGTGATCCTTGCACCAATATTAACCGATATTGTTCCCCGCTACGGTCAATGGAAGCCTGCCCTGATGGCTTTAACATTATTTGGTGTGCACACAATGATCGCGGCAGTTACAACTCCTCTTACTAATCTTTTAACCGCCATTGGTAAAATAAACATTACATTTCGCCTTATGATCATGTGGACTGTTTTAACCTGGATTTTCATTCCTACTTTAGCCAGAGCTGATGGCCTAAACGGCGCGGTATTTGGAGTAGTTTTAGTTGACCTGAGCTCTTTTATTGCAATTTGGATTGCATACAAGATTGTTCCGTTTGACCTGGTCTATTCAGTCGTAAAACCACTGGCCGCCTCAATTGTAATGGGAAGCCTTCTGATGCTGGTCAGCCAATACCTTCCGCAAAGTTTCCTTACTGTGTGGCTTCTCATACTTGCTGGCGTATTTACATATTCTTTGACAATCTATTTCTTAATTGGAAAAACTATAAGAGAAGATTCAAGAAAGGTATTCAATGCGCTCCTTCGTCGCTGATATTTCCAAAAAATCATGGGCACTAATCGCGCTTGGCACAGTCATTTGGTCTGTCGTAATGGTCAAAAGCGCCCTTCCTTATTCATATGGCCTTGGTTTTTGGGGACCAAATGGGCATGACGGGGTTTGGCATTTGGCGCTTATAAACAGCCTTGCCCAGGGCTCTTTAGAGATGCCCGTCTTTGCAGGAGAACAGCTAAAAAATTACCACATAGGCTTTGACCTTCTGTTGGCAATGATTAGTCGTGTTACTTTTATCCCGGCTCACACTCTCTACTTCCAGGTGGTTCCGCCCATTTTGGCACTTTTAATTGGTGTGCTTTCTTACAAGTTCTGCTTATCCTGGACCAAGTCAAAAGGCTCTGCGTTTTGGGCGACATTTTTTGTATATTTCGGAGGAAGCTGGGGGCCAATCGTAACCCTAATTCGAGATGGAACAATTGGAAGCGAGTCTATGTTCTGGGCCCAGCAGTCAGTATCCACTCTGATTAATCCACCCTTTGCACTATCGCT
>CAYIUF010000001.1:120007-123094 GCA_964366515.1 uncultured Gammaproteobacteria bacterium
CAGCCCTTCTGGTTTTTAGAAACAATGATGGCAGTCTCAGACCGCGCCAACTGGCCAAGATTTTATGAGGCAATGATCAACTACCGAGCGGCAGGCAATTGGGTCAAAGCAATCCCCGCGTACTTTGTTGCCCTCATTATTTTCTGGTTTGGGAATATGGGGACAAGGGCAATCAAAGAACTGATAGTTTTCAGGTGGATCTTCAGAATTTGGAAGCTGACAAATATTGAGATGTTTCTCGGGGGAATAATGACAATCGGCTTAATCCTTCCAATGTTGTTTTTACAAAAAGGCACACCTTGGAACACAATCCAGTTTGTTTATTATTCGCTTTTCTTCTCAGGAATCGTAGCAGGTATTGCATTTCAAGAATTCTTAGAAAAGAAATCCAAAAACATTCGCCTTCTGTGCGTCGTAGCACTTCTAATACTCACTCTTCCTACAACATACTCAACACTTAAGCACTATGTCCCCTCCCGCCCGCCGGCAAAGATTTCGACAGAAGAACAAGAGGCTTTGAAGTTTTTATCAAAACTGCCGCGCGGAACAACCCTGACATACCCGTATGACTCAGGTGCGGCGGAGCACGCAAAAAACAACCCACCAAGGCCGCTATATTTATATGAGTCAACTGCATACGTTTCAGCCTTTTCAAAAAAACCAGTATTTTTGGAAGATGAAGTGAATTTGAATATCACAGACTACACATGGCGCGGGCGGCGCGAACTTGTCGAAAAGTGGCTAAATACCCTTGACCAAAAAGAAGCCTACTCATTCCTGCGAAACAATAATATACGGTATATTTACTGGGTAAAGCCCCAGCGTGCCCGTCTTGGCGAGACTCAGCTTGGAATCTCGAGGCTATTTGAGAACAAGGTAGTGGATATATACGGGGTAAATTAGTACAATTTACTATAGTGGCCTCAATCTCCGTAGTAATCAACACCCTAAACGAAGAGAAAAACCTCTCCCGCGCCCTTTCTTCCGTTAAAAACTTCGCTGATGAAATTGTGGTCGTAGATATGGAATCCCAAGACCGAACCGTGGAGCTCGCAAAAAAAGCCGGAGCTAAAGTCTACTCGCATAAAAAAACTGGATATGTTGAACCAGCTCGTAATTTCGCAATTGGAAAAACAACAAGCGATTGGATCTTTATTCTTGACGCAGATGAAGAAGTCTCGACAGACCTTGCAAAAAAGATAGTAAAAATTGTAAAAGACAATAACTCAAAAGATTTTTACAGAATTCCAAGAAAAAACATTGTGTTTGGAAAGTGGTTAAAACATTCCCGTTGGTGGCCGGATTACAACATCCGGCTTTTTAGAAAGGGCTCGGTCGTTTGGAGCGAACTAATCCACTCCGTTCCGGAAACCCATGGGACAGGAGAGGACCTCCCGGACCTTGAGAAATACTCAATCGTGCATCACCATTACACCTCAATCACCCAATATCTTGAAAGAATGCTTCGCTATACCTCCGTTCAAGCAGAAGACCTGGTACGAAGCGGATATGTTTTTTCTTGGCAGGACTTGATCCGTCGACCTAATGCCGAATTCTTGAGTCGATTTTTCGCAGGTGAAGGCTACAAAGATGGCGTCCACGGGCTTGTTTTATCCTGCCTCCAAGCGTTCTCAGAACTTGTATTAGTAGTTAAAGTCTGGGAGATTCAAAAGTTTAGAGACGAAGAAATAAACAAAAAAACTCTTGACGATACTTTCAAGAGGGCAGAGTTCGAGCAAGATCACTGGCTTGCCAGCAAAAAAATCAGGAAATACAGCTTGTCAGATCGACTCCTGCGAAAACTTCTTAGATGAACATTTTTGTGGTAATTCTTAACTGGAACGGGATTAAAGATACGCTCGAATGCTTAAAAAGCATTCGGAAATTACAAATTACAAATTACAAATTACAAACGATTGTCGTTGACAACGGATCAACCGACAATTCAGTGGCACAGCTTAAAAAGCAAAAAGGAATAACTCTCCTCGAAAACGAGGAGAACCTTGGATTTGCAGGGGGGAACAATGTAGGAATGAAGTATGCGCGAGAAAACGATGCAGATTTTGTTTTAATTTTAAACAACGACACTTTAGTTTCAGAAGATTTGATTGTTCATTTGGTTGAAGCGGCAGAAAAAAACAAAAAAGCAGGAATATTATCCCCAAAAATCTACTTTGAAAAAGGTTACGAATACCACAAAGACCAATATAGAGGCACAGAACTCGGAAAAGTTATTTGGTATGTTGGGGGAGTTATGGATTGGAAAAACGTACTTGGCTCAAATTATGGAGTTGACGATGTGGATGTGGGCCAATACCAGGAAACCAGAGATATAGATTTTGCAACAGGGGCATGTATGTTTATTCGCCGGGGGGTAATAGAGGAAGTTGGATATTTTGACGAAAAATACTTCCTATATTTAGAAGACGCAGATTATTCCCAAAGAGCAAAAAATGCAGGCTGGAAAGTCGTATTCGTCCCCAAGGCCCATATATGGCACAAAGTTTCCCAAAGCTCTGGTATTGGCTCCGGATTAAATGACTACTATATAACCCGAAACCGTCTGATGTTTGGCCTTAAGTATGCACCAATCCGGGCAAAAGTTGCCCTGATTCGCGAGAGTCTAAATTTACTGCTTGATGGCCGCAAATGGCAAAAAAAAGGCGTTAAAGATTTTTTTGGAGCAAACTTTGGAAAGGGGAGCTTCTCACAGTGATTTCTGCAGTTATTATTGCGAAAAATGCAGAAGACAAACTCGCAGGGTGTCTTGAATCCCTCAAGAATTGGGCAGACGAAATAGTAGTTTTAGACACTGGCTCAACGGACAAAACTATAGAAATTGCAAAAAAATTCAAAGCAAAAGTAGGAAAATTCAAACACTCTGATTTTGCAACATGGCGAAATGAAGCGGCCAAGTTAGCTACGTGCGATTGGCTTTTTTATATCGACCACGACGAAAGGGCAAGCGAGGAGTTAAAAAGTGAGATCACACAATCTGTGGAAAACCAACAATACCAAGCATATGATATTCCCCGGAAAAACTACGTATTCGGAAAGTGGTTAAAATACGGAGGCTGGTGGCCAGAC
>CAYIUF010000002.1:0-55532 GCA_964366515.1 uncultured Gammaproteobacteria bacterium
AACGTCTAGCAAATTATAGTCTTGAATTCCAGCTATGGATCCGCTAAATGGCGTTAGTACGACCTTTGGGGATGTGTTGTCGCGATCAACACCACTCCTCATGTTGAACATAACTTGCTTACTATTCAAATCAACCCATGACCCAAAAGAAGAATCAGCTGGCCAGCCCTTGAACGTCTTTCCTTCAGGAACCAAGCCAATCTCTATGGCCCTCCCTGCTTGTACGTATTTCTCAAGAGCCTCTCTTAAAAATTTTATATCAACAATATTTAGCTTGATTGGAACATTTGGATCAGCTCTAAATGTTAATGATCTACCTTCCAAGCCCTCAATTTTCGCAATTATTGGAAGGTCTGCTTCTGGAGTTGGTTGGGGCTCTGGCCCTCCGGCGGCAAGTGGTTTGGGTTTTAGAAATTCTGCGTCTTGAGGAACCCAGCCGAACTCTTTTAAAAGATCACCCGACAAGAACGGGGTTACACTTCCTTTAGGAGGAAGACCTGGGAGAGATTCCTGAAAACATTGAAATCCTGTTCGCTGACATCTTAATCCGATAAACAATCCAAAGTCTTCCAAGCCAGTTGGGTATCCATATACTTGAGCTGCATCTTCAAGACTAACTTTTCTGTCCCCAATTGTTGTAAAACGATCCTGCAGTGCAGTTATTGCCTCCTTTTCTCTTGCGGACGCATAGTTGTCTGGATTTAGTCTCATCAGAAGGTCGCGCGGAGACGCTAAGCCAACCGAATGGGCGGGAATTCCTCTTGCCTGGAGCGCCTTTCTCAAGTCAGGACTTGCTGATTCTATCTCGGAGAGGTTATCGAATCCATTGCCCAGTACTATTCCATCGGGACTGCCTTGGGTTGCATTAACCTGTAAAAGTCCCCCTTGGAACACTTGATACCCAAAACCGTCTTTTGTAAAAAACTCAGAAGCAGGATAGCCAAGCGTGTTTATTCCCCCAAGCCTTTTAAAAGCATCCCAAAATCTGCCATGTCCATTATTTGTTACGCTAAAACCTGTGTCTTTTTGGTTGCCAGTTTGTGTAAAGAAACGGCCTACTTCATTCCCATCAGTGTGTATAAGGGGTACTTCGACTCCAGGTATTTGATGAAGAGTTTCGGCGTGCGCAACACGAACGCCTTTGGATATCTCAAAATGCTGCCTTGCGAGCTCAGATGCCCCTCCTGCGGCAACAATACCCAAGGCTGCGCCGACACGACTTAAAAAACCTCGGCGAGTTGTTTCAGAGGGTTGGGAAACAGGGGACGTTACACTTGGAAGTTCTGGGGTCTGGGATTCAGGCATCGGAATTATTCGTTCTTGACTCATAGTTCGCTAATTTTACCATAGTCTGATTAAATTTACGAGATTGCTTCGTCCTTCGACACGTTTACACTGAGCTTGTCGAATGTGCTCAGGACTCGCAATGACGAATATGTCACCTATTATTTACAAGTATCTGCCCCACTGATACTATTTCTTTTCCGCTTGCGTCAGATGACACTGATAGGTTAACAAGAACATCGTCGCCAGCTCCCAATTCACTCCACTGGATTGGACCCCCAGATTTTGACCCCCTCAGTATATTTTCTCCGCCTAGGTTTATTGCGTTATAGATTTGGCTTCCATCAAGGGAGGTTATTTCAAGATTGTAGTTTGTCCCATTAGGAGTAATTTTCGTAATCTTCCCCTCGAGCGTGTAAACGACTGTTGCACTTTTAACAAGCTTCCCCTTTTGTGAGCTTGCATCAAGAGACGGTGTGAAAGAGTTGTCTTGCGGCACCCTTGATTTGGGTGTAGTAACCACACTCGCGGTTTTAGTATAATGCGGCAGCCAGCCGAAGACGCTTGGGTAGCTTTGGGATAATGGGAAGAAGTTGAAATAATTTAGAACCAAAGCAAGAAGAAGAACTACAACAATTGCACCTCCCAACATCACTCCTACAAACGTATCGTTTGTGTTGTTATTTCTTGATGTAAAGCTTTGATCTGCCATGTTTTAATATTAATGAAGTTAGTTTGAAACTGCAACAGAGTTGTTGAGTGCCTTCACAATCTCATTGTATTCGGATTGATATTCAGACTTTTTAAGGGTTACAAATAAATACTCTGCGTCTGAGGCTTTGATTATAGTAAGCCCCTCTTTCTTTTCTGACTCACCAGTTGCCTTTGAAAACAGAGTTATTGCCGAATCTCCGGAAGTTGCTTTTGCACAATCAATTCCAGAGCTCTTTGGGTTTGCAAACCATGCCGGCTCTCCACAGCGAATTATTTCCCAACCTTGAGGGAGTTTTGTTTTTACAATTTTCTCACCCAGCGTAAGTTGAGGAGCGGTTGTGTTGGTTTGAGTATAAGCCCCAGGTTGGGACGATTTTTTAGAAGTTGTGGGGTTTTTGTAGAATGCTAAATAACCCCAGTAGGCTCCCAAACCAATTAACAATGTTGTTACAACCACAATAATTGAATACAGGACACGCATACTCACACATCCATAGTATGAAACACAAATTCACCTGTCAAATTAAGGACTTTATTATCAAAATATACACCTATACATATAAGTGTATATTTACAATTTCTTCTTAACTCTGTTTGCAAACTGGGCATTAAGGTTTTCTCTTAGACTTTTATCATCAGCTGCTTTAACTCTCATACTTTCAGCGAATTTTGAAAGTTGTTTTTTCTCTCTTGAAACTAGATACTCTGATCCAAGAGCTAGTAGTATGTCTGGTAGACCGTACCCGATCCCGGGGGTTCTTTTTGCTCTATATATCTCTCTTCTGGATGGGAGTTTTGAAATTACTGATCTCAAACCCTGGCCAGCATTACCTAACCACATTCTAACTTTTGTAACAGTAGCAAAGCTGCAATGAAGCTCCCTTACAATCTCTTCGTTCTTTTGTCCAGCCATCAGCAACTTTGCGATTCTTAGACGCTTGGCGAGAATCTTGACTTCGTCTTCGGTCAAAAGGTCTCTTAAAAAGAGAGTGGTATTTACCGGTGTGCGCAAGAGTGAGAACGCATTGATAAGGTCAAAGATTAGGTCTTCCTGGCTCTTGGGGGAAATTTTCTCAAGGCGTTTTCTATTCGTTTCAAAGTAATTAAACTTACCCATATCTTAAGTATACACCTATACATATAGGTGTATAAATTTATAGTAGTTCTTTTTCTTAGGGGATAATTTTGCCGAGTCGAGTGAAAGAAAATTTTTGCCCAATTTTATCAATAAAGGGCGGAGGAACCTATGGTAGGATTTTTCGGAAAAGTTCTGTTGCTCGGCCAAAAAGCCCTTTGACCGGCAAGCCGCCACGAACTCTGGAGTAAATTGCCGCTGGCGACCAGTTTGTTTGTGCACTCTGGGGATTTTGGGTTGCATATATTAATAGTCCAACACAGCCTGCAAAGGCCGGGTTTGTTACTTCATCAATTAGCCCCGTTACACCCTTTGGAACTCCAAGCCTGACCGGTAGGGAAAGCATTCTTCTTGCTGCCTCTGTTGCACCGACGGTTTGCGCAGCGCCCCCAGTTAGAACAATGCCTGAGGGGGTTTTTCCTGCAGTTGCCGATTCCGATAGATTCATGCCGACCATTGTGAATATTTCGTTTAAGCGGGGTTTTATAATTCCCTCAATTAAGGTTTTTTCTGAAATTTTTCTATCACCTTCGTCGACGTTGTAATGTTTTAGATCTATTTCATCTTCATCTCCTTCTGATTTGCCTTTCTTTCTTTTTTCTCCTAGAAGGATTTTGATTTTTTCTGCTGAATCAAGGGAAACTCTTAGTCCTGCTGCAATGTCGTTTGTTACATTTTTTCCGCCAATTGGCAAAACAGAAGAATGGGCGATTGATCCTTCGACATAAACGACGAGTGATGTTGTACCTGCTCCAACGTCAACTAAAACGACACCAAGTTCTCGCTCGGTATCAGAAAGCACTGAGACTGCAGAGGATAGCCCTGAGAAAACCATTCCTACCGGGGTCACTCCAACTTCTGAGACTGACTTTTGAATGTTTTTTACAGCGGTCGTTGAGCCAGTAATTAGATGGGTTTCAACTTCGAGTCTTACACCGCTCATTCCTTCGGGATCTCGTACCTGGGTTTCGCCGTCAACTTTATATTCTTTTGGCAAGACGTGGATTATTTCCCTTGCTTCTGGAAGCGAGACTGCACGTGCAGCGTCAATTACTCGTTCAATGTCTTGGGAGGAGATTTCTCCCCCGGGATCTGCAACCGCAACTACTCCTGAGGAATTTCTTGAGTCAATGTGACCCCCGCCTATTGTTACATATGACTGGTCAAGGCTGTAGCCGGCCATGCGTTCGGCTTGTTCAACTGATTCTAAAACTGCAGCTGCTGCCTCATCGATATCTACAATCTGCCCTTTTCTTACTCCACGAGATGGAACCATTCCAACTCCGGAGATTGATATTTTATCTTCCAGTTCGTCGTATTGGGCCACCAATGACGCGATTTTGCCTGATCCTATATCTATTCCCGCCAAGACTTTTGTTTTCGCCATAGTTAAATAATTTCTAAATCCTAATTTCTAAATTCTAAATAAGCACGAATGTTTCGAAATTTAAATTTTAAACTTTGATATTGTTTAGGATTTAGAGCTTTGTAATTTGTGCTTCTATTCATATTTGAGTACTGGATTCTTATACCGCAGGTCAATGCTTGTCGGTATTTTCTTGTTCATTTTAGACTGTGTTAAGATCAATTGTAAAGAACCTGATAAAACCTGGGGGTCGCCGCTGTGTGGAAATATCACCTGTGTGTTCTCAAGATCGATTGTAATTTTGTCTTTTTCTAGGTTTGATTTTTTGATGTTTTCTATTTTTGAAACTAAAAGTAATATCCGGCCCGCATATAACGTTTTGTCGTCAATTTTTAGTCCAACAGAAGGATTTTGTGAGTCTTGCGCAAGTTCTAAAGTTGGCAGGGCCGTTTTTTTTTCAAAAGATAGAATTGTTCCGTCTTTTGAACTTATGAAAATTCCCTGCAACCCTATTTTTGTAATTCCTATATATCCCCGTCTTTTTTCAATAAACACTAAAAGGGCAGAGGGTAAAACTTTATTTACTATTATATCTTCATTTTTGAAGTTTTGTAGAAGCTTTTCCTCAACTTGGTCTTTTTTAAGGACAATAATATTTTTTCCCTTGAATGTGTCTAATTGTTTGTGATCATATTCTTCACATGGGCCAAATTGTGTTTTGCAAGTAATGTTTGAAATAGAAATTAGACCCACTAAAAAAGCAAGTGCTGAGTTCATTTTTGGGATAGATCAAGAACTAGTTTTGTAACTTTTGCTGAAGCAGTGGGACTTGCTAATTCTCTGGCAGCCTTTTTAGCATTTAGATTGGGAGGATTTTTGAGCATTTCTTTTGCCGAATCAAGAAGTACTTCGGAAGTTAATGTATCTTCACTTAGCACTTTTGCTAAACCAGTTTTACCTAACGCCTTTGCATTTTTGATTTGCTCTCCCCCACCAGACCATGAGATTGGAATTAAGATTGAGGCAGTTCCAAGAGCCGCTATTTCTAAAACAGTGTTTGCACCAGCCCGAGAGATAACTAAATCTGCATTTTTAAGTTTTGCCTCAAAATCTTGCGGGGAATAGTTTGCTGAAATTTCATAATTCTTTTGCAGTTTTTCTGGAAGTTCTTGTCTTGCATTCTTCACCCTAATAAAGTCTGTTATTCCAGTTTGGTGGGACACCACGGCTATTTCAAGCAGCTCAGGCAGCGCTGGTAAAACTGCGTTGTTTATTTTTTGCGAACCACGACTTCCTCCGGTTATCAAGATTTTAGGAATATTGTTTTTTACCCTTCTTTTGTTTTCAAAAAATGCCGGCCTTATTGGATTGCCGGTCAAAAGAGTTTTTCCTTTTGGAAAATCGTTTTTACTTTCCGGGAAAGTTATTGCAATTGCCCTTGCCATTTTTGCAACAATTTTGTTTGCAATTCCAGGGACTGTTGTTTGCTCGTGTGTAATTATTGGAATTCCTAGAATATATGCAGATAACGCTGGTGGAACTGCTACATAACTTCCGAACGAAAGAAGCAAGTCTGGTTTTAATTTTGAGAGCAGAACAAAGCTTTCTATAAATCCAAGAGGAAATTTCCAAAAGGTTAAAATGGTTTTGAAAATGTTTTTTTTGTGGAGCTTTGTTGAATGTATCTGGTAGAAAGGAATTCCCATTTTCGGAATCACCTGATATTCCAAAGTTTGGGATCCTGTCCCTTCAATACTTTCCTTTTCTCCAAACCAGAAGATTTCTACGTTTTCTTTTTTTAACTCTTCAACTGTAGCCAATGCCGGCGTAGCGTGGCCGCCTGTGATCACCACTTTAAGATTTTTCATTTTCTTGCTTCGCTTTTTGCGATGTTTAATAATATCCCAATCCCCGACAGCGTTACAAAAAGCGACGATCCGCCGTAAGAAACCAACGGCAAGGGAACTCCTGTTAGGGGAATTATCGCAACCATTGCTGAAAGATTTATGAATGTTTGCACAGCAATCCAAGATGTTATGCCAACAGCCAATAGTTTTGCAAACGGGTCGTTGACTCTTGATGCGATCTGGTAACCGCGGACTACCAGAAACAAAAAAGCCAAGATTACGCAAACTGCCCCAATAAACCCAAGTTCTTCTGAGATAATCGCAAATATCGAGTCTGTCGCGGGTTCCGGAAGAAAGAGATGTTTTTGTCTTGACTGACCAAGTCCTAACCCCCAAAAACCTCCGGAGCCAATTGCTATTAAAATTTGTCTTACATGATATGACGTATTTGCCGGGTCAGAATGAGGATCCAAAAAAGTCAGAATCCTTTCTCTTCTATAACTTGAGCTTAAGGCCAAGACTAAACCGCCAATAAGCCCGCTTGCTAAAACCCCGAGTATGTTTAATATTTTGGCGCCGCTTGCAAAATAAATCGCCAATGAGGAAAGAGCAACAACGGCGGTTGTACCCATGTCTGGTTCCAGCACTATTAATAAACAGGTTAACGCGGCTGGGAAAGCGTATCTTAAAAAACTGTTGTTCCCTGAAAGCGATGCTGACAGGAATATGGTTAGCGTTAATTTTGCAATTTCCGCGGGTTGAACACCAAACGCTCCAAACCCAAGCCTGCGGCTTGCACCAAGCGCAGTTACTCCGATTCCTGGGATGAGCACTAGAACAAGCAGTACTATTGTTCCCCAAAAAAGCCAGACAGCGGTTTTTTTCCAGATTTTATAGCTGAGCTGGGATAGAGAAAACATTGCTGCCAACCCCAGCCCCGCCCACATTGCCTGTCTTTTTAGATAGAAAAACTTGTCTTGGAAAGTTCTTGTTGCGTCTGCAACAGAGGCATCAAAAACCATTGCCAAACCAAAGACCAAAAGCCCAATGGTCAAAAACAAAAGGGGTTTGTCGAGCATTACAGTTTGGACACGCAAACTTATGGAGCGCTTCATACTATATATGTGCTAGCCATATTCCGGCAGAGCCGTCAGAGTTTATCATTTAAATATATGCTAACCACAGGCCAATGATTGCTAAAATTATCCCAGCAAGCCATGCTCTTGTTACAATTTTTGGCTCCTCCCAACCAATTGCCAAGAGTGTGTGATGGAGTGGTGCAAGGGGGAAAATGGGCCGCTTGAGAATTTTCCAACCCAGTATCTGAATCGCAGAAGACGCAATTTCAACTACAAATACTCCACCTATTATAAGAAGCGCAACGATGCTTCCTGTCAAAAGCCCGATGAGCCCAAGCATTGCACCAAAAGACAACGATCCGGTATCTCCCAAGAAAATTCTTGCAGGCCAAACATTAAAATATAAAAACGCGATCAAAGCCCCAACCCAAAGCGAGATAAAAACTGATAATGGAGTATCAAGACTTCCTGCGGCGATTGGAGCAAAAGCCAAAAGACAGATCATCAAAAGGCCAGTGGACAGGCCGTCAAGGCCGTCTGTTATATTGAATGCATTTGAGAAAGCAACAATTACAAACGCACCAAACGGAACATACCAAAAGCCCAAATCTAAGACTCTTCCAAGCAATGGGATATTGAGGATATGGATTCCTAAATATTTGTAAACGACAAAGCTAACGCTTAAAGCCAGAACCCATTGAAGTAGAAATTTTATCCTTCTTGACAACCCAAACCAAATGCCTGAGGCTCCGGCTCTTCCTTTACCAAAAATTTTAATAAGATCATCAGATAACCCAAGGAGACCAAAGGAAATGAAGGTAAAGAAAAGCACAATAAGCTCAAGACTCGCATTGTATGCGGTTTGTACAAATACACCCAAATACGTAGCCAGAGGAAAAATGATTGCAAAAAGTATTGAGACTACTGCAATTAAAAGAATTCCGCCCCCAACCGGAGTTCCGGCTTTTATGTCGTGCAGTCTGTCAAACAGTGGTATCTTGCCTTTTTTGGGAGCCTCGATTCTTCTTGTGAATTTAAACCAATATAAAAGATTTATGAACGGAATTACAAGGATTCCGGTAATTAAAAAGGAAAAAATGACAAGCCCAAGAGCCAGGGGAAGTATGTTTGAGATGTTCATCTCTAGTCTACTGTATCACACCTGTGGCCCCCACAGTCACAGTCCGCGTGAAACTCTCCTTCCTTTCTCAAACATATATGTTAACCAATACAAAGGAGAGATTGGGAGATCCTGGGCTGGAAGCCAGTCTATCCTTTCCCCTCCAAAACCTTTTTTAAAAATTGTAACTCCGTAAAATCTATGTCTTGGGTCGTCAGTTGGGGCAATTCCCCAAAAATTATATCCAGTTTTACCCCTCTTTTTTGCAACTTTTATTATATTCCACTGCATAAAATATGAAAATGGCAGGTCTCTGTGGGTGCTTACCGACCCTGAATGGTGGTAGTAGGCATAATCCCCATAAAAGACTATGATTGCTGCTGCCAGCACTTCAGACTTTAGCTTGCATACAAAGAGAGATGCTTGGTTATCTTGCCCAAAAGTCTCAAGCTGTGCCTCAAAAAGTTTTTGTGAAAAGGGGACAAACTTGTGACGTTTTACGGTTTCTTCTTGAAGTTTATACAGCATTGGAGCCATGTCGGAGCTTTTGTGCTCTTCGATTTCTAGGCCTTTTGACAGGCTTTGTCTTATCAGGTATCTAGTAGTTTTGCGCATCGCGGCAAGTATTTCTTCTTCCTCCGGCTTAAGTCTTAGAACCCATGTATTTTGTGCATGAAGATGCATTGGGGATTTGATAAATCCAAGTTTTTTGAATTTTTCTCGGGCATCTGGGGAATCTGAGACTTCCGGCCTTAATCTTATGAACCAAACTTTTTCTGCGAAAGCAAGATTTTTTAACTCTTTTAAGACGAAGCTCACAAGCGATTTATTGCTCCAATCAATGAGTGGGCCTCCAGGTATTAGAAAATAGGGTCCTCGACGGGCTCTTTCAATAATGACCTGTGCACATCCCACGAGTCTTCTGTTCACATTAAAGAACCCCAACCTGATAACCTGATTTCCCAGTAGCTTATTCGTTTCTCCCCAATTCCAGGACTGCAAAAAAGATTGAGGCTTTTGAGAAAGGACAAATTTTTCCCAATTCTTTTTATTTTCGATTAGTTTGCTTTGGTACGTAGCCATTGTTTGATAACACTCACCACGGTTTGTGCGTCTTTTAGGGTTAAGTTTGGGTATGTTGGTAAGTTGACCACATCGGCGTCAATTTCGTTGTACCAGTCGCCTAGAATCACACCTTTGTTTTTTGCAAACTTAAGTAAGCCTCGTGCATTTTTAACTCTTAACGGAAATCTAAGATACACTGCTTCTTTTATGTTTGGTGGCAGCACAATTGCATCCTCGTTAAGGTTTTCGAAATGAAACTTTAAATTCTCAAAATAGTATTTTGCGATCTTTTTTCTATGAAGATTAAATCTTTCGAGTTTTTTTAGCTGGTGTCTTGCAAGAGCCGCTAAAGCCACGGGCATTTTAGATGGAAACACATTTGGTTGGCCGCCCTTTTTTTCTTCAGGGTACACTGCACGAGACAGCAGATTGATTTTTTGTAATGCAAATAGAATAAGTTTGCCCAAACCAACTGAGTAAGTGGGCAAAATTACAAACATGGCTATTGGATGAAGGAGTTGCTGGAGTGTCCACAATAGTGGGGGATTTTTGAGTTTGTCTCGAAGTGCTTTTAGTTTAACGAATAATTCGCTATCTGACACAATGATCATCCCGCCAAAAACGGATGAGATGATCTTGTCTCTTCCGAAACTAAAGAATGCAATTTCACCAGTTTTTCCAATTCCTAGTGAGTGGGCTTGATCGTCTATTATTGGCACTCTTAATTTTTTTATGTTAGCCGGTATTCCGAATGTATTTTGCTGAATAATGGCTTTTGTTTTTTTTGTAAGTTTTTTTTGTAAATCTTTTTCGTCTATGTTGTAATCACTTCCCATATCAACCCCAACTGGCTTGGCGCCAAGCCATGAGGCGGAATTAGGAACTGCAACACATGTAAATGTTTGGTATATTACTTCGTCTCGTTTGCCCACACCCAACGTTTTTAATATTAAGTATTCTGCACTTCTTCCACTGTTGACTGCAAGCGCCTGATACCCAGGGAACATTTCCTCAAATTCTCTCTCAAGTTTTTCGGTTTCGCTCGTGTCTTGCCACTTCAATGGATTGAAGAGAGTTTTTAGGGCAAGTAGAACATCGTCATTTTCGTAATTGGGTCCAAGGGATATGTGGATTGGTCTCTTCATTTCTTTTGTTTTTCTAGTTCCTTGGTAATTGAAATCGGCATCCTGCCTTCTACCAAGATTACACAATCTTGCCAAAGGTGGTATTTGACTCGATCTAATAAGTCTTGCCCCTTTTTAACTTGTAATTTGTTTTTCAGGGAAGAAAAATCCTTTTCGAAATCATTGTTGGTTAGAATTACTTCATCTGCGATACCGTCTGCTTTTGCCGCAATCTCATTATGAATTTTGTCTGTCTGACTGCCCAATTCAATTATTCCAGAAGTTACAAGTATTTTTCTCCTCCCACCGAAGGAGGCAAGATAATCAAGAGCACTTTTGAACCCAATTGGCGTTGAGTTGTATGAGTCGTCGATTATTGTTACGCCAGATTTTGTTTTGTAAACATTCATTGTCTTACCTAATGAGTTAATCGTCTTTACAGCTTTTTTGATTTGCTCCCAGTCCATTCCCATATGTCTTGCAACTAATATTGCACCTAGGAGGTTTTCGGCAAAGTGCGCTCCGCGAATTGGTGCTATTATTTCTGTTTCTTTTTTGTTTGATTTAACTTTTAACACAATAGAGTCTTGGGATATTGATTTTAGAGTAGCAGTAATATCAGCCAGGCCTTGTCCCACGCGGTAGGTTAAGACTTTTCTTCCTTCGCTTGCCGCACGCTTGGCTAGTCCTTCACATTCAGGATTTGTTACATTGAACACGGCAATGCCGTTTTTTGGGAGCGATTCTACAAGTTCATATTTTGCGGTTTTAATGTTTTCGACAGACCCAAAAAGTGCAAGATGCTGGGGCTCAATTCCTGTAAGAATCCCAATTTGAGGATTGATAATATTTGCGGACGTTTTAATCTCCCCGATTTTGTAAGCACCAAGTTCTGCGACAAAGATTTGGGTATCTTTTTCAAGTTCCGTCGCTTTTTTCGCAACTCCCCAATCTGTGTTTTGATTCTTTTCAGTTTTCTCAACTTTGTATTTGGCGGACAAAATATGGGCGATGAATTCTTTAGTTGTGCTTTTCCCAAAACTTCCGGTTATTCCAATAACTATTGGTTTTACAATTTTTATTCTATCTTTTGCTTTTCGGGTAATTTCATTTTTTGACTTATTAACAAGCGGGGTTGTCCATGCGACTCCGATAAAAGGTAGGGCTAAGAGCAGCATTTCCCCAAAACTTAGATTTGATGCAACGATTCCTGAATGTAGGCTTAGGAAAACTACGATTGCAATGCCCGCGATACTTGTTCCTAAAATTTCAACAGCTCTTAATGTAAAAACAGGAAGCCTTCTGGTTTTGTTTTTGATTTCCACCAGAAACTTTACTGATAGCCAAATAAATAGTAGATATGCAGGCCAGTATATTCCTAAGAACAAAGCAAGAAAAATAACTGCAAACTTATATATGATTGACTTCACCTCGAGATTGTTTCGCCCTTGGTTTCCTTCAATTAAAACTTGAAAACGGTCAAGCCTGTATTCTTTAAGTTGCAAAAAGTAAACCCAAATTAGAGTTTGTCTTACAGCCTGTATCGCCCAGAGTGTAAGTAAAATTAAGTTTGATTTGTCCATTTGTCGATTTCTGAGGCGATAGCTTGGGGGTTTTCGTATGGAAGTCTATGCCCAAAGTTCTCGTAAACTAGTAGTTTTGAATTCTTGAGATTTTTCTTGAGAAAGTACGCATCGGATACCGGTGTGATCCTGTCAATCCTCCCCCATATGACCAGAACCGGTAAAACAATCTTTGGGATCAGTGGTTTGAGGTCCTCCGAAATAACTTTTTTAAAAATCACCTTCATCTTTGAGGATGCTTTTTCGTAGTCGTGTTCTCTTGCTAGTTTGTACAATAGTTTTCTCCATAGGTTTGCAAGCGGTATAACTGCCATGAGGATTTTTCCTGCTTTGGCTAGTAAAAAGAAAACTCCGCGTTTTATCGGATTCCCCCGAGAGATTCCTCGGTTGGCACAGAGAATTACACCTTTTAGCGGATCTTTGTCTTTTGCGGCAAGCTTTAGAGCAATTCCACCGCCAAACGAGTGACCAAAAACATAATATTTTTCTTTCCCAAATGCTTTTTTCGCAAAATTAGAAACGTATTCTGCATATTCATCCAAGGACCACTCAATGTCCGGCTCGGGGGCATCAAATCCTGGGAGTTCGGGGATCAAAACTTTCCACATTTTGACTCTTAAACTTTGAGCCAAGGGCTCAAGTTTTTTTGTGTTTGCTCCCCAGCCATGGAGTAGGACTATGTTTTTCATCACTTTGTAACAACTTGAACTCCTAATTTTTCAAGTTTTGGGACGAAGTCTTCGTAGCCTCTTTTTAACAGTTTAATGTTTCTAATTACTGTTGTTCCGTCTGCAGAGGACGCAGCAACGACATATGAAAATCCTCCGCGAAGATCCGGGACTTCGATCTCTTCGCCATGAAGCGTAGTTCCACCATTTACAATGGCTGTATGGAAGTGTTCATTGTTAAAGCGACATAGCGTTCCACGACATTCTTTGATAAGTTTTATATCTGCCCCCATATAATTCAGAGAATTGATATGTCCAAACCGATTCTCATAAACTGTTTCGTGCACCTGAGATTGCCCAGCACTTTGGTTTAAAAGAATCGTGAATGGCTGCTGCCAGTCTGTTGCAAATCCCGGATATACATTTGTTTCAAGTCTTGTAGGTTTAAGCTCTTTTGCCTCTCTCCAAAAAGTCATTCCGTTGTCTTGGATTGAGTATCCTCCACCGACTTCATCAAATTTTTCCAAGAAAGCTCGAAGGTGTTCTGGATTAGCGTTTTCAACAAATATTTTTCCATCGGTAGCTGCTGCCATACATGCCCATGAAACAACCTCTAAACGATCTGCAATTGGTGTGTGGTCAAAACCTCCCAGTTTTTCAACACCATGGATTGTGTATGTTCTGCCATTTAAAGTAATATCTCCTCGCATTTTATTAAGAACTTCTACTAAATCTAAAATCTCTGGCTCGATTGCAGCATTTGAAAGGGTTGTTGTTCCATCGGCATTTGCCGCACTTAACAAAACCTGTTCTGTTGCACCAACTGACGGGTAATCAAGCTTGATTTCTGCGCCATGAAGTCTTTCTGACGCAAAATAAATTCCGTCTCCTCTTTCTTCAACTTTAGCTCCAAGTTTTCTGAGGGCTGAAATATGGAAATCAACTGGTCTATCGCCAATAACACATCCGCCGAGAGCGGGTATTAATGCTTGTCCGTGACGCGACAGAAGTGGTCCACACAACAAAATGGGTACTCTGCTTTTGCCAACAACTTCTTGGAATTTTTGATTGTCCATACCATGAAGATTTTTTGCCTCTATTCTTACATCTCTGTCTCCAGTTTTCTCAACAACACCGCCTAATGACGGAATAACATTCATCATGAGCTCTGTGTCGACAACCCAAGAAACGTTTCTTAAAATGCATGGTTCTTCCGTCAAAAGAGCAGCAACCATAATTTTGGAAACTGCGTTTTTGGCCCCATATACAGCCACAGATCCAATGATTGGTTTGCCGCCTTTTATTTTTAAAACATCATCATTACTCATCGCATTACTCTCCTTACTGCCGCTTTGAATGCATTCCCGCGATCTTGATAGTTCTTAAATAACCCAAATGATGCACAAGCAGGCGCCAGTAAAATAACGTCCCCAGAATTTGCTTTGTCCATTGCTTGGGATACCAGATTTTCCATATTTTCAATCCCCGTGACTATTTCTTTTTTAAACCCGGCTTTTTCAAGTTCATACTTAATAATATTTGCGGATTCTCCAAGGACAAACACTGCTTTAACATTACTTGAAACCACGGCTTGGGCAAAGTTCTCAAAGGGGACGCCTTTGAGAGAGCCGCCTGCTATTAAAATTTTAGGTTGTTTGAATGTATTTAGCGCAGCAATAGCAGATTCAGGAGTAGTTGCTGCCGAATCATTTACAAAACTAACACGGCCTATTTCTCCAACTAATTCTTGTCTGTGTTCTGCTCCCTCAAATTTACAAATTCCCTCCCACAATTTTTCTTTCTCTCCCCCTGCCGCAATTCCTGCCTGTAGCGCGGCAAGCGCATTCTCTATATTGTGTTGACCAGGCACCTTTAGTTTTTGAGCGTCCACTCCCGAGGTGTCGCCTCCCGAGAACCAGACAACTTTTCCGTGTGCAGTTTTTGAAAACCCAACAGAGGTTTGGTCGTTTTTATTGAAAATCACTGTGTCTTTAGGTTTTTGGTATTTCCACAAATTTTCTTTAGCTGCAACATATTCTTTTTGGTCTTTGTGCCAATTTAAGTGGTCTACCGTGATGTTTGTAACGACAGCGATCGGAGGGCTTATTTTTAGGTCAATTAATTGGAATGATGAAAGCTCCAAAATTACCCAGTCAAAGGAATCTGCATCTTCGATTCTGTCAAGCATTGGAGTTCCGATGTTTCCAAGCAAAAGTACAGATTTGCCCGCTTCCTTTAGCCCAAGTTCGAGCATTCTTGCGGTTGTGCCTTTTCCTTTCGTTCCAGTTATTCCAATTATATTTGCTTCTGATTCTTCAAAGAAAAGTTGGGTATTTGAAGTTACCTTAACTCCCATTTTTTCTGCCTCAACAATTTCTGGTATATACCTATAAAAACCTGGGGAACGGACGATGTAGTCAAAATCTTGAAGACCACTTGCAAGATAGTCTTCACCACATACAAATTCCACTCCTTTTTCTTCATACTCTTGGGTAGGAAGCATTCCTTGACCGGATCTATCAAAAACAACTATTTTTTTGCTTTGCTGGCCTAAGAAGTACCTTGCGGCATCCTGCCCCTCAACTCCGAACCCGAGTATTGCTATTTTGTATTTTGAGTAATGCATTTAAAATTTCTCCTTAAAACCTACAAATTGAACTTCAGGTTCTAATTCTATTCCATAGGCCTCCCAAACTTTATCTTTCCACTTTTTAGCGAGTTTAAAAAAATCAACAGCTTTGCCGTCACCTAAATTTAAAAAGGTGTTTCCGTGATAGTCGTCTATTTTTATTTGTCCCATTTGGTCTCCGTTTCCACCCAACATGTCGATGGGGTTTCCTGCTGGGATTTTCCCGAACATCACCACTGGTTTATTTCCAAACCTTGCAACATAACTTGGTGTTTTTTCAAATTTCGATATTGCTTTTCTAATTGTGGCAAGTTGCCCTGGAGTTAAATCTCTTTCAGGAATGTTCTTAAAAAAACTTCCTGGAGTTTTGTAATTTGGATTGTATTTTTTGCTTCTTTTTTCTAAAACTTCTGCTGCTTCTTTTCTGAGTCTCTCACTGTCTGCTTTTGACATACCTGCAAAAGTGACTTCCATAATTATCCAGTTTTTGTTTCTTTTGAAAATACTATCTCTATAGCCTGTGTCGTAGTCTCCTTTTGTTATAGTTTTGACGGTTTCACCATTAAAATATGTTATTTCCTTTATAAAGTCTCTAATGTTGTCGCCATATGCCCCTGCACTTCCATATACCGCTCCTCCCACTGTTCCCGGGATTCCTGTCATTGTACTCATACCATCTAATCCATGCTCGATTGTGAAATCCACAAGTTCCTGCAAAGGTGTCCCTGCTTTTACGGTTATTTTTCCATCAATTTCTGAGATACCGGAAGCTGTAAGTTTTATTACTAGTCCATCGAACCCATCATCTGATATCAAAAGATTGCTTCCGCCAGCGATCACAAGGTAATTTACTGATTTTTCTTTGGCCCAGGAAACTGCTTCTTCAAGCTCTTCAGTTGATTGAACTTCAACAAAGTATCTTGCTGACCCGCCGATTCCGAGAGTTGTATATTTTTTTAGAGAAATGTTTTCTAGGATATTCATTTTTTAAGCCAACACCAGGGGTTGGTTAGGTAGAAACCTCGGGTAACTTATCGTACAGGTGAAAGATGTCGCCTGCACCCATGGTCACGATTACATCATTTTTTTGTGTGTGTTTTGTTAGAAACTTTAAGGTTGATTTGTGATCGCCACAGTAATGCGAGTCATTGTGATATTTCCCCACTGCTTCTCTCAGTTTTTGTGAGTTCACAGTAGGGTCTACTTTTTCTCTTGCTGATGCGTAAATGTCCATCAAACCAACTACGTTTGCATTCCCAAAACTTTGCGCAAATTCGTCAAATAAAGCTTTTGTTCTTGAGTAAGTGTGTGGTTGAAAGATGGCCACGAGCCTTCTTTCTGGGTACCAGTCTCTGAGCGCTGCCAAAACTGCTTTTATTTCAGTTGGGTGATGAGCATAGTCGTCGTAGTATGTAATTCCGTCCATATCTTGCACCTTCTCAATTCTTCTGCGGCAACCGGTATAACTTTCGATTCCACGCACTAACTCATCTTGTGGAATCTTAAAAAATTCACCTGCCACAATAGAAGCCGTTGCGTTCAAGATGTTGAATTTCCCTGGAACACTTAAAGAATAATCGTAATATACACCTATATGTATAAGTGTATATTTGGCTTTTTGGTTTTTGAAATCCACATTCTCAATTTTCCAGTCTGCATCTTTTGAAAATCCATAAGTTTTTACTGGAACTTTTGTGTTTTTAATTAATTCGCGGACATTGTCGTTATCTATGCACGCTACGAGTAACCCATCTGCTGGTACGCGGCTGATAAATTCTAGAAAAACTTTTTTAGTATCTTCAAAAGTTGGGTAGATGTCGGGGTGGTCATGCTCAAGGTTGGGAATTATTAACACTTTGGGGTGCTGGAAAAAAAATCTGGGACGGTTGTCGGTTCCGGGGGAAATTGCGTATTCATCTGCTTCGGTTATAAACTCCTTCCCAGCCTTGTCATAGCGCCCAGGGGTGCCTAAAGCTTTGATATCGCCCACACCTACGGCAAAAGAGGGGTTCCTGCCTGCGCTATCAAGAAGTGTTGCCACCATAGAGGCTATAGTTGTCTTACCACCAACTCCGGCCACAGTAATTAGGTCTTTGCCGAAAGTGAGTTCTCCCAAGGCTTCTGCGTGGCTGAGCACTGGGATGTTTAGCCTCTTTGCTTCGACCACTTCCGGGTTATCCCAGCCTCCATGCGCGCCTGTGAATATGACCAAATCTGGTCGCGGTTTCAAATGCTCCGCCGAGAAGCCCTTTAGCCACGCAAGGTCGTTCCTTGCGAGCGTGGCGTCGGTTACAAAGATTTCTTCAGTATCTGAGCCTGTGATTTTTATTCCGAGGTCCTTTAGGCACAAAGCGAGGCTGGTCATGCCTACGCCTTTGATGCCTGTAAAATGGACATGTTTTGAGGTAAAGATGTCTGGTTTTGAAGCCATTGAGGTAGCGCTTATTGTACCACATTTGTGCTCGAATATGGTATACTACAGGAAGTTAGAGGATTGTAAAGGAGGGTACTTTGAAAAAGCAGAAAAGCGCGGCAACGATCACAGCATCTGAAAGGAAGCCATCAGCGAGGTTCGTCCTAACTGAAGCCAAAAAACGCGAGCTTGAGGAGATGTGGCGAAAATCCGTAGCCTCAGTCAACAACGGCTTTATGCAGCTTCCAGGATATCGAGGCCGGTATCACATCCCGCCAAGGTACCCATGGTAAGAAAAGGAGATCGCATGAAATCGAATGAGCGCGGCACTACAGAACTCGATCAAATAATCTCCGAAGCAAACCAGGTGGGAAGCCCAACTTCGAGAGAGTGGTGGGAGTACTACGAACGCGAAGTCATTCGCCGCGTGTTAGGTCCGGTATATGACAAGGGGAGGCGGATAGGTTCCCGCGGATTAGCGATGAGGACAGTCACTTTCTGACCCAACGGAGCTTTCAATTTTTGTGGAAACACGAAACTTGGGAGCTCTTTTTTTGTGCCTGTTTGTTACCACGTTCTAGAACATAGAAACATACTGCGATGATTCGAATTATCGAAGTGAATTGTGTAAATTTTTCTATAGATATATACTAGCGATAATTCAATTTGCAGTTTAAAAAAGGAGAGAATATGTCCGGGGAAGTTAAAATCATTGTTTCCACTCGGTTGCTTTTAAAAATCATGTGGCTTTTGAGTTGGCTGCCAAGCCTTGCATGGTTCATCCTCCTGATTGTCCGAAATCCGACACCTGAGGAATTTACCCGTACTCAACCAATGGTGATTGGGAGCTTTGCGGCGGTGTGTCTTTGGATAATGTTAGCTGGTGTTTTTCCGCTCATCTTCGCCAAACAAGGAGATTCTGATGACACCTAAGTGCATGCCGCGTTGGCCAATCTGTTCCTACATCAAGGTAGGCAAAGGAGGAAGACTGGTATTGAGCAGAAAACAACCAAACCCGTTTGCGTCGGTCTTTGCAAAGAGGCTGGCTCGTCAACCTCTGACACGTCGAGACAAGGCACTCTTGGTTCAGTTTTGGAAAGAGGCCAAGCATAGCCTTGCCGAGCGGGTTGACGAGGAGTCGCGAGCGGCTGTTGTTTGGGAAAGGCGAAGAACAGTTGTCTAGTCTATCCAGAAAGGGGAGAGAATTGAACATAGCCTTTGTTCCAAATGTGCGCTTGTTGAGGATTGCACTTGGGGGCATGCTCTTGGCGATAGTTGGGGGGGTTGCTTTTGAAATCGTCAACCCTACCACAGCCAAACCAGAAATCATCGCCGCCCTCGGGATTTTGGTCGTGATTGGGCTTGCAAGCATTGTGTGCTTTGTGCTTGCAATTGCCCGCGGCCGTGTTAGGTCAGAGCGGGGAGGCTGATATTAGAAAGGAGGGAGAAGTGACTCAGCGGAAACAAACCCGGGACAGGGTCTATCAGATTGGAGGCGCGACTCTCTCGAGGGCTGAGCTTGACAAGATGAGGCCAAAACCTTTGTCCAAGGCTGGACAAGTTCGTCATGAGCGGTTCAAAAGAATGGCGCAGAAGCGCTGGCACAGCCTTCTGAGGGAAATGGTTGTCAGGGACTTTGAAAGCTTAGGACGACAAGGTAGATTCGGACCACTGCCAGTTTGACCAATGGAGCTGTTTTTTGAAGCAGAAATGCAACAAAAGATGGCTCCTTTTTCTTTTGAGTTTGTAAGTGCTACACTTTCCCAACGAAGCTTGCAGTTTGAAAAGGAGTAAAGGATGGCTGTATTATTCAAGAACAAGAGGGTGGGGTTTGTGCTTTTTTATGTCATCACACCGCTGGTTCTGGGCTTTCTGGGTCCGCGGGTTTTAGAAAGTCTAGGTTTGGGCGTATTCATTGTGCCGGCCTTCGGCCTCTGCATTCTGGTGTTGTATTTGCGGATTGCACGGCAAGAGGCAGCCGATTCGGCAAAGCGACGAGTGGCATTTGCTTCGAGAGGGAGAGACTAGGAATGTTTGAGCAGCTAGCCGCAATATTGACGGGCAAAGTCGAACCTGAGGCAAAAGCTATCAAGCAGATGACTTTGTGTTTTCCGGTCCTCGGAATACTTGGCGCTTTCTACTGCTTTAGGTATTTCATACCTGATCGGATCGACCTGCTGGGGTGGTTGACCCTCCTGGTTTCTTTGATCGTGTGCTTTCTGGCCCTGAGATTCTGGTACCTTGCAATTAAGCGAGGCAAGCGAGTCAAAGTGTTTGAATGGCGGGACGACTAGTTCATAGAGCTGCTGATTTTTTGTTTCAAACACAAGAAATTGGCAGCTCTTTTCTATTCTTCTGCCTCAAATATTGTGCCTTCGTTGGTTGTGGGAGGGGTTGTTGGCACAGAAGTTCGAGATTCTTCTACTTCTACTTCTACTCGCTCTGCGGACACACTAGGACTGCGATCAGGATCACCGAACACCGGTACTTGGCGGCCCGTTTCTGGGCGCCAGACCTCGTTTACATTTTTGCTTGGGGGACGTTCTGGGCTTTTTTCACGACTCCTCTTTCGTTTAGGGCGGTCAGCATCTGAGGCAATCGGGTTATCGGGTGATCGGGTGACTTGGATATCAGGAGATCGGGGTATCGGGTTGTCTTGTACTTGATTTCCTGTTTTCCCGATATCCGTCTTTACTGGTACCCTGATTCCCTGATTAACTTGCACCGGAGGTGCAACATATGCATCTTCTCCAGCAAGCTTTGTGTATTTTGCCTCGGAGGATTCAATAACTTTTTCTCTATTGCTGTTTTTGATTTCCGGCAAAGGAAGCGTGTAGGCAAAAAAGGGCCTTGAGGTTTTTGCATCAATTGCTAGTTTTGTAATTATTTGATAATTATCCAAGGCAACCATGTCTTCTTCTTTATAGACTCCGCCAAATTCGCGCATCAGAATTTGTGCGTCTTGGGCGCCAACAAGAAAAGTCATCAAAGTTCCAACGTTTCCGAAAATTGCATGTTGGACTTCTTCTATAACCTGGCTTATATATTGGTTTGCAACAGTTAAATTTAGGCGATATTTTCGGGCTTCTGACAAAATCTTGATAAATGACAAAGTTGCAAAGTTTTGGAACTCGTCAACATATAGATAAAAATCTTTTCTTTTTTCTTCTGCAACTGATGCCCTATTCATTGCGGCAAGCTGGATTTTTGTAATGATCATTGCCCCAAGAAGCGCCGCATTGTCTTCTCCAAGACGCCCTTGGGACAAATTTAAAATAACAATTTTGCCTGTATCCATTGCGTCCTCCATATCAATTGTTGATTTTGGATAGCCAATGATTTCTCGAATGGTTGGAGAGGAGACGAATTGACCGACTTTGTTCAAAATCGGAGAAATTGCTTCCGTTTGCAATTTATCATTCATCTTTTCAAACTCATTTTCCCAGAAGTTTTTAAGAACAATGTCGTCCAATGGCGCAACAACTGTTTTTCTAAATGCACGGTCTGTTAGAAGGCGTGGCACATCCACAAGAGTTGAATTTGGCCTTAAAATAAGGGTCAAAATACAGTTTCTTAAAATATACTCAAGCCTTGGACCCCAAGAGTGGCCATACAATTTTTGAAAAATAGAAACAACCCCCGATGCAACCAATTCTCCCTGCTCGGGATTTTTTACTTCAAATAAGTTCATTCTAAAAGGTCTTCTTGCGGCTGCTGCTGCATCAAGATACACAACGTCGTTTATTCTGTAGTCTGGGATATAGTCAAGGATAATTTCTGATAAATCTCCGTGGGGGTCAACAACTGCCAAGCCCTCCCCATTGACCATATCATTTATTGCCATATTGGCAATTAAAGTTGATTTTCCAGTACCAGATTTTCCTACAATATAAATATGGCGACGTCTGTCGTTTTTTTTGATTCCGAAATTTGTCAGTTGATTTCTAAATTCTGTTTTTGCAAAGAAATTAATTTGGGCAATTTCTTCAGGCGTTTGGCCAACTCCTGTTGGAAGCGTATCTGGAGGATCGCCAAGCAGAGAGCCGCCCCAGGTAACATTTTTAATTTCCGATAAATCCAGAGAAGGGAGATGAAAAATTGTTGCGAGTTCGTCTACTGATAAATATTGTCCTCCCGGGACAAATTTTGGGCTTCTAGTCAAAACGCTTTGCAAAAATGCATTTTGCTGCCAGAATTTTGGCTTTGCAAAAACTAGCGAATTGCTCTCGCCTAAAGTTAGAGATCCAAAAGATCCGGCCAACGAGGATACAAGCTGTTTTGCTCTTTTTTCGTCGGTTGATGCGGCAAGAAGGCGAATTCCAACTCGGAAAGCGTTTTGTGTGAGTTTTTTGTCGATTAATGCCGCTTTGGGGTGGGCTTTTTTGACTCCCTCTGCGTCCATTACGCCTGCAACAACTGCTCGGTTTCCTTTTGATCGCCATCGGGAGCCTGCGGGAAGTACTATTACTTGCACGAGGAGTGTGTCTTCATCATTTACTTTTGCCATTGTTCCTAAAACTGAAGATAAAGGATCGGAATCTGCAAATTCGCGCCATGTTTTTAGAGGCAGGTAATTTGCGCCTGAAAGTTTAAGTTCTCCAACTACTGTAAATTTTCCTTGAATTTTCTCGGGCAATGGGTCGGGGCTTGCTACGATACTTGCTTTTGGGTATTGAGCCGCGATCTGAGATTCTATATAAGCACTAAGGGTGTCGGGGAAATGGGCATAGAAATGGGTTTTTTGGTTTACTGAGATTATTTCAAAAACGATGGGCTCTTCTGTTCCTAAAATTCTATTGAAAATTGAAGAGCGCAAGGAAGACAAACTTGAGAAAACTTGCGAGGCTGCTTCTATCGTCACTTCTGCGGTTCTATCAGGTCTCAGCTCAACTGTGTGTAGGGGCATATTAGGTATTTTAACACACTCCAAGTGTGTCTGAGCGATCAGCGAATATCACTTTTTTATTGGCTGGGGGGTACTCCCAAATATACAAACATGTCTTTTGCGATGTTGAACCAAAGTGGAGCTGAGGTTTCGGAGGCCCAGGGGGAACTTGATGGTTCTTTCAAAGTTACCAGCATTACAAATTCCGGATCGTCTGCCGGGGCAAAGCCGACAAAAGAGGCAATTGTTTTTTCGGGATCGTAATGGCCTGCAATTGGAATTTGGGCTGTTCCTGTTTTTCCTGCAATAACATGTCCTTTGGGCGCAGCCCATTTTGCCTCTCCTGCTCGTACTGCATTTATCATCATTTCAGTTACTTCGTCTGCTGATTTTTTTGAAATTATTTGTTTGTCCACCTCGGGCTTTATGTCTTGTTCAAACCCAGCTCCTTCAATTTTGTCTACAACTTGGGGGGTTGGAATTTTTCCGTCATTTGCAATTGCAGAAACTGCGCGGGTTAGCTGAATTGGGGTAATTGCAATTCCCTGGCCAAAACTAGTTGTTGCAAGATCTATTTGACCCCACTTACCTTTAGTTCTTAGCTTTGGGGCACTTTCTCCTTGGAGATCGATTCCCGAAATCCCTCCAAAACCAAACTTTGAAAGATAGTCGTAGAATTTGTCCGCTCCCAGGCGTTGGGCAGTCCAAACCATCCCCACGTTGTCTGAATTTTTAATAATTTCCCCCGGTGTTGCATCTTTATGGTACTTTTCGTCCCATGTACGAATTGTATATGGCCCAATTCTTAGACTTCCTGTGCATTTATCACATCTGTCGTCAAGCTTGACTGCCCCTGCGTCAAGAGCGGATGCCATTACAACAACCTTAAAAACTGAGCCCGGTTCAAAGGTTTGGGAAATAACCGGGTTTATATAATCTGCCTCTGTGTATTTTCCAAAATATATGGGGTTATATGTAGGAAATGAGGCCATTGCAAGAATTGCACCATCTTTTGGGCGCATTACAACAACTGATCCAGCCTTTGCCCCATATCTTTCAACTCCTTCCTTTAGCTTTTTTTCAACGATATATTGGATAGTTCGATCGATGTGGGTTTTTAGATTTACCCCGTCTAGGGCATTTATCTTTCTTGTATTTCCAACCAAAATCGGATTCCCAAGGGCGTCAATCTCTCCTGCGTCTTCTCCTCCAACGCCCGAAAGGGCTACGTCATACTTTCCTTCCAACCCAAAATAACCTTGATCAAGACCTGCCGTGTCTTGGCCAACAAATCCCAATAGATGCGCGCTCATTGAGGCCTCTGGGTAAATTCTTCTTGAGTTTTGGTCAAACCCAATACCTTCAATTTTCAAGTTTTCTATTTCTTCTTTTGTTTTGTTGTCAACTTTTGGCTTTAGAGAAACCCAGGCGCCCTTTTTTGAAAGTATCCCAAGAAGCCTTGTTGTTTCATTCTTGATTAACTGCTCTGGGGTTATTTGTAAGCTTCCTTCGACTCGCTCAGGACGCTCGTCCGAACTCACGCCCGCCACATTGGCTGAGTCCGTTGCCTCCTCAGTTTTTGCAATTTCCACGGGACTTTCTGCCAAATAAGGCGCAAGCTTTTCTGCAATACTTTTGGGGTCTTTAATTTTTCTTGGGTCTGCCCAAATTGTCCAACCTGGGGCTGAGGCAACAAGCGGCATGTTGTCGGAGGCCAGGATTGCGCCTCTGAGACTTGAGACATTTTTTGAGGTCTTTTGTTGGGATTTTCCTAAAAATTCAAGTTCTTCGCCGCGAACAACCTGCCAAGTGAATAGTCGTAAAATAATTAAAACCGATAGAAGAAAGAATATCCCAATAAGGATTACAACCCTACTGGCTCTCCAAAATGACGTTTGCCTGCGCTGTACCTTTTGCAGTTTCCGCATATATTATTGATTCGGGCTTTGCCAATCCAAGACTTTGTGCTCTCCCCTCAATTATAGAAAGAGATGACCTTTCGGTTATTTTTTCTTCTAAAATCTGGTTTTGGCGAGAAACAAGTTGGATTTGGGTTTCAATTCTTGCCAATTCCTCCCCTTGCCCCGCAGTCATATTTGAAACATATAGCTGGAAGCTCAATGAAATTGCAAGAGGAAGAACCCAAAAAAACATTTTCTTTTTGCTGATTTTTTTGCCTGTTATTTCCCTAACGAGCATATCTTTTTTAACTTTTTGAAACTGTAATTTTGTCATTTGTTTGTCATTTTCTCGAGAACTCGCAATTTTGCGGATCGAGCTCTTGGGTTTTCATATATTTCTGCTTCTGTTGGTACGACCGGTTTTTTTGTTAATATTTTCCCCTTTTTTTCTCTTTCCCAATCTCTAAACGCATTTTTTACTATTCGGTCTTCACCTGAGTGAAAACTAATTATTAGAAGTCGGCCGCCGGGTTTTAAGAGTTCAAAAGCCTGTGGAAGTGCAATTTTCAGATTTTCTAATTCGGAATTGACGGCGATGCGCAAAGCCATGAATATGCGAGTGGCAGGGTGCAAATGAGTCTTATAGCGGATCTGAGATCCGATATGTCGGGACTTTGTTCCGTCATTAGACCATTTGGTCAAATTTGTCTGCTCCACAAGACTTGCTAGATCTCGTGTAGAGGTGAAAGGCTTTAGCTTCCTTCCCTCCACGATTTTGCGCGCAAGCACGTGCGCTTTTGGTTCATCGCCAAATTCGCGAAACAAGTGTTCTAGCTCTTTTTCGGGAAGGCTATTTACTAAATCTGCCGCCGTTACCCCTAAATTGGGGTCAAGGCGCATATCTAGCGGGCCATCATTTGAAAATGAGAGACCACGGGTGGGCTCGTCCATCTGGAAGCTGGCGAAGCCAAGATCCATCAAGATTCCGTCCACGCTTGAAAAGCCATGGCTTTCTGCAACCGCTTGTATTTTGGAGAAATTGGAATTTACTAAAATGGGGAAAATACCAGGGCAGGCATTTTCAAGATATTTTCTTGCAAAATCCAGCGATATTGGGTCTTGGTCGAGTCCCAACACTTCTCCACCAATTTTGCAGATTTCGGCACTATGGCCGCCGCTACCAACAGTTGCATCGATATATCGACCTCCACTTTTCACTTTTTGGAAGTTTAAAACTTCCAAAAAGAGAACAGTCGTGTGGGTCTGATCTGCGTTTAATGTCATTAAGGTGCTATTTTCCGGCTTCTTCTACAAGTTTTTCTGCATTTTGAATAATATTTTTTTCTCGTTCTTGCCACTTTTCCTTGTTCCATAGCTCTACACGATTGCTAAGTCCTATAAACACTATCTCGTTGATAAGGGTTGTGTGTGCTCGCAAATCGATAGGTATCACAAATCTTCCCTGAGCATCAAGGTCTATCTCATAGGCTCCGCCTAAGAGAAATCTCTCTGTGTCCCGTGCAATCGCGGTTACCAGAGATCCTTTAGTTACTTGTTCCACCATTTCTTGCCAGGCTTTGGGAGAAAAAATTGCTAAGGCTCCTTCAAACCAACGCGACAAAATTATGGTTGTTCCAAGTTCTTTTTTAAACCTGCTGGGAAGAGCTGTTCTTCCTTTGTGGTTCACTTTTTGAATGTAATACCCTACTAGCATGATTATTTAAGGGCAGTTTTCCTAAATTCACCACTTATAACCATTATTGGGAGTTTTCACACAACTGTCAAGCCCCACTTTCACAGCGAGACACCAAAAAACACATCTGGGGTGAGCTGGTGGGGAATTTACTGACTAACGAGGATGAGGGCTTCCAACGCTGAGGTTTTACCGCTTACTTTCATCCACTCTGATCCATCATATCCATAGAGAAAGCCTGTGGCATAAAGGTCGCCAGTGCCTTCAATTTTAGGAGTTCCACTTAAAGTTTTTGTATTTGAGAATACTCCGAATGGCCCGCTATTTACTTTTCCTGGAGCTTTTTCTGGGAGGCCAAACGTTCCCATTGCTAAATGCTTTCCTTTTGCAGGAAGGCCAGAAACTGACAATCCACCTTTCAAATCAATCATGGTGTCGTCTTCTGCGATTGTAAATGGTGTTTCCATTTTTGCAATAAGCTTTCCATCATCGTTTCTGTAGCGAACTGTAATTGTTCCTCCTGATACCCCCTTGTCACATCTTCTGTGGCCTGAGGATTCAGTGCCAAACAGTAATTTCTTTGTACTTGTACCGCTTGTTGGTTTAATTGTTCCTGAGGCTCCTTGAGTTACTCCTTCTTCATTTTTGTAGACGATTTCATATTCTACAGATTCTGGGGAATTTTTGATTCCAGACATGTTTAATGTGTATTCACAGCTTGGACCGGGGACAAGGGTTGTATATGGCTTTTCTTCCAGTGGTAGTTCTTTTAATACATCCTCTGTCTCGTCATCTCCCATTTGTACAGCTGGTTTTGTAAAGTGCTTAAAGGCCAAAAATCCACTAAGGCCGACTGCAAAAATGAGAGCTACTGTAACTACGATTGGGAGAATGCGGTTCATTAGTTGTATTTTTAATTCTGAGGAAATATTAAACCTTTGTCAACCATACTCGCTTTAATGATTTGAATCATCGAAGTAAATAAGCATGGAAATGCCCCGCATTTGGATTTGTTGTCCGTTTGCGGGGCTAAATTTTGGGGCTTTTAGTCGTAGAAGACCATTTCTTCAGTGGTCATCACGACTTCAGCCAGTTGGCGATTCTTGATGTTCAGGCCTTGCTCCATCCGATGTATGTTCTTCTCGGCATTCCAGGTCCAAACACTTTGCGTTCCTCCGGGAGCGGTTAGCAGAACATCAATGCCGGACATCCCTTTGTCTTTGAGGAACCGTTGAATGGGCGCTTCGGGACGCTCCTCCAGGTTGTGGAAAGCTGACTGAGAGTCGAACTTGTGCAGGTCGGCTGTTGTAACCTTGAGTTCAGTTGTTGACACCAACCAAGTGCCTCCGACTCCGTCGCTTGAAATATGGCGGTGGGTTCTTGATTCCTGGTTCCATCTCCAGAGTGTCGGTTTCTGGTCGGGCAGGTTGGATAGAACCAGCTTGACATTCCGTCCGGACATTCTTTTCTCGATTAGCAGTGCCTGGACTGCCAGATGGGAGAGATTGTATTCCCCGGTCAAATCTGACCTCCTTTTTCTAGTATGTCGAAAATGACCCCAACGGGCAACCAGACAGTTGGCGGTTTCCAAACCGGACGTCTGCGTGAACCCCAGGTTTTGTTGACCGGCGTCACAACGATTGTTTCGGTGTCACGTCGTGAGAGCATTCGACAGCGAACTGGACCACGGCAGACAAGGACATGGCCAATCTTGGCGCAAGCCTTGTCTGAGAGTACTGCCCAGGTATTTTGACCCCACCTTGCGATAGGACCAGTGGGCGAGTCTACGAACTGAATCTTCTGGACTGCTCCTGCGGCCATTCCGTCTCCTTAAGTTGTGTGTGTGCTTTTTTAGAAAACGAACGATTCGCTTCCCTCTCGGAAAATATAAATGTATTAGCGCAATTTATTGCGCGCAGACTAAAGTCTGCTAATACGCTTCTACTCTTTGAGAGTGTGCCGGGCGGGGAGAGTGAACAAGTGAACAAGTCACAAGTCAAATTCACAAATCCCTTCCCGGACTTTGGAGGAGATTAGCCAGCGGCCGCGTATCTTCCTAAGGCGTAGAACAGCCACGCTGTTGCTAGCACACAGGAAGTCATGAAAAATGCGACAATGGCAACCTTTAATCGACTCATCTTTGGTTCCTTTCAGGCCTGTGCTTGGTACAAAGGCAAAGCTGCCCATGTGCGGACTTGCACCATTCGTCGCTCTTCTTCTTCAGCTACCCTTGCCTCCATGGCATCCTTGGCCTTGAAGTATTCGCAGGTTGGGCAGGTGCAGTTTTCTTCGCCCCAACAGTCAATGGTCGAATTGTACTCGGGGTGCCTGTCCTCGTAGGACATCATCCAGTCATGGGCGTCAAACATTGATTGGGCTGAGAACCGTTTCTGTGCCAACTGGCACAGGGGACATAAGTCCAGTTCGAGTACTCAGGTGAAGGTGTGCTCGGCAGGGAACCTGCGCGTGCACTGACTGCACTGAACGGTTTTGGGCTCCATCTTCTCCTCCTTGGTTTTTGATGTGCAAATTTGAAAACGACGATTCGTTTTCCTCTCAAAACCTGCAATTTTTGTAGATTTTGAGAGAGGCCGGGTAGAGATTGTCGTTGTGATGTTATCACATTGATTTTCTCCACCCGGCGGTTCATCATGCAGGACCCTAGATCAATCTTGCGATGAGCACACAGAGTATGCCCACTGGAATGGCGATTGAAAGAAGGGAACAGGCGAACGAAACCTTTAAAAGTGCGTTCATGACTGCCTCCTTCCGAGTACCTCTACAGGATCGGGCCAGTCGGACGTCAAGTATGCCGTCAGTTGATCTTGACGTTCGGTCCATTCCCGGCACTCAGGGCAGTTTTGAGACGATAAGATCGGTGCGTCGAGCTTTCGGCCCGCGTCGATCTCGCTCATCTGCTTGCCGCCTCCGAGTTTGCGAACTTCTTTGAGAGTCATCTCCGATACGTGCCCGCAGGGACAGAACTGCACGACCTCGAGGTCGCTTGGGGTACGAGGTCTTTCGGTTTGGGTCGATTTCTCGACTTTGCCTCCGAGTTTGAAAACCTCGTAGCCGTCTTTGATTTGCCTAAAGGCGACGGCCTTCTGACTCTCGTCGGTGATGGTCACGACACAGCCGTTGAACTCCTGAGCAAACCTTGCCTCGGAATGGCTGAGCCTGCCAACCGCAAACGCATGTAGGAGTGCAACCGGCGCCTGGGCGTGGCATGGAAAGAGGTTTATATAGACCTCCTCCTGCACACGTTCGACTGGATCCACGTCTGGGGTCAGAAGTTTCTGCATAACGACAGCGTAAGCCGTCGTCACAGAAGCCATAGCCGCGTTGACTGCGTAAGGCAAAATCGCCTCAGGCTTCATACGTTTCTCTAGGGCTTCATTCTTCGCCGCCACGTAGGCTCTTATCACCTCCGGGCGATGGTCGAATACAGAAACGACCCCGATCCTGTTCCTGCCCAGGAGGTGGTACTGCAAGCAGTCTCCGCCCGGCATGAGATAGAACGAATGGGGATATAAGGCGCGCAAGCTGACAGTTGCGTCAGCCTCGACGAGCTTAATTTTTTGCATTTCCAATCCTCCGTTTGTTTTTGATGTGCAAACTTGAAAACGACGATTCGTTTTCCTCTCAAAACCTACAAATGTTTACGAGTCCACCTTAAAGGTGGAGGGCTAAATAGGCTTTGAGAGAGCCGGGTAGAGAAAGTGAACGAGTGAACAAGTCACCAGTCAAATTCACAATCCATCCCGGCGAGCCGTTTAGGTGGTTGAAAGCGCAGGTTCGCGCTCGCGTACGTATTCGCGCACTGAGTGGTCAGTTAGACCGTATGAGATCCTTGATCCCGGTCGAATATTCTCGAGTAGGGAATCCCCATTTTTGTCTAACCTGAAAACGTGCCGGCCGTCGACTGCGATGTGGAGTTGGCTGGCAAGATCTCGAAATTTGCCTCTAAAGATAAGGCTGAGGTAAAGAGCTTCTTTGTCCAGCCACTCTAGGCGGATTGAGAATCCGGCTTCGTTGATCCAGCGCGGGTTCCAGTCAGTTGGAGGCGCCTTATGAGACCAAATTGTCCGGTTAAGGATGCCCATTACCCACTGGATGTCTGCGTCCAGCTCCTGGCTACGATGCTTTTCTCCGATCCTGCGCTTCTGAATGCGCCTTCTTGCCCTTGCCATGTCAAAACTCCTTAATGTGCAAAATTAACTCTACTAGGCACACATTGTACCACAAAACCCATAGTTTGTCAAGCCCATAGCTCAACGTGTTAAAGCGTGTTAAGTTGAGTGTTGGGAGTTTTTGTCATGCGCTGGGGCGCGCACTGAAGTGCGCTATTACAAGGCTAATTTAGCCTCGATATGGGCCTGAAGCTCGCCTGTCGCGACTCTAATCTGGTGTCCTGTATCGCGATCGCGCACAGTCACAGTATTGTCCTCGAGTGTTTGATAGTCCACAGTTATGCACCAAGGAGTGCCTATTTCGTCTTGGGAAGCGTACCTTTTGCCGATATTGCCGCGGTCATCCCAAGCAACGGCACACGAGACACGTAACACGTCGTACACGTTTCGGGCTTTTTCGACGATTTCGGGTTTGTTTGAGACGAGTGGAAATACTGCCGCCTTGTAGGGGGCGATTTTGGGATCCAGTTTGAGCACGATTCGGCCGTCATCTCCTTCAGTAAATGCACTGAGAAGCACGACTAATGCAGTCCTACTTACTCCGAACGTTGGCTCAACGACATGGGGAGTATACTTTTCATTGGTTTCAGGGTCAATATATTCAAGTTCTTGGCCTGATTTTTCAGAGTGGTTTTTAAGATCAAAATCGCCTCTGTAGGCCAAACCATACAGCTCTCCCCAACCAAATGGGAATTCAAACTCTATATCTTCTGTTCTTTTTGAATAATGAGAAAGTTCGTCCTTCTCATGGGCACGCCACTTCAGTTTGGCCTCATCCACACCAAGGATTTTTGTAATCCAATCCCACATTTGGATTTTCCAACCCTCAAATGAGGCTTCCCAGTCTTCTTCTTTGACAAAATACTCAATTTCCATCTGTTCAAACTCCAAAGTTCTGAATGTGAAGTTTCCGGGAGTGATTTCATTCCTAAAAACCTTTCCAATTTGGGAAATACCGAAGGGAAGTCTTGGTCTTTCTGTAATAAGTACGTTTTTGAAGTTTACAAACATGCCTTGGGCAGTTTCTGGCCTGAGATATGCTGCAATTCTTGAATCTTCTGCCGTTCCTATATGAGTTTGAAACATCATGTTGAAGTTTTTGGGCTCGGTCCAGGAAACTTTTTGGCCTTCATGAGATTTTTCGTGTTCCTCTATTTCTTCTGGTTTGTCTGCGCGAAGTCTGGCATTGCAGATTTTGCATTCAACTAATGGGTCGGTGAACGAGGAAACATGACCCGAGGCTTCCCAAACTTTTGAGTTCATAAGCAAACCGGTATCAACTGGATACATGTCTCGCCGGGTTTCAACAAAAGTCTTCCACCAAAGGTTTTTAATGTTTTGAAGAAGACGAGCGCCCAAGGGGCCGTAATCCCAGGTATTTGCGAGACCACCATAGATATCAGAGCCTGGATAAACAAACCCGCGGCGTTTTGCAAGACTAACTATTTTTTCCATTGTGACTTCTGCCATGTTTTGACTATATCACAAGTGGAGTAGGCATGATAAGAACCTCTCGAAGACTCGAGAACCTTGCTGTTGTTTTGCGAAGACGCGACACAACAGTAAAGCCCCTGGAACACGTTCGCGAAATTGCGATTGTGCCCCAGGGGCGTTGAGTCAGGCGGTTTGCAGAAAAGCTGCCAATTCACGAAGCGTGATGTGGGTTCGGTTTCCGAAAGCCAAAAGAACTCGGCCTAATCGTTCTTCTTTGAGCTTGCGAAGCCGTTCCTTCTCGCTGGGAGTTGGCATGACATAGAAGTAGCGGGGCCCTTTGTCTACGAGTACGCATTGGACTGGGCCTGCGGCGACAATCACGTTTCCAAACTCAGTTTCCATGCGTTCCGTGAGCTCTGCATGAATGGGATTTCCGTGTTCGTTGTTGCTTCCCCAGAGAGCTTCGAGGCCGCTGCCCCATGGAACGCGCCTAAAGACGAGGCTTCGGCCGGTCAGAACGTCTGCGAGCTGGCTCTGAGGCTGTTTGGGCCTTCTGCCTTTCTTCAATTTTTCTCTCCTTGTGCGAATTTGCTTTGGGGAATTATAACACCTAGAGGCAGGTTATTTCAACCTGTAGTGTTATTTCCTAGCGAGGGTTTTTAGGAATTTGTAGCTTTTTAGGGAAGTTCCGATTATGTCCTCTATATATGAATCAACGTCTGTTGGGACGGGCTTTGTTTTGGAGATAAAGCCAAGTTCTTCAAGTACTTCGAGCTTGAAATTTTGCACAAGGGGGTATAACTGCCAGTAGTCTAAAGCGTGCAGGGATTCTAGGCATTCTTGAAGAGAATATAAAACTTCTTTGTGTTCTTGATGCTCGACGGTTAGTTTATCTACTACTTCACAAAGATGGTAGGCAACACCAACTTTGACTAAATCATCCCGCCAGTCTTGAAAGTTATTTTTTATCTCCACGTCTGTGAGAATATCTAGATTTCGTCCACGGGCCAGTAGAAACCTGCAGAAGCTAAATATTTCAATAGCTCCCCTCTTTCTTGACGTTGTGCGACGTACGCCTTTTGCAACAATTCGGAGTTTGCCGTAGTGTTTGGAAAATACGGTTAGGAGCCTGTCTGCTTCTCCAAAGTTTTTTCTTGCGAGAATTATGCCTTCAGTTGAATAGTTTCTTAAGTCCACACGCTGATTCTAACACTTGAGGAGTTAGTAGCCGGTATTAACTTCGCTTTCGACTGTTCCGAAATCTGAATCTACACTATCAAAATTCGTTGCATTTATATCTTTTTCAATTTCTGAGACGTTGTCTGAGGTTCCTTGTTCTTCGATCATCATTTCTTCCTGGCTTTTTTGAGGAACGGCAACCTCACTCTTTTCGTTAAACAAAAAAACTGCAAATGCCAAAAGTATCAAAAGGCCGAGCAGAAGAATTGTCATCGTTTGGGAACTGCTTGATTTACTCGCCATCTTTATCTTTCTCCCCTTCTGTTGATTCTGACAAACCTTTTACAAGTCCAAGACTTGAGGAAAGGTTGGTTCGAATATCAACCAGTTCTCTTTTGACTGCCTGCATTCTCGTTTTTAAGATTTGGAAAGCAACTTTAGGCTCATTTGAGGAAATTATTTGTGGGAACTCATTTTCCAGTTTTAAGACATCTGCTCTTGCTTGGATAATTTTGGATTTGGTTGTATCAAGTTGTGCTTGCGCCTTGGTTGTGTCTGCCCCTTTTTCTTTGAGGGTATCAATTTTTGATTGAACTCTGTCTGAGATTTTTTCAAGGCGGTTAACATGTGCATTGAGGACTTTTATTTTCCTTTGCATAAAGGAAGTCAGCGAGTTTTTTCGGTTTTCCACGACCTTTTGGCGTGCTTCAGAGGATGCGGAGGGAGTGCTTGTTTGACCTTTTGCAGCAGCAGGGGAGGTTAGACCAAGAACTAAGAAAATTGCGAGGGCTGGCAGTAGGGCTTTCATCTATCTTGATTTTTCTACTCTAATACTTGTTTGTCAACTGGGTCAAAGTGATACTTCGCGGTCGATGGTTAGCTTGAATTCTTCTTTTTTCTTGCCAGATTTGACTGTTACCATATGCCCTGCTGTTCCTGGTTGTTTTTGGATTAAGATTTTGTAGCCGTCTTTTGTTTTTATTGGAGTTTTGTATTTAAATTTAAGGTCGGTTACACCCTCTGGGCGCAATATAAAGAACCCTTCAAAAACAGTTTTTCCAAGATCTTCAGAAGTTGTTACGGGAACTTCCGAACCAGTGGAATCTACTAATGTGGATCCTTTTGGAACATATACTCTAAACCAATCGCGGAAAGGGCCGTTTAGCCAACCATCATGTTTTTGTGGGTTGTTGTATTTTATTGTTAGTTCGTTGGTTGTCCCCACATTTCCCTGGTCTACTGTGAGCTCAATTTGGTGTTGGACATATAGATTTGATTTTGCGCCGGCAAAGTTTGCGTCGTTTATATGGAGATAATCCCCCTCAGTTTCGCGAATTCTCCCTGCGAGATTAAATGATTCAAGGGCCATCTGAACTTTCTCGTCGTTTACTGAGAACATAATGTGTTTCTCCATCAAAGAGTTCCAACCTACTTCAAATAATCCTGCTAGCTTTTCTTTGGGCTGGCCAAGGGCGTTTGCGATCAGAGTATTCATAAGGGGGCCCAGAAAGCCTTTTCTGTGGTCTGCATGCGGCGGTTTATAGACAATTTTGCCCGAAATATCGTCCCAAACTATTGGGCCTGCGACGTCTGCATAAGACTCAAGTTCGTAAATAACATTTGGACAGTTACACCGCTTGTCCTCTTCTGCTGAATAGTTTCCATAACCTGGAATTCCTAGAGTTCCCATTACCCCAAGTAGTCCAACTAGTGGGTGTGTGTCTACAGAAATTATGCCGTCTACTTTTGGTGCATTTTTTATAGTCGAGTAGTTCTCGTAAAAAGTATTCATAGATGTTTTGAAATCCGGAGATAAGTTCATGTCTCTCAAAAACCAATTATTGACTAGGGGGAGATACTTTTTGATTGGCTCGGGGGCAGGGAGTTTGGAACGGAACTGACCGTCTAGTTTATAGATGTCATCTGAGACTACTTGTTCAAATTTTCCATCTTTTACTTTGATTATTGAGTATGCAGTTATAAAACCTCCGGTTGGCCTTAATTCTTTGTCGTTTTGCCACAAAAATAGATATGTTCTTTCACTGTCTATTCCCAGTAGATATGGGAGCTGTTCTAAAACCGGCTTTCCGTCTGTTAGAAGCTCGTGAAGCCTTCCTGCATCTTCAATTGCATTTTTTAGCTTGGCTCGAATTGGTTTTCCTTGGAAATATTCTGGGTATCTTCCGGCATTAATTTTCTGAAATTCAGAATTCATCTTTTCCGTTTTTTTACTTATCTCCCCCATCTTGGGAATGATGTCGTCGATCGTCTGAACGATAAAGTCTATTCTGTCTTCTGCTGTTTGGGTTCCGTCTTGTGCTTCCTTTCCTCCGTTAAGCCCTAAAAAATCACTGTATGGTTCGACAGTCTGGACTATGATATCCCCTGCTTCGAGACCCGATATTCCCCCAACTGTTAAATGCTTGGCGTCGTTCCAGTAGCCTCCAAGGCCAGGAATAAATTTGACCCAAATTATTGTATTTAAGCTTATATCAAGCGCATGTAAATCCTTTTTCGTTTTATCCAAGGCCGCTTTTGTTTGACCGATGTTTTGGCTTGCAGCTGCTGCCTGTAGCTCTGCTGCCGAGGCCATAACCTTCTTTGCCGAGACTCTAATAGATAAAAGTGGTATAGCAATCAAGAGAAGTGGGATTAGAATGACAGCTGCGATAGAGCCAACAACGACTGCCGTTGACTTGCTTTTGAAGTTGGGCTTTGGAATTTTGGACCAGAAGAGTTGTTTTGGGCTTGCGTTTTGCGGCGCACCAGTAGAAGTGACTGGAGTTTCTGCTAATTCAATTCGTTTGAGCTCTTCGATTTTTGCCATTTGTGGGTCAGACTGCGCCTTTGCCCGAGAGCATTGCCCATGGAGTACGCAGGAGTATTTCTAAGTCTAGCATAAAGGACATGTTTCTTGCATACATTGCGTCAATTGCGATTCTCTTGTCAAAGTTAACATTTGACCTGCCGCTTACCTGCCAATAACCCGTAATGCCCGGCTTCACACCTAAGGCTTCTTTTATCAATTTTTTTGTTCCGGGGTGCAAATCAGCCTGCACTTTTAGTTCTTCTGCAAAATACGGACGCGGCCCTATCAAGCTCATTTCTCCTTTAAGAATATTCACAGCTTGGGGCACTTCATCAATTGAGTATTTACGGATAAATCTTCCAACAGGAGTTACTCTCGGGTCGTCTTTAAGCTTGTAACCGCCTTTTTTGTATTGCTCAAAGAATTTCTTAAGATTGGGATTTGTGCGTATTGCAAGATATGATCCTGGGACCATTGAGCGGAACTTGTATAGCCTGAACAGCTTCCCACCTTTACCTACTCGCTTGGGGATGTCAGCAAATATGGGGCCCGGAGATGTGAGTTTTATCAAAACTGCCGTTGCCAACATTATTGGGGAAAATACTATTAATATAAGGATTGCCAGAATAACATCTTCTGCACGTTTTACACTTTCGTATGTCATTTTTTCTTTGTCAGGTTGGAGATCAGTGTAGCAAAGTTTTTTTGGAATTTCTCCTCTGAGAATTTTCTTGAGTTATTTATATAATCTTCTTTTTTAAATGTTTTTCTCTCAAATCTTTTAATTGCGTCTATTAATGAGCTTTCTGTTTGCGACTCAAAAAAGACACCCGTCTTCTCATTTACTGTTTCTGTTGCCCCGCCTTTTTTGAATGCAATAACTGGGGTACCAACCGCTTGCGCTTCCACTGCAGTGATTCCGAAATCCTCATTTTGCGGATAGATCAGTGCTTTTGCATTTTTATAATAACTCCACAGTTGATCATCGGGAATTTGTCCAGTAAAAGTAATGTTTGAATTTGCCAGAGATCTGAGTTTTTGTTCTTCACTTCCGGTTCCCACCACGATGAGAGTTTTCTTTAATCTATTAAAGATCTTTATCACAAAATCTACTTTCTTATATGGAATCAGTCTTGACACAATCAGATAGTAACCTTTTTGATATGACACTACACTCCTATGTAGGGGTGTAGTATTTATTCCCGTGTTAACTGGTGGGTAAATCACAGTGGCTTCTCTCTCGTAGTAGCGTTTTATTCGCTCAGAGACTGTATTTGAGATTGCCACAATTGTGTCTGGTCGTTGGGCTGACGTTTTGTCCCACCATTTAAGATAAGACACCAGAGGAGTGCTTAGTATTTTACGGATTCCGCTCAGATACTCGTCACTGCCGCTCCACAGATAACGCGTTGGTGTAAGACAGTAACATAAATGGAAGGTTGCCGGTTTTGTAATTATTCCTTTTGCCGCTTCTGAAGTTACTGAAATTACAAAATCAAATTCTGAGAAGTCAAAACTCTCAAATGCAAATGGCATCAACGGCGCATATAAATCATGGCGAGTTTTTGCGAAAGGAAAGTTGTTTAGAAACGAGGTTACTACTTTTGGAAAAGCTGTTGCCCACTTGGCAGTTTTTGGATTGTAGACTGAGGTATATAGCGGTGCCTCTGGGAATAGTTTATTCAATTGAAGAAGCACTCGCTCTGCCCCACCCCATTTGTTGACCCTGTCGTATACGATTGCTACCTTCACTTGCCCAACACCTCACGATAAACTTTTAATGTTTCTTTTGCCATTTTTTCCCAGGAATACTTTTTCAATTGTGCCTTGCCATACTTTTCCAGTTCACCTTCTAATGTCGAGCTTTTGAAGAGTTTATTGAGTGTTGTTGTTAGACTGGACGCCTTGTTAGGATCGAAATATAAAGCGGCATTACCATAGATTTCATGGAGAACAGGGATGTCGGAACAAACGACAGGGCACCCAGCCTGCATTGCTTCCAATCCTGGCAAACCAAATCCCTCAGAGAGTGTGGGGAATACAAAAGCTTGTGCCCCAGCGTACAAACTGCCTAGCTCTTTGTCTGTGACTTGACCCAAAAATTCCACCTTATTTTCTACGCCAAGGCTCGTTGCTAGTTTTTTTGCTTTGTCATGAAATACGTTTCTTGCAGAAACCACCTTGAGTTTGAGATTGGTATCTTTGAGCGCAATAAGGACTACTTGCAGGTTTTTATGTGGATAAAGACTGCCGACGTACAAGAGGTAATCACCACTTTGTGCTTTCCCCCCATTAGGTAAAGGGTCAACGCCCTCGTAGGTTGTGTGGACTTTATTTTTTGTTTCAGGGAACCTGTAAGTCACTTCCTCCGCCACAGACTTACTTGGAACAAATATCGCTTTTGCTCGGGAAGCTGCATTTCTTACAACTAGTCTGTAGCCTGCATATTTTGCAAGATACGTTAAGGGGGGAAGGGTTGTTACATCAAAACCCTTTTTTGTGTGCCAAAGAATATCATGGATTGTTATTACGAATTTCTTAGGATAAAAGATTGGAACATTAAAATGTGGAACATGCAAGAGATCTAAATTTTCCTTTAGAAAAATCTGCACAAGGCTCGTTTGCTCGCCTAAAGTGTAGTGGGGAATGTCTGCGCTAACTTTTTTCCATCCCACAGAAGTTTTGATATCGTCCTCGTCCTCGGACCTACAAAAAATTATGTATTCGTTGTTGTCTCCAATTTCTTGAAGATTTTCTACTAGCTTTTGGGTATAACGGCCAATGCCAGTATGTTTTACTCCCCAAAGTCTGCAGTCTATGCCAATTCTTGCCATATTATGTAGTTGCCCGAAGAGCTCTAAGCCTTTCTAACAATCCAATGCCAAAAAGCACTGAACTTGTAACAATTTTTGGGTACTTGTTTTTATAATGCTTCTTGTAAAAAATGCGCATCGCGTCAGTTGATGCCTTTATTGCTCTTTTTTTTGTGCTTTGGTCTGCTGTAGTAACGTTTTGCGTCTGGTGTTTAATTCCAGATGACACGCCATGATGATGTAAAATCTTTGCTTGAGGTAAAAAGTAAACCTTCCACCCTTTTTCTTTTAACTTAAAACAGAAATCTATATCTTCCCCATAAAGAAAATAGTCTTCGTCCCACCAGCCGACTTCCTCTCCGGCTCCTCTTCGAACAAAGAAGGCAGCGCCCGAAAGTGCGTCAACCTCGTGTGGGTTTTTATTATTCAATTCCCAGCCCATTGTGTAGCCTGCAAAGAGTTTGCTTTTTGGGAAGATTCGCCTGAGGCCTATGAAGTGAGACATTGCATTCCAGGGAGTGGGAAAACCCCTGTGTGCGGCACTTGTTAGTTCGCCATCGGGGTAAATTAAACTTGGGCCACATACTCCGACATCAGCGTTTTCTTCCGAAAATTCGAACATTTGTTTTATCGCAGACTTTGAAACTCTTGTATCTGGGTTAAGGAACAACAAGTACTTACTATCTGTTTTCTTAACCCCTACATTGTTTCCCGCTGCAAAACCAAGATTTACTTCATTTAAAACAGTCTTTATATTTTGTTCTTTTCCTAATTTTTTAATCTCTTCTTGAGAACCATCAGCTGAGGCATTATCGACAAGAATTATTTCGTACGGTAAGTCCCTTAAATCTGATTCTTTAATCGATTGAACACAATTTTTCAAAAAATCTTTCGCATTGAAATTTAAGATTATTATTGACAGATCAATTTTTGACATGTTTTGCTTTTTCATATACTTGCGTCAGTTTCTCAGCAATCGATTCGTATGAGTATTCTTTTTCCACCAGTTTCCTTGCATTAAGCGCAATCTTTGCATACAGCTTTTTGTCGTTTAAGACTCTGACTGTCTGCTCTGCCATTTCTTCTGGGGTGTTTCCTTCCAAATAATGGACGTCTTTCTTGCCAATGCCTGCAATGCCTACCTTTGTTGTAACAACAGGAAGCCGGGCTGCCATTGATGAGAGAATTTTCAATCTTGTTCCCCCAGGTCCGTACAGTGGGGCGACCATAACTCCTGCACTTCTTATTGCTTTTTGCACTCCTGCCACATCTTCAACGCCTAGTTCGTTTAATATGACATTTTCTGAACGTAGATTTTGAACAGATTGAGTATTTTGACCTGAAATAATTACTTTTACGTCTGGTATTTCTTTGAGAATTAATGGTAAGACTTTGTTTACTAATATTCTTGCCGCCTCGCCATTTTGTAGCCATTCGTAGTTTCCCTGAAATAGAATTGTTTTGTTGTAATGAAGCGGCACATCATCTATAAAATCTTCACTTACTCCGTTTGGAATTACGGTCACATCTGCTTTTATTGCCTGGCTCATAAACTTTGCATCTGAGGCAGAAACAGCAACAACTTGAGCGGCTTTTTTCCAATAATATGTTTCCCAGTATTTCAATTTTGCGACATCTATGTATAGCAGGGGCTTTAAGATAGGATATCTATATGTGTCTACATAATGTTGGACAACTTGGTACTCGAGAGTTTGGTCGACAAGTACAATTGGAATGTTTACCTCGGGAATATGAGGCGATACATAGAAGGTCTCTGCATGGATAATGTCAAACTCCCCAACTTTAATTATTTCTGGCAAAGTTTTTTTCTCTTCGGCTGAGTAGTTTCTTACAACTAAAAATGGGTAAAGGCTAAATCCCGTTCTTAATATGTTTGTTATTGTCCATGGTTTTTGAGGTCTATTAAAAACATAGATTTTCTTGCAATACCTCTCCAGCATCTTTACGTTTTTTCTGTCGGTATCATGTTTGACTAAAGCACACAATGTAATCTCGTGCCTTTTTGAAAGTTCCTTTATAAGATTGTATGAGCGGATTTGACCGCCGGAAGAAGGAGGATAGGGCAAGTACGGGGTTAACATTAGTATGCGCATAGGTTACTTGCCCTTCTTTTTGGTTAGATCGATAATTACGTACTTGTCAGTTTTCTCGAGTGTTGTGTATTCATTCATTACCTGCCTTGTTTGGTCGTCAAAGTTAACTGAAACCCAGTATTGTGCGCCTTGCTTTTCAATCATTTCAGGAATTGGGTAAACAACGTATGGGAATCCTTTTCTTCTTGTTTGATACAAGAATGCTGTGTCGCCGTTGTATGGAGCAATAATAATCGCGTCCTTTGGCAGTAATTTATCCGCAGCCGCTCCTGCAATCATAATCTCAGGGTGATTAACTTTATAAAATTCTTTGATTTGGTAGAAAGAAAAGAAGAGTCCTGCACTCACTGAGGCAACCGCAAAAATTCTTGCGAGTTTTGTGTTTAGGGATTTTGTGTTCCACAAATATAGGAATCCTCCGGCAGTTGCCAAACAGACGGCGGGGATTATCAATGTTTGGTAATAGTCGTGGCGAACACTTGCTGTTGCAACTGTCAAAACAAAGGCAAACTGGCTTGCGAGCAAAACATGCATGAAGTATGGGTATTTGCCTTTTTTGAGGGTTAGCAGGCCAAGAACAAAAGCTGGTATCGCCCATACCCCTAGGATCATTCGCCCGAGGCGTTCTTCCAATATCCACCACCAGAAAGCTGGGCGGCCTCGAATGTTGTCGCCGTTGAAGGCCCATTTCCAATGTGGAATTCCTCTTATGTGGTCGCCATCCCACATCCAACCGCGCCAAAAGAAAAATGGAGAACCTACAATTGACAGAAATACCCAGAAATCGATATTCCTAAGACTGCCTTTGATCTTATATTTTTCCCAAGCAAGGTAAAGAAACGCCAGACCGTAAAAACCAATGTATGGCTTCATCAGAAGAGCAAGTGCGAACAAAACCCCTGAAAGGTAAATGCTCCACCTTTTTTGTGTATCGATATAAAGAGAAAAGAAGTAAAGGCTTGAAACAATAAAGAAGACTGAGAGAGGTTCTGGTAAAATCGTTCGTGAAAAATAAACATTAAAAGGAAGCGCCGCGAAGAAAAAAGCTGCAAGAAGGCCACCCTCTTTTGAAATAAACCGCTTGCCCAGCAAATATACAAATACCAATGACCCAAGTGAGATAAAAACTGAACTAAGCCTTCCCCATTTATCAAATCCGATTGCAGGATATGCTTTATACAAAACTGCGTGGATTGCATTGTATATTGGAAATTCTACAAACCTCCACCCTTCCGGATTATCAAATCCAGAGGCAATGTTTGAAATATCATGATAGCGCGGGCGCAGAAGATCAATTCCGTCCTCAACATAAATCCTCGCAACTGATGCGGTGTCTGCTTGGCGCCAAGAGTGCCAATCTGCGACTGGATTATCGATTTTGTAAAGTCTTAATACGAGTCCTAGGGCGAGAATAAAAAAGAGGATTAGATTATGTTGAAATCTTTTGGTCATTTTCTTCCCTTTCTATAACACCGACCGCCACACCTGCCAATGTCCAAAAGATTATATTGAAATTTTCTCATGCTTTTTCATCTCTGCTTACAATACCAATGGCTACCCCTGCGAGTGTCCAGAAAATTATAGCAACTTTTGAGGCTTCAAATACGTCGATAAAGGTTGCGTTAAGAAGCAGTCCTGCAAACCCCGCTGCCAAACCGCAAACAAAGTACCAGCTCCAATTTTTTCTGACAATTTTTATGTAGCCAAATAACTTCATAAGCAGTCTTAGTATTACCAAGAAAAATGCTGAAACTCCCAAGATGCCCGTTTCCCCCAGGAGTCTTAAATAGTCATTGTCGGTTGCAAGGGTTATTGAGGAATATCCCGTTCCTAAGAGAGGATTCTTCATAAATGCACGAATTGCGCGCGGCCACTCCACATTGAGTCTTATTGCTGTCGATCTGTCTTCGAATATACTTGGCATTTGCGGCTTTTCATTCTCTGTTTGTTTGCTTCTTGAGCGCTCAAGTGCCGCGCTTTGAGCAAATGCAGGAGCTACAAATGTAATTTTTTGCCAATAAGTCTTGATGCTATTTTTGTAGCGGACGCCAAGGTTTGTAAATAAAACTCCACACAAAATTGTTGCTATTAAGACTGGAATAATAAGTATTCTCTTTTTGATAAGCCAGAGAGAAACTGATATTCCAAACAGAAACGAAATAAAGGATACTCGGGATTCTGCCCGCAAAATTAACCAAAAAGAAGGAAGAACCGAGAATACTAGAAACAGTATTCTATTTTTTATCTTTTTGTAATACCAAAAGAGAGCTGTTGATATCGGGAGAAGTACAACAAGGAATGCAGACAGGTCATAATGGCCTGCAAAGGTTGAGCTAAGCCTGGCTCCGGCGATCCATCTTAGGGCTAATCCTTTTGAATATTCTTCGTTTTGTGTCGTTATTACTGGAAAGTTAAAGTGAATTTGGCCGAAGCCAAATGTGAAGACAAAGAACGTTGCTATAAAAAGTGACGTAATTAAAAATCTTGCATGTTTTGCATATTTTATAACTTCAACTGCTGCAAAAAATGGGATTAGGTATTCGATTCTTCTTGCCCAATGGAGAAAAACGATATGGGTGGGTGCAGTTTTGGTTAGGAACACACTTGATAAGCATGATAAAAGGCCTGCCAGCAAATAAAGCAGTATTGCTTGATTTAATTTACCTTTTAGAAAATTTGAAAATCCACTTCTAAGCACCAATAAGAACCACGCCAATGCAATTGCTGAGATTAGAAAATCTTCTGCTCTTATTGCAACATATGTCCCCGGGACATTAAAGATTGGAAATTTTGGATATAGGGGAATAACAATCAATAAAGCAGAAAGTAGGTACTTTAGCGTTGATATTAGATTAAATTGTCGAAAATGCTTTTCCATATATATTGCGTGCTTGGGGTTGTCCAAGCACAAAACCAAACATAAACATCCTCAAGAGGGCACCGATTTTCATAACCATTCTTGCTATATCAAAATTTTCTGGATAGTGTTTTTTGTAAAATAATTTGAGGCCTTCGTATTCCCCGACAAGGCTTCTTTCCTTGCCCAAAGCACCGCCTGCGAACCTCACACCCTCACCAGAACTTGAAGCTCCACCGATATGTGTTACAGAAGTTATTGGCACAAACCAAACCGGCCACCCTTTTTTCTTAAATCTATACGAGTATTCCACGTCTTCTGTGTACATAAAAAACTTCGTATCAAATCCTCCGACTTGGTTATATGCATCACGTTTAATTAACATAAATGCACCGGTTACCCAGTCTAGTGGCTTTGTTTTATTGTAGAAAGCAGAGTTGGGGTGGTAGGAGCCGAATAATTCCCTCCACAAAGGAATATCATCTAGAAACAGAGACCATGACACAACTCTCGGAAGTGTTGGGAAGTGACCACCAGTGCTTTGTGTGGATCCATCTAAGTAAGTTAGCTTGCATGTTGAGACTCCAACGTTTGAGTTAGCATCCATCCATTTGACCATTTTAGAAATCGAGTCCTCATGTAGTACTGTGTCGGAATTTAGAAGCAAAATGTATCTTCCTTCTGCTTTTTTCATACCAATATTGTTTCCTCCTCCGAAGCCTAGGTTTTCTTTTGATCTAATTAGTTGTAAGTTCCTGTTCCTTTTTGCCAATTTTTGAATTTCCTCCTGGGATCCATCAGTTGAAGAGTTGTCAACAATTATGACCTCGAAGAGACAAGCTTTTGTATACCTATTCACAGAGTTTATGCACTCAATTGTCAGTTTTTTGGTGTTGAAGCTGACGACTATTATTGATACATCGAGTTTCTTTTTTATCATTTCTTTAAAAGTAGTTTTGTGAATGATATTAATTCACGTAACAATTCGTGAAGCAGGTAGAGGAGGAAAAGAAATGAGGGCAGAATTATTAAAATCCGAGAGTGCGGTGCGGTCGGAAGATATCGTATGGTTATTTTTCTTTCAAATGGAATTCCTTTGTATGAGATTGCATCTTTTGCGGTACTTGCTTCAAAAAAATTTACAAAAACCGATTCTCTGAATGGATGTATAATTTCGGGAAGATGGACGCTTCTTGTTTGATCGCGAATTAAAGTTTGCGAATCTTCGGGAGGGTAGCTTACCCTGTATGATGGAAAGTTAAACGGAAAGCTTTTCTGTAATTCGTTTTCATAATGGACGAGAACTTCTTCCCTTGAGAAATTTGTAAAATAAGCTCTTCTTTCTTCGGAGTTTTCGATATCGGCTTCCTCTAAAGATTGAACGCTATCTGTGGGAGGTAGAGGATATGACGGCGAAGGAATGATTAAGTAGAAAAGCCCCACAAAAAAAATTAAGACGGCGAGTAACTTTAATATTGGCATTTTTATTGAAAGAGACGGGCACGACCGAGAATGTAACGAGGATTTTCTAAATTTCGCTTACCGATAACTTTTGCAGGAACCCCACCAACGATTGCAAAATCCGGAACATCTTTTGTTACAACTGCGCCAGCTGCTATAACCGCACCTCTTCCCACTTTGACTCCGGGCAATATTATTGCTCTTGGGCCGATAAATACATAGTCGCCTATTTCGACTGCTTCCTCAATTGCTGTGAAGCTTGGGTCTTCTAGATTATGTTCTGAATTATAGATTAAAACTTCTGAGGCTATTGCCGTGTGGTTTCCGATAATGAGTGGGGCTCTACCATCTAGAAAAGCGTTATTCCCGATTATTGTGTCTGCTCCGATTTCTATATTTTTGGGTTGGAAGAAGTTTGCGAACATATGGATTGTTGAACCGTTCCCCATTCTGAGGCCTGCTAGTTGATAAAAAGTGTGGCGTACAAAATGAAGAGGTATGTGCCCTATCCAGCGCAAAAGCATTAGTTCAAAGTCCAGAAAGTAGTTATATACTCTGTTTGCCACCTTCTGGGCTACTTGTTCGGAGGTCAGATTTTTTCCTGTTCTATCTTTAACTGGTGTCATGTGTAATGGTTTAAAGTTTTTCCAATATTTCTAAGGTTTTTTTGGCTGTTTTTTCCCAAGAAAACTTCTCGGCTTGGGTAATTGCGGCCCCTCTTAGCTGATTATACTTGCCTTGGGGCAGACTTACCACAAAATTTATGCCTTTTGCGATCGATTCTGTGTCGTCTGGGTCGACTAAGATGCCAGCCTCCCCTACAACTTCGGGCAAACTTCCAATTTTTGAAACAACGACTGGACATCCAGTCGCCATTGCTTCCAATACATGCATCCCGAAACCTTCCGTAAAGCTTGGCGAAACGAGACATTTGGCTCCCGCTAGAAGATCCACTTTCTCTTCCTCTTCAACAAAGTCTGTGAAAAGCACCTTATTTTCGATTTGTAGATCTTGTACTATTTTAAAAATAGACTCATAAAGCCAACCTTTTTTCCCAATAATCACTAACGTTAAATCAAGACCTATAAGCTTTGAGAACGCTTGCAAAAGCCCCTCCACGTTTTTGCTGGGCTTTAGCGTTCCAACATACACAATATATTGCCCTTTGATTCCGTATTTTTCTTTAGATCTTTTTATTCTGGATTCTGAAAGCGGGTATCTGAATTTTGACCTGTCGTATCCGAGATATGTAACTTCAATTTTATTTTTTGCAAATGGATAATTTGAGATTATTTCGTTTTTTGTACTTTCTGAGATTGCAATGACTTTTTTTGCGGACCTTAGAGAAATGCCTGTCCAGTATTTAAGTTGGTAGTAGTCACGTTTTGTAAACTGCTCTGGAAATTCTAGGTACCCAAGATCCATAACGCTCATTACCATTGGGACGGGGGAGACTGGGGGAAGATAGTGGGTTGGCGCAAAATATACATCAGGACGTGGATTTGCAAACCAAAGTCTTGTTAGTTTTCCGAGCAGACCACCTTTGCCTATTTCATATCTCCAGCCTACTCTCGGTTGCGGCATATGCTCCAATGGTGCTTTGTCTAGATAAACAACCCATTCGTGAGTTGAAGAGATTTTTTCAAGATGGCTTAGGAGTTCTGCGGCATATTGATTAACACCGACTCGATTCTGAAGATTTGCTTCGTTACCGTCTACGGCAATTCTCATGGTGAAAACCCTCCGACAGCGACTTCGTTCACCACTATAGTGCCCCCTCCTTGTAAACCCTTAGTGTCAGTTTTGCTGTGTACTCCCATGAAAACTCTTTTGCTCGTTCAATTCCTTTTTTTATTAACTTGTTGCGATTTTTAAGTGCGTCTTTTATGCCTTGAGCAATTTCGTCAACTTTTGTAGGATTCACAAGAATTGCGCAGTCGCCAGCAACCTCGGGCATGCTTGATACATTTGAAGTTACGACTGGGATGCCGATCTTAAAACCTTCAAGGATCGGTTGTCCGAATCCTTCATAAAGTGATGCGTAAACCAGAGCTGACGCACCCGAATAAAGCGCTGACAAGTCGTTAAAATTAGCAAATCCTGTATATATGACGCCTCCTTCTGTATTTTCTGGCTTTTTGCCTACAACCACGAGTTCCAAGTTCTTATTGCTTAACTTTTTATAGCTTTCCAAAATTCTTGGAAGATTCTTTCTTGGATTAGTGCCGATAACGATAAGATATTCTTTTGATATTCCGTATCTATTAAGCACTCTATTGATCTTCTCTTGATTAACTTTTTTTATACGCTCGTCTCCAGCTTCTGGGATGACAATAATTTTTTCGGGATTAATTTTTAGGAGTTCTATTGCGTCTTCTTTTGTTGATTGAGAAACAGCAATTATTTTATCTACTTCTTTTGCAACCCAGCGCAATCTGCTTTTGTGAACTTCCACTATTGATTGAGGCGTGTATTGGGGATATTTTAACGGAGCAAGGTCATGGATCGTTGTTACGTTATACGCAGATGTTGGCGGTTGGGCCCAATCGGAGGAGTGAAATACATCTACATTTCCTATAAAATTTTCAACGGGCAAGGTATGGAGCTTGTTCCAAAAGATATCTGCAAGAGTCGGAGAAAGGATTGAGGTTTTTAATTCTATATTCTTGGCTTTTGGAAACAGCTTCGGGAATTCATCTCTTCTACGCAATGAACCCCCAAACAATACAAAGGTATCGCTTTTGTCTATTGAAGTGAGTGAGTCCACCAAATTTTTGGTGTAATCACCAACTCCTGTTCCATAAACTGATTGAGAAACGTCAATTCCGACTCTCATTAGTGTATTTCCATACTGTTACTCCGTTAAAATCTCGTTCTTCAACTTTTATATATCCAGCGTTTTCCACGGTTTTGCGAACGTTATCTTGGGGGTCAAAAATGGGCTGAACGTACCTGAACAGGTATATTCTCTCAAAATTACCAGTATTAAGTCCATCTGGACCATATGCAGGTATATTTTTGGAGTAATACACATAGGGATCGCGCTGGTTGTTTGTAACGAAAATTGAGGCTGAATTCGCATTGCCGCTATCGGATTCCAGCCACGAAACTGTGCCTTTCCAATCTTCTCTCCAAAATCGGGGATTAGCTATAAATATCAAAACTGCCAGCATATTTAGACCAATCCGAAAATACAACTTACCCGCTCTTGACTTTTCTGACATGGAAAGGCCATGGGCAACCAGCAAATAGAACGGCGGCAACAAAAATAAGAGTCTGAAGTAGGAAAACCCTGACATTATAAGGCCAAACACAAGGGCTACAGCGAGGGGAATTGAAAACCAAAGCCATATAAATCTACTTTCTTTAAATTTCTTCAGAGAATAAAAAGCGGAGATCCCAAATTCAAATGCATACAATAATACGATGCTTGCATAGACTACTTTGTCTTGAAAAGAGATTCTACCGATCAGGAACTTGACTGGAACTAGCGCAATTTGTTTAAGGTTTATACGGCCCAAAGTTTCCCACCATATTGGTGCGTTTTCTTTGACAAGCGCACCTACCTCCAGTTGTTGACGAAATATTGGAATCCAAGGGACAAAGGAGACAGCAATTGCTGCAAATGAAATGAGCCACGAACCTTTGTAAGCCTGGAAGTTTTTCTTCTCAAGGAGTAAGAACGCAACACAGAAAAGGAGTGTTATTGCGGGCAAATAATCGGTGTATATCAGCAATACTGCCGCGGCCACAAATGATGTCCAGTTGAAAATGTTCGGTTTTTTGCTTTGCAAAATATTAACGAAGCACAGAATGACCAGGATGGTAAAAAAGGTAGACATTGCATACATGCGCGCCTCATGTGCGTAGTAGAAAAATAACGGTCCGGTTGCAAGAAGTCCTGCGCTGGCAATCCCCACAAACCGATTGAAAAGTTTTTTCCCGATTAAATAAAGACACCACACAGATAGTGCTGAGAATAAGACAGATAACGATCTAACAGAAACTTCGCTATTGCCGAAAATACTAATCCACAGTTTTAACGTCAGATAATAAAGCGGAGGGTGGAAGTCTCCAACTGAAAATGTAAGTATCAAATCCTTAAAGCTTAGTGTGCTTGCTTTAACAACGCTTGTTGCTTCATCAAGCCATAAAGATTGATTGAACACTCCTAGTAAGTTATTTTGCACTTGACCCTCCGAACAGTGATGTTAGAGCACCTAAAAACACTCCGAAATCGTATACTGTTTTGAACACTAAGAAAGCAGGTTGGTTGTTGGTTATCGATTTATAAACACCCACAGCGATTGAGATGGGTAGGCAAGCACGAATTGAAGCGACTATTTTGCCAATAAGTCCAAGTTTGTATCTTCTTTTACCTATCCATTTTGCTTGATTGAATATTTCGCCTAGAGATTCTGGGTTTTTGTGATAAAAGACAGCACCTGGTGCGTTATCAGCTAGATACCCTAGCTTCTCACTTAAAGTCCAGTCGTCTGTATATTCACCAGTTGGAGAGAAACCAGAAACCCTGTCGAATTCACTTTTTAAAATTGCGCGAAAGACTTTTTGTTTGTCCGGGTAATTCTTGGGGTGACGCTTTCCTTCTTCCCACCCCTCATTTATTGTCCAGCATTTAGACCATACATTTTCTGGATTTGCAACAAATTCTTCTTTTGAAAAAGTCCCTTTTGTTTCGCCTTCCACTATTGGTTTTGTCAGTTTTTCAATAAAATCGGGCGCAAAAGTCATGTCCGAATCTACAAATACGAGTATTTTGCCGGAGGCGGCCTCAGCACCCAGGTTTCTTGCGGGACCTGGCCCTTTGTGGTTGGCCTTTAAGAGGGATAGGCGGCTATTTTGTTTTGCATATTGTGCGACTAAGGTATTTGTTTTGTCGGTTGATCCGTCGTCTACAACGGTAATTTCCAAATCTTTGTGAGTTTGTTTTAGTAATGATTCAAGACACTCCCCTATCTCATTTTCTTCATTGAAAGAGGGGATTATGATTGAGATTTTCATGGTTCGACTCCGCTCACCACAAGTTCCTTAAAAAGTTTATCGTATTGTTTTGCAATTTCATCCCAGGAAAATTTCTCTGCTTGTTTTTTTGGTTTGCTCCCCCACTCCGACGACAATGCTTTTTCTAAAGCTCGTACATATTGGCTTGTATCTTTAGGATCAATAAATAATCCTGCATTGCCCACAACCTCTCGGCGAATGGGGTCATCTGTTGCAACAACGGCAAGTCCTGATGCCATAGCTTCAACCATTGCTATCCCAAATGATTCCCACTCAATTGTGGGAAAGGTAAATAGATCTGCTGCCTGGTAGGCTTTGGGCATTTCCGAAAACGGGAGAGATAGTATTTTGAATCTTCCGGGTAGAAGTTTATCTCCGAGAGCTTGCAGTTTCTCTTTTTCTGGACCATTGCCAACTAAAAGGAGGGATGCTTTTTCTAATTTTGAGACTGCTTTTATTGCTAAATCTAGTCTTTTGAGAGGAATAAGGGCTGCCGCGGCTAGAATAATTGGTTTGGGTAACTCTACTGACAGGGCACTTGTCCCACCTTTGGCAAACCTATCAAGATCAACTCCGTTGGGAATCTTTACAGTTTTGACAAGAGGATTTGCGTTATTTGCCCACTTTTCTTGATGTTTTGTTAATGCAATATATCTATCAGGAAATGTAAACAAATTAATTCTGTCATCTAATCCTGCGCCTGACTGACCAGGGATGACGATCTTCTTTTTGTTTTTCATTGCCCACGACTTACAAAGAACGCTCTGCCAACGACCATTTGTGGGAACAATAATATTTGTATCGGCGTCTATCTTTTCAAGAACTTTTTTGGTGAATTCTTTAACTTTTCCTACTAGGTAGAGCATTCCTGTGAGTGTTTCGGAGTTTTTCTTCCAATCAACTTCATTGGGAATTTTAACCGTTTTGTATCTGGTGTTTAAGAATTTAGGCCCACATTGATATACGGTTACATCATGACCTAATCGCACAAGTCTATTTGAAAGTTCGTGCACATAAGTCTCTACTCCACGAGGAAGAACACCACTGTAGAAACTTAGAAATGCAATTTTCATGGTTCGACTCCGCTCACCACCTTCGGTTTTTTCCTCCATACCAAAATTCCGGGTCTTAGTTCTGTTTCTCTAAAATAATTTTGTTGTATCCAGTCTACAATCTTTTTGGGCTCGTAGGTACCTAGGTCGAACTGGTTGCCTTGGTTTGGGGTACGCCACACTATTGTCTCTGGTGGATTTTGTTCCCACCTTATTAGCGTCGCTTCTTGGATTCCTGGAACTTCATAGTACCAACCAAAGTTATCTCCCCAGGGTTTTGGGGGTAAGGTGTTTGAAAACACATAAATTCCGGATTGGATTCCTTGTAAAAATACTGTGTCACTTTTTGAAATATCACTGAGTTTGTTTGCAAAATCAATTTCTTCAGATCCGTAAAACCGGGCTTCTTTTCCCCACTCTAGTTTTATCTGCGGCCACATTAATACCAAGATTAATGGCAATGATATGACTGGAAACATTAAGAGTTTTTTATTTTGAGCGATCACAGTACCTAGCAAAACTGCAGAAAGTGCGATTGTGGTTTGAAGGTGAAAGAAAGAGAAACGTGGGTAAACGGAAATGAGGCTTAACACAGTGAAAAGCATCAAAACGATTAAGTTTTTATCTCGTTTGCCTATTGATCTGATTGATAACCACACAATAGGCGCGATAAGGAGTCCAATAATCAATATCTCTCGCGGGGTAACCGACATCTGAACATAACCCGGGAATTTGCTCCAGAATTTTGCTGGATAGTATACAACCCAGTTCCAAAAGCCGATCACAGCGCTTTCTTGCATAAGCCTGATTAAAAGCGGGATGCCGAAAATAAATGGTCCAATAAGATAGTTTTTAAGTTGTTTGCCCGGCGCCTTGGTGAGAATCAAGTAGCACAGTACGGACAAGTAGAATAGGCCTCCGGTTTGTTTGATAAAGCCGGCCATAGATAAAAAGATTCCGCCCAATAGCAAGTTTCCACGCAAGAGCATATACGCTCCCAAAAGGAGTGGCGGGACTATCGCAATATCAAACCAAAGCATATTGCCTTCAAGAACGGGTTGGAGGAATACATAAACTGCTAACGAAAGAATTGCCGCTGTATCTTTTTTAGTAATTTCACGAGCGAGAAGCCAAACACAGAGGTCTGAGAAGAGAATAATTGCCCACGAAAAGGTTTTTAGCACGATAAGGTCATATCCAAAAGCTTTATACACATACGAAAGCACTAGTGTTAGCACTGGAGGGTAGGGGTGGATCATATCTTTGTAGAGGAGAAACCCGTGGTTTTTGAGATAGGCATATGAGAGCATTTCAGGCCAAGCCGTAAAGCGAAGCTGAGCAAGTAAAAACAAATGAAACGACAATAGTAGTATGATTGGTATGTATTTCTTCACCGTTTGATAGCGACCACAGATAGGCCGGTTCCCAGTTTAAGCTGTGTTATAAACCATGCTGGTATTGCCGTTAGCAGATTTCTGAAAAATCTCTTTTTGAGTTGAGCTAGACTTTGCCAAACTTCTAGAATGGGATTGTCATATTCCCAAACTCCGGATGTAGCACTCCACTCTAATACTTTGAATCCCGAATCATTAAGTAACTTAAAAAGTGCGTTTGGCGTAAATTGCCAAATGTGCTCCTCAGGCAATAAGTATTCCCATGATTTTCCGTAGATTCTGGCAGATAAACTGCCCGCATTGGGAACATTGATTACTATAATCCCCCTAGAATTAAGTAACTTGTGTATTTTATTTAACACATTTGTTGGGCTTTCCATGTGTTCGAGAACGTGATTTAGAATTACTACGTCAAATTTGTTTGTGAATTTGGCCTTTTCGAATGTTTCGCGAATTGTGGGAATCCCACGTTCTATTGAAAAAGAAGAGGATATTGCTGATGGTTCTATACCTCGCACAACCCACCCCGCATTTTTGAACTCGCCAAGCAAAAGTCCTGTTGATGATCCTATTTCTAATACCAAGCCCCGTTTCTTGTACTTCAAAACTTTTTTGAAAGTAAATCTAAAAATGTTTCTAAACTGGTCTTGGTTTTTAAGATACACCTCGTCTCTATGGTAATTTTTGACCCCCACGATTAGTACCCTACTTTCTTCACAAACTTTCGCTTAAACCTTCTTAAGGGCGTTTCAAGTAGCGCTCTTAGTTTGAAACTTGAGTCTATTTTCTCCCACGGTGAAGGAACAATCTCGGGGCGGTTTCTGAAAAATACTTCTGGGTAGTAAAAGTCCCGTGGGAATGGGATTCCTAATTCATATTTTCTTTTCATTTGACGCTTGGGCACACTTGCCTCTCCGGCTATTGTGCCCGCCCGAGGCACATTGGTTGCATGAAGATACGGAGCTTCTATATATAGTATCTTTTTGGAGTCACGGTTTTGGATCATCTTATTGTCTTTGTCAACCCAGCCCCATTGGCCATGGACGCCATGAGAATGCAGACCAGGAATCTTCTTTTTTATTCCACGAAGATTCAGATGACCGGTTCTTCCGGCAAGATGATACATCCCGGTTGATGGATCCTGGTAATGATATATGTCACCCACTAGGTTAACTGTAGGAACTACGATCGATTCCAATTTTCTACCTGCACTACTTTTTACTACTTGAACTACTTTCCGTATTGAGTCTTCCCACCAAATCTCGTCGCCATCTACCATTAATATCCAATCAGATTTTGTTTCATCTAGCATTTGTTGTCTTACTTTTGGGAAGGTTTCGGTAGTAACACTCTCTACTTTTTTAAAATCCACCTTCTTCTTTCCTTCTGGGGTTTTTAATATTTCATCAATTATTTTTAAGGTCTCGTCAGAACTTCCTGTATCCCACAACAAAATTTTGTCGACATGGTTTATTACTGACATTACTGCATACCAAATATAACGAGCTTCGTTTTTGACTAATGTTTGGGCTGTTATACGAAGCTGAAGAGAACTTTGTTCTTTTATAGTCATATTTTTTTATACAAGTAGTAAGCGACAAAAGCATATGCCACAAAGAGAGTCGATAAGTTCCAACCAATGTGGGCCATTACAGCCCCCCAAACTCCATGGTTTGGAATTAAATACATGCTTATTCCCCAAACCAAGGGAATTTGCAAGAGAGATAATATCCCTATTACCTGGGGTTTGTGGTGTGCATAAATTAAAATGTTCACTGCAGGCGTGGCCAAAACAAATGGGATGTACCCAACTAAAAGCCATTGCAAAATTTCTACCGACTCTTTGTATTTATCTCCGAATAAACCAATGACCCACGGAGAGATAAATATTCCAGCAACAAGACCCACACTCAAAACAATAGAGAGGAGAATTGTTTTTTTAAAGTAGCTTGTTAAATGTTCCTTCCCGAGTGTCGCAAAGCGAGGGGCAAGGACCGATGCCAGACTTCCAATCAACATTGGCACACCTATCGAAAGCTGTCTTGCCGCCCCGTATAAACCTGTTTGATATGCCCCGACGATGTTGAGAATTAATAAAGCGTCAATTCTTGATGCTATTGCACCCGAAGTTCTATTTAGACCAAGCCATCCTGCAAACCCAAAAATATCTTTCATGCTTTGTTTTATGGGTGAAGTAACCTTCCACATGACCGGCTCCCAAAACAGCGACACAATATATGCGACAAGTGCAGTTCCCGAGTACATCCAAAGGGTAAGGTTAAGAGTCAGGCTTTCTGTAAAAAAGAAGAATCCTACTCCAATGAGCCTTATCAGATTCACAAGAGTTAGCAAAACCGCCGCTTTTGCCCATTTATTTTTTGCCTGCAATACGCCTAGCTGAAAATCCAACATAAGATAGGAAAATATCCCGAGCCCGGAGATGAAACTTAAAAACCACTCATCGCTTTTGAAGAAAACCTGTGAGAAGAATTTTGAAAAAACCGTTAAAACAAAAAAGATTAACCCCGAACTGACAAGTCGCATTAGAAACGTAACTTGCTGAAAATGTTTTGCGCTTTCGGTATTTCCGTCGTTTAGATGTTTTGAGACGAACTTGTAGAGGCTGCCTGATAAACCAAGATCCCCTATTGCTTCACCAATTGTTATGACACTTATTACTGCAGATATTATTCCCCAGCCT
>CAYIUF010000003.1:0-15679 GCA_964366515.1 uncultured Gammaproteobacteria bacterium
ATGGAATTTCGATAATTTCTGCTGTATTTGATTCTGTATCGTAGATTGCAAAAGATGGTTTTGTAGTATTGCCAAGGGCTCCGGGATTGACCACAAGTGTGTCCCCCACAAGTTTCACTGATGGCGAATGCAAGTGTCCGTAAAAGACTGCGTCAGTGCTTCCGTTTTGAATAAACTCACGAACTTTTGAAGGCTCGTGGCCCATTGCGATTTTGCGTCCGTCTACTGTGAACTTCAGAACGTCTCCACGTAGGGTTGCTGGTTCTAAAGCACTCCAGATTTCGTTATATCTTGCTTCGTCGGCATTACCCGTGACTGCATAAAGTGGTAGACCACTTTTGAGAACTTCCACAACGTCTTGGGAAGTTGAAAAATCTCCGCAATGGAATATTGCTGACATACTTTGGCTTTTTGCAAAACCTACAACATGCCTGATGTGGTTTATATTGCCGTGAGTGTCTGAAATTACTAGAATCTTCATGTAGTAGCAGAATTTATTCTGCGCGCAATGAATTGCGCTAATACGAGGGCAGGTACTGTTTAATATTTTCCGGAGTCAGCGTCAATTGCTTGGTTTTGCCTTCCACATACTCCTTGGCAACTTTTCGAGCTATACCTTCAATTGTTCTTTCAAGCGTCCTCATTCCGGCATCGTAGCCTAAAGGTCTGACCACGAGTGCCCACACTTCGTCTGATATGGTTAGCGCACCTTCTGGGAGGCCGCTTTCTTCCAAAACACGGGGGAGCATGTATGCTTTTCCAATTGTTATTTTCTCTTCGTCAGTGTAGCTTGGCATTTGGATCACTTCTAGCCTGTCTAAGACTGCCGTTGAGATGTTGGTTGTATTGTTTGCCGTTGCCACAAATAGTACTTCTGATAGGTTGAATGGGTAATCAATGTAGTAGTCGTGGAATGCATGGTTTTGCTCGGGATCTAGAAGTTCAACCAAGACTCCCATTATTGAAGATCTTCCATCGTCTGCGACGCGGTCTACCTCATCAAGAAGAATAACTGGGTTTTTTGTTCCTGCCCTTTTCATTGCTTTTATAATCTGGCCTGGTTCTGCTTCCGGATGAACCCTGGATTGGCCTCTTAAATCCAATGGTCCTCCCATTCCGCCAAAAGGAACACGCACAAGTTGCCTTCCCAGGCTTTCTGCAATTGAATAGGCAACTGTTGTTTTTCCTGTGCCCACTAAACCAACGAAGCACAAGATAGGAGCGCGAGCAATGTGATCGCCTGCCTTTTGCCTGTTTAGACTCATGACTGAGATAAACTCAAGAACTCGGCTTTTTATGTCTGTTAGTCCGTAATGGTGTTTATCCAACACTTCTTTTGCACGGGTCAAATCTAATACATCTTCTGAGCGTTTGTCCCAAGGAAGCGAAGTTATCCAATCAATGTAATTTGCAAAATGTTCAACTTCATCAAAAATATCCGCGCTTCCTGATAGTTTTGTAAATCTATCAATTCGGGAAGCAACTCTATCTTTTAATTCTTGAGGGAGCGCGGTTTGATTAACCTTAGCGCTTAAAGAGGAAATTTGAGCCGAGATATCTTGGACAGACATACACATATAGTATAGAGTATTGAGTATTGAGAATTAAGTATGGTACATTCTTCAAAAGTATGAGAAGGCCAATATACCAACTCTTGGTGCTTTGCACATTGGTTGTTGGAGCTGTTTTGTTTTCCCGCGTCTTTCCGCAAACAAAGCCTCTGAGTCCCCAAAATGTCCCAGAGATGAAGGAAATACTCTCTGATGACCAAACCACCAGACTTGCCGCCACCAGAAAACTTGCAGAACGAGTTGGAGTCGAGGAGTCTTTAGAAATTCTTGAACACTCAACCCTCCCTCACACCGGAGAAGGCCATCTCGCAGTCCACCAGATCGGATTCTACGCTTATCAAAAATATGGCCTTGAGTCTATCCTACATTGCAAAGATTACTTTTTATATGCCTGTTACCACGGAGCCATAATCGAGGCGGCAACGGACCAGGGTTTTGAGGCAGTTGCCCAAATGACTGATAAATGCAAAGTATTCTCAACTAGATATTTCCAATGCGTTCATGCGGCAGGACATGCAATCCTTGCAATGTGGGGATACCAAAACTTGCCGGATGCTTTGAAAACTTGTGATGATCTTTACGAGAAGGAAACGCAATTCCCAGAGGCTTTAAGTTCTTGCCACAATGGGGCTTTTATGGAAAACCTCTTTGGGGTTCATGATTGGGGAACCGGCCGCGAGATTGAAAGAGATTGGCTTTCAGAAGATCCCTATTTCCCATGCAATGCAGTTGGCGAAAAGTATCAAAAGGGTTGTTGGCTAAACCAAGCGGCGAGGATTTACCAAATGAATAATGGAGACATTCAGAAAACTTCGGTACTTTGCCAGAAAATTGGAAATGAGCAATATACAACTTGGTGTATGGACAACGTTGCAAGACAAATTCACCCGTTAACAAATGGTGATATTGCACGCTCTTTCAGTTTATGCGGACTGGTTGGGGAAGCCTGGCGGGAGCATTGTATTGTTGTTAACGCAGGAGCGTTTTATTCTGTGGGCGGGAGAGAAGAAGCAATCGCAATATGCCTTAGAGTTGTACCTTCTACAAAAGAGAAGTGCTACCAAAATATAATGGGGCAGATTTTATCTGATACTGTCGGTCAACAAGAGAAAGCAGTTTTGTGTCAAAAGTTGGAACGTCCGTACCTTGATATGTGTCTCTCGCAACTTTACCCCTTGACAAGTAAGAATCAATTGGTGCGATAATGACAGGTCGTGTCAAGAGGCGTTATTCATCTGCTCCCGCTTCTTCTGGTCGTGGCAATAATTGCGGCCGGCGCTTATTTTGTTCTCTCCGGAAAAGTAAAAGTCCCCTCCAATCTTTTTTCTAAAAAGCCAAAAGTTAATCTAGAAACAAAATATGAAAATCCTTTTAACAAGGAGGCGCAATACGTAAATCCTTTCAACACTTATAAAAATCCATTTACTGTCTCAAGATGACAAGCATTTTTTCCATTCGTTTTCCAAAAGCCATTTTAGTTTTGACCGCTATTATCGCGGTATTATTGACCGTATTTGCAACTCGGGCTTTTGCACAAGAGTCTGCTACCGGATCTGCTGAGGGAACAGCTATCGTTTTTCCAATTGCGGATCTTGGGCAATGTACAGACCTTGCAGGTTGTATGGATTATTGTGAAGATCCAATAAACTACAATTCTTGCGCGGATTACGCAAGACAGAACGGTTTTTACGAAGACGATCCAACTACATATGCAGATGAGGAGTTCTGGCAAGAAACACAGGCTCAGCTGGGGTGCAATTCAGCCGAGGTATGCTTTAATTTTTGTTCAGACCCGGTAAACCATCAGGCTTGCGACACCTTCGCAGGAAACAACGAACTTCCCGGAGGGTATACTGACGATCCCGACAGGCCAGAGTATTTAGAAATTGCAGAGGACGTTTTGGGTTGCAATTCTGCCGCTTCTTGTCGAACTGTTTGCGACGATCCTTCAAACCAACAAAGATGCACAGATTTTGCTGACGAGGCTGGTCTTTTGGGAGGAACCCACACTGAGGGTCCTGGAGGATGTCAAACTACTCAAACTTGCCAGGCATATTGTTCCGATCCAAACAACTTTGGGGAGTGCTCAACGTTTGCGGGAACTGGTGGAAACTTTACTGGCCCAGGGGGTTGTACTGATACTGAATCTTGCCATACTTATTGCGATAACAATCCGGATGAATGCAGAAGCTATGCGCCCGGAGCAAACGGAGCCTACGTCCCCGAAAGTTGTCCTCAGAATCAGTTCTTTGGGCCGGGCGGTGCTTGTACGGCGATCGGAGATACCGAGGAAGCTGTAGATTGTGTGGGGGCAGATAATTATTGGAATGGTTCTTCTTGCCTTGACGAGCCGCCTGCTGGTATTGACCCGGAAGTTTTGAGTGCACACTTTGGGTCAAGAGAGGAGTGGGCAAACTGTACAACTCCAGGCGAGTGTTATGATTACTGTACAGAAAACCAAGTAAATGGGGCAAGCGTCTGTCCGGGTTTTGATGCCAGTGCTCCGCGACCAACTGACGACTACACTCCCTACCTTTATTATACCCCAGGAACTGAGGTAGAGTTTGCGCCAGTTGAAACAATGGGGGGGTGCACAAGTCCTGCTTCTTGCTACGATTTCTGCTCATCAAATCCAGGATCTTGCGATGGCTTTAGCAGTGAGGCACCAAGGCCGCCTGAGATTTACATTCCAGGAACTTATTACACACCGCCTGTTGGCACGGCTTATGCGACTCCTTCAACAACCGGGTTCTATACAACGCCGATTTATTACACACCACCAGAAGGAAGTACATATACAACTCCTCAATATTACACTCCCGGAATGTACTACACGCCGAACTACCACACGCCTCCGTCGGGGTCAAATTACACAACCCCAAACTACTATACTCCTTGGAACAACTACACAACACCTACGGGAGAGTATCCAACACCAACGTATTCAACCCCGAATTATTACACCCCTCCGATTGGAACAGGATACACAACGCCTTACTACTACACTCCGCCGCAATATACAACACCCTACTACTACACTCCAACTGGAAACTACAGTACGCCTCCGGCTTACCAAACTCCTCCGCCTTACACTACTCCGCAATATTATTCGCCTTACACTGGAGGGAATTACACAACCCCGACCTATTACACACCTCCAACTTACTCGACACCAACTTATTACACACCTCCAGTTGGAAGTACATATACCTCACCTTCTTACTATACTCCGCCTGCAACTTACACCTCTCCTTATTACTACACGCCTGGAACGTACCCAACGCCCGTTACTTACAACACGCCTCCGCCTTATACATCACCTACCTACTACACACCACCGGCTGGTTCAACTTACACTTCACCGACTTATTACACACCTCATGAGTACCCAACGCCGACTTATTACTCGCCATCTAACTATGTAACTCCCTCGTACTACTCACCGTATATTACTCCTGCTTACTACACCCCACCTGAAGGGAGTACTTATACTAGCCCAAGTTATTACACTCCATATAACACACCAGGTGGAAGTTATTACACTCCTCCCACTACTAGCGGCTATAGTTATCCATCCCCAAGTTATGTTTACCCTTCGCCAAGCGGTACCGGCGAAAGCTACTACACTCCCAATAGTTCTTATACCTACCCTTCGCCGACAGATGGTTATTCAACACCGTCATCCAGCAATCCATATCCAGCACCTCCAGGTTATGGCACGCCCAGCTACGGCACGCCAGATTCATATTCCTCACCTTCTTATGGAACGCCAACATATGATACCCCCTCATACGGCACACCTGCTGAATCGTATTCCACTCCAGTTCAGGGAGCCCAAACTTGCAGGTTGAAGCTCTTCGGTATATGCTTCTAAGCCAGAATGGCTCAACATATTAAGTGAAAAAGTTCTTTGCCTTCTTGTTTTTTCTTCTCTTGTTTTTGTCGGCATCGAGGGTTTATGCACATGCAGAAACACAAATTATAAAGATGATCCCTGGCGGGTTTGAGCCTGCCGAGGTTTCAATTGATGAGAACTCTGCTGTCATTTTTGTGAATCAGGACACAGTCGGGAGATGGCCCGCAAGCAATCTTCACCCGACACATGATTTATATCCAGAGTTTGATCCCAAAAAGGAAATAAAACCTGGGGAGTCTTGGGCTTTTAAACCAAAAAATGTTGGTGTTTGGAAATACCATGACCACAATAATCCGCATTTAAGAGGGGTGCTCACCGTGGCCAGTGAGACGGAGGAACAGAAGGACGAAGGAACAGAAGAACAGCGCGAAAAACCACTTGGGTTAGTGGGAACAGTCAGGAAATATGTGAATTCCATACTAGGGTGGTTTCGTTCATTGTCTAAAAAAACACCGAACGCGGAAGAATTTAAAAAACTCGACTCAGAAAAACAGTTTGAAGCATTAGAAACTATCGCAAATAAAAAGGGCGGAAGGGGCGCTTGGGATTTTATAATTAATACATATAAAGGCGAGGCTGGATCTTCTGGAAATATCCATGATCTTGCACACTTGTCAGGAAAACTTATTTTTGAAGACTCTGGGATTGAGGGGGTCTCCAAATGCAGTCAGGTTTTTGCATTTGGCTGCTACCACGGGTTTTTAGATGCGGCATTTTCAGAAAGCTTGTATGGCCTTAAGACTGCTGAGAAGGAATGTGCGAAGCTTGGTCCTTCGGGCTCTGGGCCATACGGAAGTTGTGTGCACGGGATTGGACATGGGGTTGCAAGTTTCTACAAGTCCCACGATTTAGAGGAAGCACTAAAAAGCTGTAATATCCTTCCTGCGGGACAAGCTTTTTGCCATGATGGGGTTTTTATGGAGTTTGCAAGGGGTGCACGCAGTGAGTTTTACAGACAGGGTAATCTGCTTTACCCGTGTGATGAGCTTGAGAAAAAATATGACACACAATATTCAACTTCTTGCGGGAGAAACCAGCCGTCCGTTTTAATCTCAAGGTTGGGTCTAAAGTTTGATGGGGTTTCCACAATTTGTGTGGGAAACGAAATGAGCGGGGAATTCAAATCAGCTTGTGTAGACGCTCTTGGATTCATGCTGGCTGGCTCAAAAGATGTGCGTTCCATTATTTCTGGATGCAAAAGTATTGGTTCTGACGAATATGTAGCAGGCTGCCTTAAGGCGGCCGCTGGAGAACTAATCTTTCAAGAAGTCTCAGGTTGGCAGATTTCAGCACCACAAGTCTGTGCCGCGTCACCTGTAAGTACAAAGTCTGTATGTGATCAGTACTTGGAGAAACTTAAGGAAGACTACGGAAGAAGTTGATTAAAACCTTCGTTTTGAAGGAACTAGGCGAGATGCTGGGAAATGAGGGCCTCCTGGGCCGCCTTCTTGACCAGAGTTTTCTCCACCACTTCGCTGTCTTGGACCACGAGAGTTTCCGCTTGGTCTATACACTCCGGTTCTTGGGCCACTTGGCCTTCGGTCATCGCGACCTCTAAAGCTTGGGCGGCCTGAACGGTCTCCGCCGCCGCGATTTCCAAATCCTCCGCGAGAGGGGCGATCCGCTCCGCCGAAGCGAGGTGAGTCTCCGCCGGATCTTGGTTCTCTTGGCTTATCCGTTCCCGGATCCATTCTCATTGACAAGTTAATTCTTCCCAATGCGTCTACTTCTCGAACTCTTACTTGGACTTTGTCTCCAAGTTTTACAACATCTTCTGGGTTTTGGACAAAGCCTTCTGCCATGTCTGATACATGGACCATTCCGTCTTTTCCTGGAAGAATTTGGATAAATGCTCCGAAGGGCTGGATTCTTACAACTTCACCTTCGTAAATCTCGCCTGCTTGGACTTCTTTAACCAATCCCTCTACCCATTCTTTTGCGCGGGCTACACCCTCTAGGGAAACCCCGGCGATTGTTACTGAGCCGTCATCCTCAACATCTAGCTGGGTTGTGGTTTCGGCCATGATTTTTTTGATAACCCTTCCGCCTGGGCCTATTACTTCCCCGATTTTTTCAACAGGGATGTGAACCTGGACTATTTTTGGAGCATAAGTTGAGATTGTTCCACGAGGTTTGTCGATTGCTTTGTTCATAACGTCTAGAATTTCCATCCTTGCTTTGTTTGCTTGTTTTAGGGCTTTTTCAAGGAGTTCTAGCGTTAGACTTGCAGTCTTTACGTCTAATTGGATTGCAGTTACTCCATCTTTTGAACCTGCAACCTTGAAGTCCATGTCGCCGTTTCCATCTTCAATTCCCATGATGTCTGTCAAAATCGCAACCTTGTCGCCTTTGCCCTGAGCGGAGTCGAAGGGTTCGATCATCAGTCCCATTGCAATTCCTGAAACTGGGTTTTTAAGAGGAACTCCTGCGTCCATTAGAGATAAAGACGATCCAACAGTTGAGGCCATAGATGTTGAACCGTTTGAGGACATTACTTCTGAGACTAAATGGATTGTATAGGGGAATTCTGCCTCTGTTGGGACAACGGGCATTAGAGCACGCTCAGCAAGCGCACCATGGCCGATTTCGCGTCTTCCCGGGGCTCCAACTCTGCCTGTTTCTCCAGTTGAGTAAGGGGGAAAATTGTAATGATGGATGTAGCGTTTTGTTTCTTCGCCTTCTGCGGATTCTAAAAGTTGAGACATGTTTGGAGCGCCAAGGGTTGTTACTGTCATAACCTGGGTTTGGCCTCTTTTGAAGACTGCTGAGCCATGAGTCCTTGGGAGGATTCCAACCTCTGCGGTCAAGTCTCTTATTTGGTCATGTTTTCTTCCATCTAGGCGTGTTCCCTTCAGGGTCAGTTCGCGGATTCCTTTTCGCATTACTTTTTCAATGACTCCTGGAACTTTTGAGGCCATGTCTCCCCCTACTTCTTCTATAATCGCTGAAATCAACTCTTTGTCTTGTGCTCCGCCTTCTTTCGAGGCATTGGCTTTTGCAAAATCAAGGATTTTGTCGCCATACTTTTTATCAATCAAATCAAATAATTCTTTGTCTTCTGACTCGTCGTATGCAAGCTTTTCAGTTCCCACCTTTTTTACTAATTCTTCAATGCCTTTTATGATTTTTTGGGCTTCTTTTTGGCCGTAAGCGAGGGCTCCTAGGATTTTTTCTTCGGGAACTTCAAGAGCTCCTGCTTCAATCATAAATATACTTTTCTTATCTGAGGTTAAAACTAGATCCATTGAAGAGAATGCGGCCTCTGTATCAGTTGGGTTTGCAAAATAAGTTCCTTCTTTTTCTCCGACTTTTAGGGAGGCAACTGGGCCCTTCCAGGGAATATTTGAAGTTGCAAGGGCTGCTGAGGTGCCAATCATGGCCAGTGTTGCTGGATCGTTTTCTCCGTCAACTGAAAGCACCATTGCGACGCATTGCACTTCTTTTTTGAATGATTTTGGGAAAAGGGGGCGAATGGAGCGGTCGATGAGGCGGCAAGTTAGGATTTCTTCGTCAGTTGGCCTTCCGTCACGCTTCACCCAACGGCTTCCTTTGATCCTTCCGCCAGCGTATAGGCGCATCATGTAGTCAACTGTTAGGGGGAAATAATCAAGCGCTGTATCGTTTTTGGAGGCAACAACGGAGACAAAGACCATAGTATCTCCAGATCTTGCGATTATTGCTGAGTTGGCAAGTTCCGCGAAGCGTCCGTATTCTAAAGTAATTGTTTTTCCGCCGACTTCAATTTCTTGAGTTGTAATTTTTCTATTTGCCATTTAGTTTAGTTTCTTAACTTACTATTTTGATAATTCTAATTTCTGGGCCACTTCTTTGTAGCGGTTTATGTCTCTTTTCTCAAGGTAGGACAAGAGCCTTCTTCTTTTGGCAACCATTGATAAAAGTCCACGCCTTGAATGAGTGTCTTTTTTATGAGCCTGAAGGTGAAGTGAGAGGCGCTTTATTTGTTCTGTAAGAAGCGCAATTTGTACTTCGGGGCTTCCGGTGTCTGAGTTTCCTTGCGAATACTCAACAATAATTTTTTTCTTCTCGTCTGAGGTTAGCGACATAGTGTCATGTGATACCAAGTAAACCTAATGGGGCCAGAGCGAGGTTAACCTAGAAATCCATCGATGTTTGGATATTGTACCACAAACAAATCCTAATTTCTAATATCTAAATTCTAAACAATATCTAATTTGAAATTTCAAAATTTGCATTTTGAATTTATTTAGGATTTAGTGCTTAGGATTTGGAATTTTAAGTAAGCGTTGTTCCTTTATATACTTTGGGTTCTTCAGTCCATTCTGCAGGAGCTTGAGCTGCCTGAGGGGTTTGCATAGCAGATTGTGCTTGGGGCACATTTAGAGGCTCAAGGCGAGCACCTTCTGTTAGCAATTTAGATGCGGTGGCAAATGTATTTGCAGTTATATTCTTTTGGAAGTTGTCAGAACCTGCCCTTAGTCCAAAGAATAGGTTTGTTGCAACATCTGGGTTAACCTTCACTCCTGCTTTTTCTGCAAGTTCGTATACAACTTCTGAAACTGAGGATCCTTGAGGGTTTATCAATTCAGTTACATTTTGGAATCCTTCTGCGGGAGTGTTTCCAATTAAAGCAACTTTTGTATTGGCACTAAATAATTCTTGGTTTTGGGCAAACTTGCCAAGAGAATTTCTAGATACAGCGCCAACCACGATTATTAGGTCTCCTGCAACGCCCTTGTAGCCAACAATAACTTGGTCTTTGTTGGGGGCGGTTGTGCCTGCTTTTGGAGCAACAACAAGCATGAATTTGCCCTCTTCTATATTGTAGCTAACCTTTTCAATTTGGGTTGCGTCGTAATCTTGGAAGGAAATGGTCAAATTTTTGTTGTCTGGGAGGTCTGTTACTTTTTGAACACCAACGAGGCGGTTTGCCTCAACAAGCATAGGAGAGGGAGACGCAATAGTTACGTCTTTGCCCAAGGTTTCGAGCATAAGGGAAATTGAGGTCGCCGCGGCGACTGCGTCTAAAGAAGGGTTTTCAGGCATCAAAACACAAACTGTTTTGGCCTCTGAGACTAGCTTTTTGAAGCTGTCGATGTCTATATTTTGCATGTGTGTTGCGTAGTATACCACAACTATGAGTCTATTGCAACCCCAGTACAACTCTCGCCATTCCCGAGGGCTACGTCCTCGCGTCATGGTGTCGTGCGTACGGGGCAGGGGCCTATGTCATTTGTTGTGTAGTCTGTCAAAAATCACAATAGTTTATGGTTTTTGAGAGATCTGCGGAGCAAGTCTGATTATTAGTCATTCTTGCCCCGCAGGGATTGGGAGGATTAGAACTGCAGCCAGGACACGATTCGAATGGTGCCGTAGCAACCACTTTCCTCGAGAACCCGCATGTAAGCGAGAATCGCATCCAGTGTGGGCAGCTGAGTAAGCACTCCTTGTGCCTGCAGTTTGCTGAATGTCACAGCTGCCTCGTCTGACGTCATCCAGGTCGGATAGACAGACGGGCGAGGGGGCTTATTGGCACGCTCGTAGTTGGACATTGATCGGCGGCCCATGTTGACAGGTAGACCACGAAGCTCGTAGAAGCCTTCGTGCCCCAATGCCGCCAGCGACTCACCGTCTTGTCGGGAGATTCTTACTACCATCTCCGCGACATTCTCGAACGTCTGTCCTCCCATGAGTGGGGACTCGCGATCGAATCCTACTTCCACTTGTGCAACCATAACTGTCATGGTTTCCTCCTTAAATTGTGTTGTGCTTTGTTAGAAAACGAATTTCGTTTCCCTCTCAAAACCTACTTTTGTGCCTCCACACCCGGTGTGGAAGGCTAAAATAGACTTTGAGAGAGCGGATACTAGAAAGATGTTGTCAAGTTTGAGGCTTGAAGTTTTCTAGTACCCGGATTGACGGACGTTGAGGGTTTAGCCGGGGAGATATCCCTGGCGATGTCCCTCGTCGGTGAAGGTGGGCATGCGCACGGTCTGACTTTCCGAATCCTCGGAGAAGTCCTTGCCGTACACGACCCAGCCGTCCTCGGTCTCACGAAGTGTGAGCAGGACGGTCTGCCCGTTCTCGTCCACGAAGGTCATCGAGAACTTGTAGATGCCGGTGTTGGCGCCTACTTGTCCGAGGACCTCGCGGAACCGTTCCGGGGGGAACGTCGGCGTGTCGCCGTTGTCGCGGATCTGGACCTCCTTGAGGATCAGACCTTGGCGGCGCGGGACGGACGTGCCGGGTGCGCGGTCGAGAGTCGCGGTCATGGATTCCTCCATGCGTGCGCGTTACCTTGAACATACGACTTGTTCGAACGATTCAAACAAGAAGGGTAACTGGCAGCAAATGAGTCTCACTTTGATAAGAATCTTTTACTGCCTATTACCAGATAAAATGTGCGTATTCACTTCAATGATTCGAAGCATTGAAGTGCTTTCTAAGAATACGATTCTTCATATTTTTAGAGAGTTCTGCGGAGCAAGTTTGACTGTTTTGTGGTCATTCTTGCCCCGCAGGGTTTGGGAGGGTTAGAACTGCAGCCAGAAAACGAGACGTACCTGCTGGTAACAGCCGCTCAGGTAGAGCGTGGATATGTACGTCATCATGGCGTCGAATTCGGGACTCTGGCAGAACATTCCGCCTACGCGCATTCGCTGGAACGCCGCTGTCGCCTCCTGGTATGTCAACCAAGTGGGATACACTGGCGAACGAGGTACACGGGACGCGCGCTCGAGGTTGAGCCTTGAGCGATGTGCCATGTCTTCCGGATATCCCCTAATCGGGTAGAAGTGCTCGACGCACATGGCGTCTGCCTCAGCCTGTTCGATCCTGATCAGAATCTCTGCCAAGTTGCGGAATTTGATCGCCGGCGAGGCCTGCATGTCGTGGGCAACCTCGACCTGGGCAAGCACAATTTGCGGCATTTGGTCCTCCTTTAGTTTTGGTTGTGCAAAGTTTTTTGAAAACGAACGGTTCGTTTTCCTCTCAAAAGATACCAGCATTCTACAGTGTCATCGCGAGGAGACGATATCGAAACAAGTTTCTCAGCTTCGCATAGTCGACGTGGCGATCTCGTTTAATTGTAAAACTGAGATTGCTTCGCTAATCGCTCGCAATGACATTCTGATATTTTTTGAGAGTTGCCGGGGCCGATCGATCATATGGTGGGAGGACCATACAAAAGACCGGCGCCCGGCGAGAAAAAGAGCTAGTCGGGACGACCGAATTCGGGATCGCGGTTTTCGTCCGCGGCGGCGATCGCGTACTCGTGATCATGCTCATTCCGGACATGATCCTCTGGGATCTTCAGGCCGTGATCGTCTCTGAGGCGAACGATGACTCTGGGTAACAGAGTCGAGCTTGAGGTTGGAGGAGCAGATGCTCTTGCCTCCGTGCTATTCCCGGTTTGCTGACTGCTGCTGTTTTGGGTCACGTTTTCTCCTTAAGTTTTGGTGTGTGCTCTAGGCACACATTGTACCATATTACAGGCCCTTTGTCAAGCCTGGGGTTTATTTAGTTACTGGGGCTTTCGGGGGTTGGAAGGCTTCAACTGTATCGCCTATCCTGAAGTCTAATTGAGGCTCGAAATATATTCCACATTCTTCGTTCAAATTGACTGAATCAGCCTCAGATTTATTCTTTTTAAGGGATAGGATGCGCATTGTGCCCAATGGCTTTTCTTCTCTAATCAGCCTTATTTTGTCTGCTTTTGCAATTCTTCCTAAAGTTATTTTACAGCCTGCAATTCGGGACCCTTTTTCATGCGGGAACTGAGCTATGATTTGGGCTCTTCCAATAACCTTCTCGCTTTGGGCTTCTGCAAGTTCTTTTTCCCATTTCTCAACGTCTGCCAAAAGTTCGTAAATTATCTTGTATGAATAGACCGAAACGCCTTGTTCCATAGCGAATTTTTGCATCGTTTTTCCTATTTTTATATTGAAGCAGACAATTGGACTTGTAGTTGCGGAGGCTAGGTTTACGTCTGCCTCAACGATATCCCCAACTCCTGCCTGGATTAGGCCTACTTTGTCCCCTAAAGCCCCTTGGACAACCTCTAGAGAGCCTGCAGTATCGGCTTTGAGGATTATCCAGAAGCCTTCCTTAATCTTCGGCATACGTACCTGGGTTGAGGCTGGGGCAGTCATGGCCTGTGCGTCACCAGTTGAAATCACTGAACCCACAGGGGGGAGGGCGTCGAAGCCTAGGATTTCCACGGGAGTTCCAGGAACTGCTTCGCGCAGAGGTTTTCTGTCTTGGTCAAAAAGGCCTCTGATGCGTGCTTTGTGACCCTCACTTTGAACGTCTTGGCCAACTTTTAGGGTTCCGTTTATGACGATTGCTGATAATACATTACCTCTTTTTGGATCGCGCTCGGTTTCTATGATTACTGCTTCCACGGGGGCCTCGGGATTTGCTTTAACATCTTGTACGTCTGCCATAAGAAGCAGAACTTCCAAAAGATCGTCTATCCCTTTTCCGGTCTTGGCTGAGACTTCAACTGCCGGAGTTTCCCCCCCTCGGCCTTCAAGAAGCACTCCTTCTTTTACTAAGCCTCCTTTGGCAATCTCTGGTTGGGATCCTTCAATATCGATTTTGTTTATTGCGACTACAAATGGGGTGTTTGCTGCTTTTAGGAATTCAATTGACTCTTTGGTTTGGGGCATGACTCCGTCGTCTGCTGCAACAACTAGAATTGCAATGTCAGCAATTTTTGCGCCTCGTTGCCGCATTTGGTTGAATGCGGCGTGGCCTGGGGTGTCGATAAAGGTTAAAACACGTCCGTCTTTTGTTGTTGTCTGCCAAGCACCTATGCTTTGGGTTATTCCGCCTGCCTCTCGGACGGCAACGGTAGTGTTTCTTATCTTATCAAGAAGTGAGGTCTTGCCATGATCTACATGGCCTAAAACTGAAATAATTGGTGGCCTGGTTTGTAGAGACATATTTTATGGTTGTGTGAGTACTACTTACCATTGTTGTCGGTAGACTCTGGTTGGATTTCCACAGATGCGAGCGGGTCTTCGCTGATAGTTTTTTCCACGGATTCTTTTTCTTGTTTTTTGGCTGTCTTTTTCTTTTTAGGAGTCTTTGATACTGAGACAGGAGCTTCTACAACAGGTGCTTCTGTTTCTATTGATATAGATCCCGCATCGAGTGCGGGACTCCCTTTGGTCGCTTTTACTACTTGTTCTACCTGCTCTACTTTTTTCTCAGGTTCTTCTGCTACCAATTCCTCAATTGGTGCTCCTTCTATCTCAATCTTCCAACCTACTAATTTTGAGGCTAATCTAACGTTTTGGCCTTCTTTTCCAATTGCCAAAGACAACTGGTCTTCGGGGACAACAACCGTTGCAACATGGTCTTTTTCGTTTAGTTTTATTGAAACTCCTTCTGCTGGGGAAAGAGAGGAGGTTATAAAGATCTCTGGATTGTCGTTGTATGGAATAACGTCTATCTTTTCTTCATTTAGCTCGTTTATGACTGCTTGGACTCGGACTCCTTTTTGGCCAACGCATGAGCCTACTGGGTCAACACCTGATTGGTTTGAGAAAACAGCCATTTTTGTTCTGTTTCCTGCTTCTCTTGCAATTGCTTTGAATTCAACTGCGCCTGAGTTTATTTCGGGAACTTCTCTTGCAAAAAGTTTGACAACAATATCTGGGTCTGCGCGAGAAAGGATTAGCTCTTTTCCGCGTTCGGTTTCTCTGATTTCTTTAAGAAGGAAGGTAAGCCTTTGGTTTAAGTTGAATTTTTCGTTGGGGATTCTCTCTTGTGGGGGTAGGATAGCCTCGGTTCTTCCGATGTCGACTCTAATCGCAGGACCGTCAAAGCGAAGGACGGTTCCTGAGATTAAAGTCCCGATTCTTTTCTCGTATTGGGCCAAAATTGCATCTTTTTCGGCTTCTCTTATTTTTTGGAGGATTACTTGTTTTGCGGTTTGGACTGCAATTCGGCCAAAGCCTGGGGGGGTTACGTCTGTCTTTTTCTCACCTTCTACAAGAAATACTCTGGCTTCACCGGTTTCTGAATCGAGCGTAGAATCAAACTCTTGGCCTTCCTCAGGCTCTTCTCCGCGTTCTCTTGCGTCGCGTTTATACGCAGCAATTATTGCTTGTTTAATAGTATCAAGAACTAGGTTTGGATCTAGTCCTGATTCTTGTGCTATTGCATTTAATGCTGCTGAAAATTCTGTTCTTGCTAGTGCTGCCAT
>CAYIUF010000003.1:15779-17992 GCA_964366515.1 uncultured Gammaproteobacteria bacterium
GTACAAAAAACGGTGGGCAATGCCACCGTAACTCGTACCTTACCTAGAAGCTAGTTTAGCTCTTGAGGGTAAAAAAGTCAACGCACTAGCACGTTGGTGGTATAATTCACACATGACTAATTTGGATAGATGGATGGCTGAAAGAGCTAAAAAGGATATTGTACTGTATGAAAAGTATGGAAAGCCTTTGGAAAAAAGGCACAAGGGAAAAATTGCCGCGATAGGACCTACCGGGGAAGTTATTTTGGGTAGATCGGACGTCTCCGTTCTGCAAAAGGCAATCAAAAAATTCGGTAGCGGTAACTTTGCATTTATCAAAGTTGGGCATGAGACCTTTGGCCAATGGCTGGACGCCAAATAACAAGTACTTCCTACCCAAACCTTTATATACGCGTTAAGGTTCGCGGATACAAAGCTGAAGATGTCGCGATTGTGGATACCGGTTTCACTGGACATTTAGCCATTCCACAAAGCATTTTTAATGGAAATTTGGGACTGCCGGACTCGCGCGTGTATATCGAGATAGCAAACGGCGACAAGGTAAGCGCACCGGTGTATTTTGGGATTGTTGAGCTTGTGGGTCTTGCAAGTATTCCTTCCGCCATTATCGTTTTAGGCAACAACTATCTCCTTGGACGAAGCGTGATTGACCACTTTAAAATAACTTTCGACCACGGAAAGAGGATAGTGGTTGAGATTTGAACCTACAAACCAGGTTTGGAAAGCTAATTACTTTTTTTCTTTTGGGATCGTTCTGAGGCTTTTTCAGTTCTTCTGTTTCTACGCAATTGCGCTTCGACTTCAAACGAGTGTGCGTTTTTCTCGTCGCCTGCTTTTTTGAGTTCCTGTCCTGCTAGTTCTATCAATTGATCCATTGTGTCTGGGTCATAGACCTCGTGCCCTTGCGGACACACATACCCTGGAGCATCCGTAATTTGAACAAAGAAGGTGTCTGCATCAAGTTCACATGCTAAAAGAGCCTTCTGGGTTGGGTCGCCACAAACAACACAAGGTTTGGCAGACGGGATTCCTTCTAGAGGTAGCCCAGAACCAAAAGTTAGACCTATTGGTTTATCAAGTATTGTGTCTCGTTCGGCTGTCATTTATTTGCTACGTTTGTTCTCCTGCTGAGCCTCGGAATGCCCTTTGAAGATCTCTTTCAGTCTTAATTATTCCAACTGTTGGGACGCGGTTTGAGGAACCAAGATATACAACACCCGGTCCAAATACCCTCTTTGCGACGTCTTCGTCAGCAAAATCCTCAGTTGCCGCTTTGAGAACAATTCTTGGGTGAATTGTCGAAGTACTTCTACCTTTTTTTCTGGCTAACCTCATTAACTCGTTGAGAATATTGTGCCCAGCATCGCTTGGCATCTCCGGCGGCTCGCGGTTAACTACTATACCTAGAAGATATTTTCGCTCCCTGGGATCGCAGGCTAAAAATAGCCTATCTACCATGTCTAGTCGAAATGCACCGTATGCAAAATCTCGAAGTCTATCTACGACTGGACCGAAGGTTCTTTTATGACTTGGGGGCAATCCAGATCGACACCCATTGATCCACGCTTCGGTTCGTTCAACATTGATTATAGCTTTTGCTGTTAGGGAGTCTAGGTATGTTGTGTCACGGCCTTGAAGTGGGGGCAGGTCGGGGGCTATTTCGCGAAGGTCGTAGTGGGACATACCGAGCCAAAGCTCTCTTTGCCTATCTGGGGGTAAGGCGGCCCACCACGATCTTAGAGGACTCGTCGCCGTTTGTTCGCCTGTTGTCACGCCAAGCTCTGCTTGTGCTGGCATATTTGAGAAGATTATACCCTTTTTGCCTTTGCGGTCAATGGGTTTTGTGAGACCGCGGGAAAGTGACAAACGGAGATGCACGTGCATAACTTCTTGTCATTTTGGTTACAAGAATACTTGAATCGACAAACCGGAGTTGGAAAGCTAGATTTTAAGAAATGAAAAGCCCCGTTAGGTGTTTGATTTCCTCACGGGGCTGATGGTTGAGTTGATTCGGCTGTAAGCCCCTGCTTCCACGGTCTCAACAGAGTGCCTTGAAATTGCTTAATTATTCCTGTTGTTTCTGGTGTGAGAATATCTCGAGCGTTTTCCCAGTCCTGGGGACGGTCCTGCTCGAAACACCTCCTCACAAGACGCATAACATCGCGTATCGGTGAAATGACAGAGTCTGGATACCGGGTTCCGCATCTGCATTT
>CAYIUF010000003.1:18002-47975 GCA_964366515.1 uncultured Gammaproteobacteria bacterium
ACTGTTACCTCCAGCCGATCTGTATCACCCCATACTCTTACAAAGTTTGCTTTGACCCTGCGGAAGGATAGGCCGCACTTCTCACAGCGACCGCGGATACGCTGCCACGGATTCGAAGGAAATGTGACGCTGATTGTGATCTGGAAATGTCTCACGCTACTGGCTTGCACAAAATTCTCCTTTTAAGCTGCTATTGGGATATTGTACAGCTTTACCACAAAGTGGCAAGGTTCTCGCGACAGCGAGGTTCTTAAGCGTTAGCTCAAGGTTCTCGCGACAGCGAGGTTCTTATTTCTTTTTTGTAAGCTCTTCGAGGGCTTTTTTTTGTTTGTCACTAAGTTCTGACCATTTGGGGAGTTCTATTTGGAGCCTTGCATAAAGATCGCCGGCTCGTCTGCCATGAACATTTGGCATGCCGTTCCCACTCAAACGAAGCACAGTCCCCGGCTGGGTTCCGGGTTTGATTCTAATTTTTAATTTCCCGCCTGGGGTTGGGACTTCCAACTCTCCCCCAGAAAGAGCCTTGAACAGTTCAACATTTACATCAACAAATAAATCATCCCCTGAGCGTTGAAAATTTTTGTCAGCACGCACGCTTACTGTAAGAACAAACTCGGGGAAACGAATACGCGAGCCGTCTTCCACCCCGCGAGGAATCTTAATTTTCTTCTTTTTCCCATCAATACTTACCTCTTTTTCAACCCCCTTGTATGCTTCTTGAAAAGTTATATCAATACCATAGCTTGGTTGACGAGCTTGCCTTCCAAAGGGAGACGCAAAGCCAAAGAACTGTTCAAAAACTTCAAAAGGATCTGAGAAATCTCCGAATGGGTTTTGGCCTTCTTGGCCGCCATATGTGTAGGTATATCTGAAAGGTCCACCTTGCCCAAAGGGATTGCCTCCTGCAAATGGATTGCCTCCAGGGGCTCCTGCCCCTTGTTTGAATGCATCATGCCCGTACTGGTCGTAGGCTTGTTTTTTCTTAGAGTCTCTTAAAACTTCGTAGGCTTCGTTTATTTCTTTGAACTTTTTTTCTGCTTCTGGGGTTTTGTTTCTGTCAGGATGCCATTGAAGCGCAGATTTTCTGTAGGCACTTTTTAATTCTTTGTCAATTGCACTTTTAGAAACACCGAGAGTTTCATAGTAATCGCGTTTCATTGTGTGGGGCGCGCAATAAATTGCGCTACTACTACCTTACTTTACGACCTCTCCCTCTTCAGCCTTTCCTTTTTCGTCACTTTCGGGTTCATCTTTCTTTTCACTGTCTCCTGGCTGTGCTGTGCTTTGTGCACCATCACCATACATCGCAGCGCCTACGGTTTGGAGAACTTCAGACAATTTCTTTGAAGCTTCTTCTATATCTTCTTTTTTGGCATCATCTTTTGCCAATATATCTTTTACATTTTTGATTTCTGCTTCAACCTTTTCTACAACATCCTTTGGAGCTTTGTCCCCTGCGTCTTTTATTGCTTTTTCTGCTGTGAAGACTAGAGCATCTCCATTATTTCTTGCTTCAATTGATTCTTTTTTGGCCAAATCTTCTGCTGCGTGTTTTTCTGCGTCTTCTTGGGCCTTTTTGACTTCTTCATCTGATAGTCCAACTGCTCCTGTTATTTTTATAGATTGCTCTTTTCCACTTGCTTTATCTTTTGCAGAAACTGTCAAGATTCCGTTTGCATCCAGATCAAATGTTACTTCAATTTGCGGGACTCCGCGGGGGCTTGGAGGGATACCATCTAGAGTAAATTTACCAAGAGATTTATTGTCGCGGCTTAGTGGCCTTTCGCCTTGGGCTACGTGGATTTCAACTTGAGTTTGGTTGTCCGCGGCCGTTGAGAAGGTTTGAGATTTTGAGGCTGGAACAGTTGTATTTCTCTCAATCATCGGCGTTGCAACACCGCCAAGGGTTTCAATTGAAAGAGTTAAAGGCGTTACATCTAGAAGCAGTACGTCTTTTACTTCTCCTCCTAATACCCCTCCTTGGATTGCTGCTCCAATTGCTACAACTTCATCGGGGTTTACGCCTTTGTGAGGGTCTTTGCCGAAGAACTTTTTGACTTCTTCCCCAACTTTGGGCATTCTTGTCATTCCCCCAACAAGAATTACTTCGTCTATGTCTTTTGCTGTGAGCTTTGCGTCTTTTAATGCGCTTTCCGCGGGCTTCATTGTTCTTTCGATTAAGTCGCCAACTATTGCCTCGAGTTTCACTCTTGAGAGTTTTAGGGATAAATGAAGAGGATTCCCATTATTTTGGGTTATATAAGGTTGGTTTATTTCAGTCTCTGTTGCTGAGGACAATTCAATTTTTGCTTTTTCTGCCGCATCTCTTATTCTTTGCAACGCTTGTTTGTCTTTTTTAAGATCAACACTGTGTTCTTTTTTAAACTCCTCTGCAATCCAATCAACTATTCTTTCGTCAAAATCGTCTCCTCCTAAATGTGTATCACCATTTGTTGCTTTGACTTCGAACACTCCTTCTCCGAGTTCTAAAATTGAAACGTCAAAGGTACCGCCTCCAAGATCGTAGACTGCAACTGTGTGGGCGTTTTTCTTATCAAGACCGTATGCGAGGGCTGCTGCTGTAGGTTCGTTTATAATTCTTTCTACTTTGAGGCCTGCTATTTCTCCAGCTTGCTTGGTTGCTGAGCGTTGGTTGTCGTCAAAATATGCTGGGACTGTAATTACAGCTTGGGTAACTTTTTCGCCTAAATAGTCTTCTGCGTCTTTTTTAAGTTTTCTTAAAATGTATGCGGAGATTTCTTGAGGGGTATAGTCTGTGCCTTCAATATTGGCTACAGCTTGGCCGTTTTTGCCAGCTTTTATTTCGTAGGAGACCATTTCCTTGGTCTTTTTGACTTCTGGGTCGTCTGCGCGTCTTCCCATTAAACGTTTTACTGAGGAGATTGTGTTTTTGGGGTTTAAGATCATTTGGCGCTTTGCAACGTCGCCAACAAGATTTTTAACGGGTTCAACTACTGAGGGGGTAATATTTCGCCCGGTATCCGCGGCAGGAATAACCTTGGGGCTTCCGCCTTCCATTACTGCAACTACTGAGTTTGTTGTTCCTAGGTCTATTCCTATTATTTTGCCCATATGTGTTTAAATTCTAATTTCTAATATCTAAATTCTAAACAATATCTAATTTTAAATTTCAAATTTTGAGTTTTGGATTTATTTAGGATTTTGTGCTTAGGATTTAGGATTTTTGTCATTTGTATACTGCGACCTTTGCTGGTCTTATAACTTGGCCATCAAGCCAACGATGGCCGTCTTCAAGGACGTTTATTATTATACCTGATTGGCCGCCATCTTTTGCTTCAATTGCTTCATGCAACGAAGCGTTGAATGTGTCGCCTGCTTTGGTGGGGATTGTTTCCACACCGCATCGAGTGAGAACACTTTTGAATTGTTCAAGCGCCATTTCCAGGCCAGAATCTTTAAGATGGGTTTGCGCCCTCTTAAGTTGATCTAAAACTGGAAGTAGTTCTTCAACAGTATTTTTATTTGCACGGGTTAAAATTTCAAACTTCTCGCGTTCAACTCTTTTTTGCAGGTTTTGATAATCAGCGAGTGCACGAGCAAGTGCCTCGTTATCTTGGCTTATTTGTGTAGTTCCCAAATCGAGTTTGGGACGAGCTTGCTTCTTTGCCATTTTTAGTGTGCTGCTTCTGAGACTAAACTTGAGAAATATCTGACAACTGGGATTATGACTGCGTAATTAAGTCTCGTTGGGCCAATTACTGCCATTGTTCCCGAATGATTTGCGCTGTTAAACCTGCAGGCAACAATTCCGACAGGGTCAAAGTTTACCCAACCTAGGTCTTGTCCGAACATTACCTCAACTGGGTCTGTCCACACTCTTGTTATCAAAAGTTCTCTCATTTTCTTTTCCTCTTCAAGAAGAGATAAAACTTGGAAAGTTACATCTATATTGTAGAATTCCGGGTTTTCAAGAATATGAGCGTAACCTGAGTGCCAAACTTCGCCGTCTTCGGTTATTGCAACTGTTAGCGATTTTGTAAATTGCGAAAGTGCTAGAGTTGCCTCGGCCATTAGGTCGTCAAAGTCGCCTTTTGTCTCCATGACCCTTTGTTTTGCTGAGACTTCCTCAGAAACTGTTAACTCTTTCTCCTGCATTAGCGTATCAACATAAAAGCGCATTGCTTTTGGGGTTGGTACACGGCCTGCTGAAGTATGAAGCTGCTTTAGGTATCCCAAGTTTGTAAGGGATGCCATCTCGTTTCTGATAGTTGCCGGAGAGACGCCTAGATTGTATTTTCTATCTAGATTGTCAGAACCTACGGCTTCTGCTGTTTGAATGTACTCCTCAACGACATTTTTTAAGATTTGGATTTGGCGTTGGGTTAAAGGTTGCATGCATTTTGGACAGTTAGCAGTATTAAACCACGAGTGCTAAGTCTTTGTCAACCCTGCCTTTTAATAGTAGCCCCACGGGCTATTTCTTGCGAACAAGAATCCACACTCATGGGTGCTTATCACTACTCATACATTATCAAGTCTTGACAAATCGTATAGTTTGTGGAACACTTGCAGGATAGTGCCACTCTCTGAACGTACAAGACGGGTCTTAACCCCAGAACAGGCTGCAAGCTACCTTCAGGTTGACCGCGATACAGTCTATCGATATATTCGTGAAGGAAAACTTATGGCCTCAAGACTTGGGCGCTACTACCGTATATCTACAGATAGTTTGGAAACTCTTCTTTGGGCTACCCGCACCCGCGCAGACGTTACATTAAGGCAATACACATCTTCTGACATCGCGCAGTTTTTGAGTGAAGATGAGTTGACTGACAAACAACGCGAGATTGCGCGGCGCTTTATGGAGGCGAATACTGCCAACTAGCAAAAATACTCGTGGCTCAACCTCATATTGATCGAACTACGCTTCTTTTTTTTGATTCATCGGCGCTGATTGCTTCTTCCGGATCTCCCAATGGAGGCTCTGGTTTTCTGTTGTCGCTATGTGAGAAGGGGTACTTGCGGGGAGCTGTCTCACAGCCTGTCTTGATTGAGTCCGAGCGGAATATTCGAGAAAATATGATAGATGGGGCATTAAGTCGTTATCATCAGCTGCTTGGTGCAATACCATTTGAGCTCGGTGTAATTCCAAAAAAACGAGATCGGGCTGGCAATATTGATCTCGTTGGGGAGAAGGATGAACATGTTTTGGCTGGGGCAACTTCATCTGGGGCAGACTTTCTAATTTCGCTAGATCGCCCGCTTATTGAGGCAGTTGAGAATGCCAACTTGGACTTAAAAGCTCTAACGCCAGGAGATTTTATACAGGAATTTCTGCCTAAACACCCAGACTTTCCAAAAGTGTGGTAGAAAAGGGCATGAAAAAGCCCCGGATTAAACTCTCGAATAAATCGAAAATTAAACACGGGGCGTGGTATCAGCGGACTGGGATCTTTCTTGAGGGAGAAATCCCGACAGTGAAATGGTTGCTTTGCTTCGACGTGGTAATTACCAGGCTTCCCGGTTGTACGCTGATGTTGCCGACACAGATGCGGCCGTGTCCAGGGTTCTCGTCGCTTGTATATGACACGCCAAACGGGACATACCGGTGATCTTCGTCCTTGGTTTTCCCTCCCAAACGAAGGACTCTTGCCGAGACCAGTTCAACGGCAGAAGGTACCTCGTATTCGGGGTGATCGCGCAGGGACGCCTCTTGCCATATGTATGCACCTTCTGAGCCTGCACTCCCCAGGCGAATCAGGTACCAGCGAAGGGCACACGTCGAGTGAGTGGAGGGCAGGCGCATCACCCAGTCGGGTTTGAAGTCGAAGGAGAATTTGTGATCCCGGTTGTCTGCGTGAAAGAAGTCCAGGGTCTCAAAACCAACCATGTCGAGTTTGATTCTATTTCCGCTTCGCTTCCTTACCGTGGGGATGCCCAGGAACGCAAAATGTGTCTCGGCAATTGACTGCGATGGATCCCATGGATCCTGGGAGTTCAAAGTCCTCGTGCTCCAAGGGAACTTGGTGACCTCATTGATCTCTTCTGGCGTGAAGCTGGCCTGGCATAATTGCTGCCACTCTCGGATTCCGAAAAATCCTCCTCCTTTTTGGAACAACCTGCGCAACTTGTCGTGAGAAGCCGGTTCATCCAGGGCTCCTGCGAGAATCACCTCCGACGCTCGGCGGGCAAGGTCAGGGTCCGTTCTGAGCCGTGCGAGATGTGCGAGTGTTACGCCGTTTGCTTCTAGCGCACCAAGTACTGTTCCTACTGCGCCAAATCCTTCGGTCCAAAGACAAGGTTGGGTTGTGCTCATTGCACTTTCCTCCTAAATTTTTGCCTTGTCGGCGTACCGACTTTGGCTGTTTTGCCCTTGAGGGTTTTTCACTCCTTCTCAAACCCAAGATTTCAAAGAACATGGGAAGTATATCAAAGTGGTATACTATATCCAATCGGGGAACCGAAATTTGCACAAGGGAGAAAAAAGTAGTGTTTGTTGTTGCGACCTGTTTTGAAGGCAACACTCTCGCCGTTACCACAAGAGAAAACTGGGAAGCGGCAGCACGCGGCGTTGACAATCTGCCTGCCCTGGGCTTTGAAGATCTCCGGGACACAGAAGGACGAGCTGTCGGGCATGGTAGAGCAAGTGACTTTAAGGAGGATAGCTTTAAGGGGCCTTTGGAGCATCTGCCCGACCCGTGGAGCATAGTTGGGGTTAGCCGTACTCACGTTTTTGTGTCATCAGGCATGCTCGGCTTCGATGTCCACACCTTTCGTTTGGCGACGGAAGAAGAGGCGCTCGAGATTTTCGGGTACAGTTCAAAACAACCCGTGGTCTCGTAGCTCATTTTCAGCCCGGTTGGTTTTACAACTTGTAAATCTAGCCGGGCTTTTTCTATGCCTTGAGGAGCTCTTCAAGCGATACTTTGGATTGTCTTAAAATTGCCTTAAGTGTGCCTTTGCTAAGTGATTTATTGTGAATGGGAACCACAGTATGTCTGCCATCGGGGTGCTTCAACACAACATGGCTTCCTTTTCCTGGACGTTTTGTAAAACCTTTTTTCTGAAGTGCTTTCATAGCATTTTTGGGTCGCAACTGTGGCAACTTGGGCATTTGGGGTTTAGTGGATTGGGGCTGGCTTAGATACTTCGACTGCAGTTGTTGTTACAAAATAACTTGTGGCGTCTCCGGTAGGTACTTCCTCCCCCTCTTCAACAAGAAAATTTAGATATGTTTTTATTGCGTCTTCAGCACACACTACTGCCTTTTCAATTGTGTCAGCATCAGTTGCAATTCCTAGTGCTGGCACATAGGCGGTATAGCAGGGTTCGTCTGTCCCCACCCTGGAGTCTGGTTCAATAATAATTCTGTAATTTAAGATTTGTTTTTCCATGCCTTATTGTACCACAACCACGTTCAGTTATCGTCTGGTTCTGGGGAGACTGGGTCTGGACTCTTTGTTCTTGAGAAGGTGTTTTTAAGAGGGGCAAAAAAAGGTACTCTGTCTATTGCTTTGACGAAAATCTGAAATTCCCTCACACCAAGGAGGTATGTTATTGCGAGATAGACCACAAGGCCAATTAGCCCTACTACTATTGTTAGTACTATTACGTTGACTGTATATCGGGTGTCTAAAACAAATCTATCGAAGGTTGTGGGGAGTGCGATTCCGAGTTGTCCTAAAAATGATAACTTTTTATCCCATGCGGATCTGTCAAGAATGCGCAACAGTACGAACATTAAGGATCCTGCAAAAGATGCAGCTGCAAGCACTTTAGTAAACCCACTCCCCAACTCAAACCCCTGAAAGCCACCTAGCTTTTTTGATAGAAGTCTGAAAAGTACTAAGAACTGGAGAACTCCTGCGACTGAATAACTTAGTGCAAGCGACCAAATAGGGAGTTTAAGTACAAGTACAAGTACAAGACCCAATACGATATTTACAGAGATTGTTAAGAAAGAAACTTTTACCGGAGTGTTTGTGTCATGAAGTGCATAGAAAGCTCGGGACACAAGAAGCGACAAGGCATAAGCAAAGATTCCGACACAAAAAGCAGACAGAGCATATCCTGTTTGCAGTGTGTCTTCCCATGTGAAGCGAGGAGATCCAAAGGCGAGACGCACAATAGGAACTCTTAGGACTGCAATAAATATACTTGCTGGAACTATAAAGAATAATATTTGTCGGTATGAGGCGACAAAAGTATTTCTAAACCCTTCTAAATTTTTACCAAACTGGCGGGACATTTGCGGAAGAGATGCTTTTGCAATTGATAATCCAAACAGACTTATTGGAAGAACTGAGACGGAGTCTGCTAACTTAAAATAAGTCAGACCCCCCAAGACTTGGGATGCAAGAAAGAGGTCTACTAATCTTTTTGCTTGGAAGGCAGATAGTTCTATAACGCGAGGAAGGGCAAGCTTTCCAACCTTCTTGAGCGCAGGGTTTTTGAAATTTAGAGACAAGATGGGTCTAAAACCTAAATGCAAAGCAAGAGGAAATTGAATTAAAAGATGTAGGAAGCTTCCAATTACTGCTCCGATTACAGGAGCTGCTAGCCCAAACTTAGGAGCAAGAAAAATTGTAGTCACGATAATCGCGATATTGTAGAAAAGTGGAGCGATTGCAGGGGTTAGAAATCTTTGGTGGGACTCAAGAACTGCAGTGAACACATAACTTGCTGCAAAAAACATCTGAGCAAGTAATAGTATTCTTGTAAATAGAACTGTTTGTGCAACCTGCTCCTGAGTAAATCCGCTTGCGACAGTATCGTACAGAGGATAAGCAAACGTAAATATGAGCCCCGAAATCAACAGGAAGAATGCCAACATAACATTCAAAATTAGCCCTGCTAAGTGCCATGCTTCTCTGTCCTTTTTCTGAGCAAGTTTTTTTGCAAACGTGGGAATAAAGGCAGAGGACATGGCTCCCAAAACTATTACTTCAAAAATTAGATCTGGAAGTTGGAATGCTGCAAAGTAGCTGTCTAATTCACCCGCTGAGAAAAAATGTACGAGAACTCTTTGACGAATCAGTCCCAAAATTCGAGAGGATGCAATCATAAACATAATTACAGTTGCTGCAGAAAGGATCGTGGATTGCTTCCCGTATAAAAGTTTTTTTACGCTATTCATGGGATAAATCTTGAGTTGTCAAAAAACTCTTCAATTCGCTTCGCTCATATAATACAGTTTTGCCGCGATTTAAGAAGGTTTCGACCATGTGATCTTGCTAATTTAGACTCTCAACAGTATAATTTCACCTATCCCCGAGCACAACGGGGAATTTTTAGGAAATTGTGCCAATATCAAAAATAGTAATTTTTTCAGCGCCATAATAAGAATTATGCCTATAATCCAATCAGCAAAAAAGCAAATGCGGCATGCGAAACGCAACGCACAAGCAAATGATACCCGCCGCAGGGCGTTTCGTGACGCCGTTCGCGCATTCCGAGCAAAACCAACTGCAGCACTTCTTAGGTCTGCTTTTTCAACTCTAGATCGAGCGGTAGATTCAAAAGTAATTCATGCTAATAAGGCTGCACGTCTCAAGTCCAATCTCTCAAAACTTCTGGCCAAGTGACCTCTTAGTTTTCACTCCGCTTCCCTTCATTTTCATATGATATATTGCATGAGGCCATGCCTATGCTACTGCCCGGTTCCAAAAAAAAGAAATCAGTAAACCTCCTTTTGAGGGAGGGTTTTGAGTATTCAACTTTGGGGCGGGTTTTGACCTGGGGATTGTCTGTTGGACGAGTCATTGTAATCATAACCGAGCTTATAGTTATTGTTGCCTTTTTGTCGCGCTTTTGGCTTGATCGGACTTTGACTGATCTTAACGCTGAAAATGCTGCAAAAAAGCGCCAGGTCGAGGCGGTTTCTAAATTTGAAAACACATTTCGACTTGCGCAAGCAAGACTTGAAACTTTTAAAACAGTTTCTGCAAAAACAGAATATGCAGACCGCGTTTCTAAAATCACCTCACTTCTTCCTTTGGGCGTTACATTGTCAAAAATTGGCTTTCTTAAGCGCGAGATGAATTTGAATGGTACTGCACTTTCTGAATCCGGACTTGCAGGGTTTATAAAAGCATTGAATGAGTCAGGAGAGTTTCAAGATATTACGCTTCTCAGCTTAACTTTAGAGACTGAGAGACGTCAGGGGTTGGCGTTTCAAATCAAAGGAGGGCTCAAGAAGTAACTCAGTAACTCAGTTACCCAGTAACACCATGGCTGCATCCGCCGCAAATTACCGAGAACAGTATTCGCAATACAGACGATACTTTAAATCTTTGGTTAACGTCTATGAAAAAAAGCCAGAGGTCAAAACAAGTGTTGAGCTTTTGTTGACTTTTTTGACCATTTCTTTCTTTGCGGTTTTTGCAATTCGCCCAACCGTATTGACTATTGCTCAGCTTGTTGCAGATGTTCGCGCTCAAACTCAGATAAAAAGACAGCTTGACGAGAAACTCCAAAATATTCAAAAGGCTCAGGCTCTTTCAAAACAAGAGCAAACACGGCTTGCGTTTTTGGACCAGGCACTGCCTGCGGGCCCCAAACCGGATTTGTTAGTTCGTCAAATTGAGGGGTTGGCAAATGCTAACGGCTTGGTTCTTGAGTCTTTGAGTATTGGAAAGCTTGCGCTTTATGAGACAAAGGCAACTGCCGGGGGACCACAAGGCAAGTTTTCTTCTTTTGAGGTTTCATTTTTGGCAAGAGGAAGTTATGCCGCCACGCATGGGTTTTTGAAAGAGGTTGAGGATTTGCGCAGAATTATAAATATCACTTCTATTTCGTATGGACCAAGTTCTAAGGATGGAGAAGCTGGAGTTATTATCTTGGCAATGGGTGCACAAGTTCCCTATTACCCAGACAAAAAATGAATCGCAACAAAGGACCAAACATATTATTATTTGCGATCTTCACAACTATCACTATATTTGTGTGGATTGGGTTTGAGGTATATAAAGTACTTAACCCGATAACTTTGGAAACAATACCCGATTCAGTCCTCCTGCCCCTTGATCCAACCCTTGGCCAAGACGTTTTGAAAAAACTGGAAAGCAGGCGAAACTTTACCGATTCTGAAATTAACTCCCTGCTTCCGCTTGAGCTCCCGAGCCCAACTCCGACACCTGAGGCATCCACAGAAAGCGCAGTTCCAACCCAATTATGATGAAAAAAGTACATTCGATTCCAACTTTTTTGGGAATTATTCTTTTGATTATTGGTGTTGCAGTCGGAGTATTTTATGTGCAGACTCGTCAAACATTTGATTTGTCTGCATCCCCCCAGGAAACACCCAAAGAGGTTAGGGTTACAAATGTTGACGATGCCTCATTTGCCGTTTCTTGGACTACAGACAAGCCAACTTTTGGGTATGTTACCTATGAGCGGGCAGAGGCACTTTTGGCTGCAGATGCCCAAAAACCCAAATCTTTGCTTCACCACTTGACGGTAAAAGATCTTGATCCGACGACTAGTTATCAATTTAAAATTGGCTCAGGAGAAAATCTTTTTGACAATGGGGGAGCGCCATACAAAACAAAAACGGGCCCAACATTAGATTCTGAAAAAACAAACGATATGGTTTTTGGGACAGTTGTTGATAAAAATGATAAGCCATCCTCGGGCGCCTTGGTTTACCTAACTTTGCCGGGTGCCGCTCCTATGTCTACAACTGCAGATTTGGATGGCAGTTGGGCATATAATCTATCTTTGGCCCGCACAACCCAACTTAAAAATCTTGCAACTTATACAAAAGATGCGGTCTTGGAAGTGTATGTACTGGGAGACAAGGGTCAGGTATCGACTGCAAAGATTGCAGTTTCTGCCGCAAAGCCCGTACCCAAGATGGTCTTGGGAGAAAATTATAATTTTGGAAATACAAAAACTATAAAGGGAGATACTTTGCCATCTTCTGATATTGACTTTACAAAGGATGACAAATAAGATGGATTAGTCTGCTCTAGTTAGGGATGGAGCCCACTATCACTAATTCGGCCTTGCCCAAATGAACGACGATAAAAATCCTGCCACTAAGCCTTTGTTCGTAACAGAGGAAGAACATACTGCTCCGCCGGCGCCTCCGGCGTTAGGAAATCAGGGTATTGGGATATCGGGAAAACAGGGTATCGGGTCAAGTGTCCCTGGTAACCCGATTGCCGGATCACCTGATACCCTGATACCCACACCCCCGACTCCGCCAACTGCTTCCGCTGCGCCTGTAGTTAATATTGTAAATAATCCTACACCACCGCCTGGGGATGATTCCCCACCCAAGAAAAACTCCGGACCAATTTTGCCCCCAATTATGGAGGTGCCAAAGAAAAAAGGCAAAGGAAAGCTTATTGCTGGGTTGGCTGCGGTTTTATTGTTGGTTGTTTCAATTCCGTTGGCGGTTTTTGTAATTGGACAAAATACAGAATTAAGGAACAGGGCTGCGCAGGACGGCGACGGAGGGGGAGGTTGCTCTGATCTTGCGAGCGACCCGCCAGCCACAGTACGAACTGAGACTGATGGTGATGGCTGTACAAGAAACGTACATGTGCGTGCGGACTGTAGCGAATATCAAGGTGGCCCTTATGCTTGTCCAAGTACGCAAGCCCCACCTCCACCTGCTGCAACTACACCTGCGGCAAGTACGCCTGCACCAAGCACTGGCGGAGGTGACAATAGTGGCGACAACAGCGGGCCAGTTGGCGGCAATGCAGGAATATGCGGTAGAGATGCGGGGGAAGCGGTTAAAGCTTCTGATGGAACGGATATCTATTCTCAAGGATGCTCTGTTGTAAATGCATTTGCGGATAAATATGGTACACAAGCTGGGGCTTGGTGGGCAGCTCGACACAATCTAGAAGTTGTTTGTAACCCAACTGGGATCGGTATGGATACCGCAGCTTGCGATGGACAAACAATGTTAAGTCAGAACTCTTTGGGTGTTTTGACGTCGTTTTATGGATATGGCTCAAAGGCCTGCATTAACTGGGTTGAAGAACACAATAAAGCAGTTAATTACTGCGGAGGGTCACCTCCCGCTGGAACAACTGGATCTGGGACAAGCACTGCAACCGGAGGCGGTGCAGGATCTGCAAACCAATGTACTGGAGTCAAGATCTACAAGTATCCTTTCCAAGAGGCGAACCTTGTGAGCTCGCCTTATAACGGAAAGCTTGTTCCGGGGGACAGAATACAGATTTGTTTGCTTACCTCGGGCTCTGGGGGGTCTGCTGAGGTTAACGTTAATAGCTCCGGCTGGGGAAGCGCAAACCAATCTGGGCCTAATAGATCGAATTGTTATGATCACACAATTGCAGCTGATGCGACGACTCTAAGATTTGAGGCAAGATACTAAAATAATGACAAATTATAAATGCTAAATGATAAATAAATGAATAAGCCAGTTAACAAAAAGACAGTACTACTCGTAATACTAACCATAGTTTTGGCTGGGATTGCTATTGGTTCTGCATTTTGGCTTTATTCTCTAAATTCCAGACCCGTTGCGCCAACTGCTCCTGAGAGTAAACCTGCAGCCGCGGCACCAGATTCCTGTGAAGGAACTGGGACGATCACTTTGGGCCCAGCACCAGCGGCGGCTGACACGGGGGGCTCGGGGGCTGCTGCCGTTGCACCGACTGCTACGGCAACGCCAACTAGAATCCCAACCGGAACTCCGACTCCAACCGTTGGTGTTGGGACGCCAACTGCGACTCCGACTACTGCGTCAGTGGGAGGGGGAGCAACTGCTACACCAACAACTCAAGCTGCAACTCTTGCTCCAACCAAGACAGCGTCATCCGGCACTTCAACGTCTAGTGCTACTCCTGTTGCCGGCGTTTCATGGCCTGTTATGGTCGGGGTATCTTTTGGGGCTTTGATTCTCTTCCTCGGGCTTCTCCTTGCTTTGTGAGTTTACACGGGGCATACTTTTTCTGACCTCGCATTATGAATAAAAAAGTCGTTATTACCTTATTGGTTTTAGTGCTCCTTTTGATAGGTTTGGCGGTTGGCGTTTTCTTGGTCCGACAGCAACAAGAAATTCGAAAAAAAGCCGCTCCCGCATCTTCAATTTCCATAATGCCTGGGACTACGACAGTTAATGCTGGGCAGGAGTTTACTTTGAGCGTTGAAATGTCTACCTCAACGAATGAAGTTCGAGGTGCAGAGCTCCATATAACGTATGACACAACACGATTGAGTCTTCGTGACTTTTTACCAACCACGGTTTTACCAACTGTGTTTGTTTCACCAAAAATTGATAATACGGCGGGGACTGCATCTATGACTCTCGGGGCTCAGCCCTCGAATCTTTTTTCAGGGAAAGAAGTTATTGCAACCTTAAAGTTTGTTGCAAAAAGTACAGCTGGGGCTGCAACTGTTGATTTTGCGCCACAAACAATGGCAAATGCTGTTTCTGAAACTCAAGACGTTTTGGTTTCTAAAACAGGTTCAAAAATCACAGTCATCGCCGCTAGTACTGTTGGGACTTTGAGTAACAGCAACAACGCAACTGTTCCTACACCGACCCCAAGTGTTGCTGCCCAGGGTGGCGTGGGTTCGATTGGAGGAACAACTACTGCAACTGGTACTCCGACACCGACTCCCACAAAGGTTGCCACAAGTTCTGCTACGGCTTCTGCTTCAACTCCGGTTGCTGGAGTCAGCTTGCCCATTGTTCTGGCATTGAGCGCGGGCATATTCTTGCTCGTTGCCGGCATAGTCCTTGCTTTGTAGCAAATGAGACGACTTTTTTCTCTATTTGGGATAGGCGTCCTAATCGCCAGCATATTTGTTGGTGTTTTGTATATCCAGGAAAGACAAGAGATTCGAAAAAATGCACAGCAACTTCCACAAGAAACTTTGACACGAAATGTGCTACTTGTAATTTATGAGCCGATTCTTGCAGATGGCAGGCCTTTGAACGAGACAAGGGGTTGGCCCAATGCTGAGCAGCTCGCTGCTTCGATGCCCGCTCATTATGAAAAGATCAGACAAGCAAGTGGTGGTTTTGTAAACTATCAGACTGCTGAAACAGTTGTAAGGCGCGAGTTCCCAAAAAAAGCAGACGGTTTTCGTTACACCGAGCAAAGCTATGTAGCTTGCATGTCGGACACGAGCAAGTGTCATATGCCCGATGATGCTGATTACAATCAGACATGGCAAGATATTGGTATTTGCCAAAAGGTCTCAAGTGGTCAGATTGACGAGGTATTTCTATGGGGAAATCCATATTTTGGTTTTGACGAATTTGCATACAAGATTCCTGGCGATAGGGTTCCGTACAACACACCATCAAATTATTGGCTCTATCAAGGAAGGAAGAGAAATATTCCTGATTGTAATGGAAAAACTGTGTTCGTCGTGGGCTATACGGCTGAACGGTCTGACCCAAATAACTTACACGTTTATGGACACAAAGCTGAAAGCGCCCTGGCTATGACTGTCGGTCGAGGATCTTGGGATGGATGTAGGGGCAACACTGACTTTGACCGTTTTACTTGCATTAATAAGGATGTTACCGCTAGTACACCTGTAAAAATAGCCGGTTGCGGCGCAGTACATTTTCCCCCAAACGGCAGATCAGATTATCAATACGAAAGCCAGGAGTCGGTTCCAGATACCTGTGAAAGCTGGGCTAACTACCCATATACCGAGGAAACAGTTACGTCAAGGGCTTGCAGCGCATGGGGGTGCAACGGTAATGATTTCTACATGTGGTGGTTTGGCCATATGCCTAAACAGCCGGGAGTCGCCCCTAACGGCAATTTGAAAAACTGGTGGAAATATATTGTGGATTTTGATAATGCGGTTTTGGAGGCGAAAGGTTCAACACTTACTCCTACACCAGTGTTGTCCCCCACCGTAGCTCCGACACCTACCCCTACTCCCCAACCTTTGGTATTTACTACAGCCTCTGCGACATTTGCGCTGTCTGGAGCCGTTTTCAACTTCACATATACAGGCACTCCTCCTTCAAGCTTTGTTGTTGATGTATCTACCGTTTCCAACATGTCTACTGATGTTTATTTATCGTTTGGTGTTGGCAACACGAGTCCTATAAACGTGTCGTCACCCACATCCCGATGGGATAAGTATTCCTGCGGCAGGACTTTATATTGGAGGGTTTCAAATTCTGAAAGAACCAAGAGCAGTTCAATCATAACAACTACCGTTGTGTGTACAACACCCACCCCGACGCCAACATTGACTCCTACGCCCACCCTAACACCGACTCCAACCCCGACCCCGACGCCAACATTGACTCCTACTCCTACAACAAAGCCTCCGCTTTTGGGAGATACAGATAACGATGGGGATGTTGATCTTTTTGATTACAACTTGTTGTTGACCCATTTTGGCCCAAGGAGGCCGTCTAACGGGAGTGCTGCTGATTTTGACAATGACGGAGATGTTGATCTTTTTGATTACAACACATTGGTTTCCAACTTCGGAAAGAAAAGTTGATCTGTTACAATCCCTGGTATGCGAATTTGTGTTATTGGCGCGGGATTTGTTGGCTTAACCTGTGCTTTGCGACTTTCTAAGATGGGTCACGAGGTGACTGTTATTGAAAAAGAAGGCGGACCCGGAGGTTTGGCTATTGGATTTAAAGACAAAAAATGGCGTTGGCCTTTGGAGAAACATTACCACCATCTTTTTACCTCGGATTGGGCAATTAGAAATTTAGCACAAGAAGTGGGACACAAAATTTCTTTTAGAAGGCCCAAGACTTCGACTTATTTTGGCGGAAACATATACCAGTTGGATTCCCCCATTTCGCTTTTGAGGTTTCCACACTTGGGAATACTGGACAAGATAAGAACATCTGCTGCTCTTTTATATTTAAGGTTAACCCCACGGTGGGAATCTTTGGAAAAAGTTACGTCACGTAGGTTTTTAAAAAGCATGATGGGTGAAAATACTTGGAGAGTTTTGTGGGATCCGTTGTTTTCAAAAAAGTTTGGTAAATATGCTAAACAAATTTCTGCTTCTTGGTTTTGGGCAAGGGTCAAAAAAAGGAGTGCTTCCTTGGGGTATCCGGAAGGCGGATTTGAAAGTTTGGCAAAATCTGTTGAAAAGATGGCTAGAAAAAGTGGAGCAAAATTTTTGTACAACACGGGTGTTTCGGATATTAAAAAGAAAGCTGGAAAGTTAGAAATAATAGCAGATAATGGCGGGCCAGAAGTGTTTGATAAGATTATCTGCACGCTTCCCACGCCTCTATTTTTTAAGATAACAAAAGGGTTGCCGCGAAACTACAAAAATAGATTCTCGGGGCTTTTGGGATTGGGGGCAGTTAATTTGGTACTCGCACTTAAAACTCCGCTTTTGAGAGATGGTACATACTGGCTTAACGTAAATGAGCCAGGTTTCCCTTTTTTGGCGGTTGTGGAGCACACTAGCTTTGGTAAAAAATCACAATACGGTGGGGATCATATTGTTTATGTTGGAAATTATCTTGAGCCTACACATTTATACTTTTCAAAGACTGCAGAACAACTTTTAAGAGAATTTTCTTCGTACCTAAAAAAGATTTCACCACATTTTTCTTTGGGACTTGTTCGTAAGTCGTGGGTATTTAAAGCTCCGTTTGCACAGCCGGTGGTTGGCAAGAACTACTCCAGGAAAATTCCCCCACTTAAAACACCAATCAACGGACTTTACCTTGCAAATATTCAGCAGGTTTATCCCTGGGACCGTGGGACAAACTACGCTGTGGAATTGGGCAATCGTGTGTCAAAATTAGTGGATGCGGAAATACCTTCTTGAAATATTATTCGCGTTTGCTGGGTTGAGTTTCTCCTGTTGGCTGATGTGGCATACGTTTGGCTACAGCAACGGCGAGATGGTTATTGCGGCAAAAGCGTGGAGTGATTTTGGGAGCCATATTCCACTTATCAGATCTTTTTCACTGGGGAATAATTGGCCCCCCGAATACCCAATATTTTCAGGCGAGCCAATAAGGTATCATTTTCTTTTTTATTTCTTGGTTGGTTTTTTGGAAAAGCTTGGCCTCCGCATTGATTATGCATTGAACATTCCAAGCGCCGTATCTTTCTTCATGCTTTTGTCTTCCATATATCTTTTGGCAAAAGAGCTTTTCAAAAGCAGGTTTGTTGCTACCCTTTCTGTTTTGTTGTTTTTATTCAATGGATCTTTTTCTTACCTTGAATTTTTTAAGACTCACCCGCTGTCCGTAAGCACGATTGGTGATATCTTGACTAGCTCAACTTTTCCATCATTCGGCCCATATGACGGGAAAGTTGTTTCTGCATTCTGGAATTTAAACATCTATACAAACCAGAGGCATTTGGCGCTTCCATTTTCTCTCCTTATCATCTTAGTTTTCTTCCTATTGCGAGTTAGGCCACACACCAAAATCTCTTGGCCGTTGGTTTTCCTGGGATCTATATTCCTGGGAGTTCTACCCTTTGCACATTCAAGTATTTTTGTTATGGCCGTTTTGGTTTTGGGGATGGGAATTTTGCTGTTCCCTGCCCTGAGAAAGACAGTCTTTTTAATATTACTTTTGGGGGTTTTTCTTTCGATACCTCGTATTCTCTTTCTTGGCCAAATTGCGAGTTTTATTCCATCGGTAGTTATTGGCTTTTTGACTGAGCCGCCTGTTTCTCTTGCTTCTTTTGCACGCTATTGGTTTATGAATCTTGGATTATCATCTCTTTTGATTCCTTTGGGATTTTTACTCTCTGAGAAGAAGCCTCGTGGGGTACTACTTTTGTTTCTCCCGCTTTTTTTGGTTGGCAATCTTGTGCAATTTACCTCAGAGATGGCAGGCAACCACAAGTTTTTTAATGTATTTTTGGCAGTTGGAAATGTATTTACAGCATTCGCAATTTATAAAATTTGGAGAGTGAGGGCTCTTGGAAAACTTATTGCAACTTCACTGATACTGCTCGTTACTCTTTCGGGGGTAATTGATTTCTTCGCGGTTAAAAATGACAGCGCCATTAGTATTGACAATTATCCCAAAAGCCCCGACATATCCTGGATAAAAAATAACACACCCGAAGATTCTGTCTTTTTGAATACTTCATATATTTATAATCCCGCAAGTATTGCGGGTAGAAAAATATTTTTAGGTTGGCCTTACTTTTCTTGGTCTCTGGGGTATGACACGGACCTTCGAGATCTCGAGCAAAGGACTATGCTTTCTGGAAGATCCCTGCACGATACGTGTGCTTTGATAAATAAACACAATATCGCTTATGTTGTTCAAACATCTCAAAAAGATTTGGAGACAGATTCTGAGTTTTTTGAAAAGAACTTTGCCCGGGTCTACAATAACCCCGAGACCGATATGACTATTTACTCCACAGAAAGATGCTTTAACTGATGGCTCAAGACTTTTTGATAATACTTAGGTGGTGGATGCTTCTTTTTGAAATAGGGATTATTTTTTTGCCCTTCACGCTTCTTTTTTTTAGGAATTTTCTTGATCGCGGCTATATCTTTTCGAAAACATTGGGAATATTGGCAATATCTTGGGTGGTTTGGATGTTGGGAAGTTTAAAAATTTTTCCTTTCGTTTATGAAAACTCTTGGGTGGTGTTGGGGATGTTTGGGGTGTTGGCGCTATTTGTGACCTCACACAATAGAGCTAAACTTAAAACAGCTTTTAAGGCAAGTTGGGGATTTATCATCTCTGAAGAAATATTGTTTTTTATTGCGCTCGTTTCCTGGGCGTTCGTAAGGGGTTATCAGCCAGAAATTCGGGGTTTGGAAAAGTTGATGGACTTTGGTTTTGTAAATTCCATACTTCGATCTTCATATTTTCCCCCTACTGACATGTGGTTCTCTGGAGAACACATTAACTATTACTACTTTGGGCATTTGACTGCCGCAGTCCTCACACGTTTATCTGGAGTTGCCTCACAAATTAGTTATAACTTAATGATTGCAACACTGTTTGCTCTTACCTTTGTTTCTTCTTTTTCGATTGGTTTGAATTTGTATTTTTCGACATTTAAGAAAAAGGGGTGGATCGGAATATTGTTGGGGCTTGTCACCGCGGCTTTGGTAACTCTGGGAAGCAACCTTCATCCTTTGTATTGGATATGGAAGCATGGATTGGACTTTTCAAAGTATTGGTATCCTGATGCAACAAGGTTTATTGTCCAGCAGTTTGGTGCACAAGATAATACAATCCATGAATTTCCGATTTATAGTTTTGTGGTTGCCGACCTTCATGGCCATTTGATTAACCTTCCTTCAGTTTTGTTATTTGTGTCTGCTCTTCTTTCCACTGTCCTTAAAAAAACGTTGTCAATTCCAAGAGCTTTTTTTCTTTCTTGGTTGTTGGGAGTTTTTTACATCACAAACGCTTGGGACTTGCCGATATATTCTGCTCTATTGGGCTTGGCCATCTTTGGGGTCTTTTGGGACAAGAAAAACCCTGTCCTTTCGTTTTCGAAATCTTTGTTTATAACGGTACTCATATTTCTAGGAAGCTTTGCTTTTAACCTCCCATTCCAGGTTGCCTTTAAGAATATTTCTGGGGGTCTTGGTTTTGCAGATTTCCACACACCAGCCTGGATGCTTTTGGTTCTTTGGGGAATACCTATTGTTGCAAGTTTATCTTGGATCGTGTTTTTAGCAAAACAGCGCGCTTCTTCGGCGGTTGTTTGGCTTGTTGGCGCCATGCTTCTTCTTTCTTGGGTTTTAGTTTTAGTACCCGAGGTGATTTATGTAAAGGACATTTACATTCATGACTATCAAAGGGCAAATACTGTTTTTAAATTTACATACCAGGCATTTGTGATGTTTGGCATAGTTGCCCCGTATATTTTCTGGTGTGTGGTATCGGGGAAAAAGCACCTAACAAGGACTGTTATTTTGGGCCGGCTGTTTTATCTTGTTCCGGTAACCGCGTTGTTTGTCATTGCAGTTGGTTATTCGTATTTTGCAGTTGGTTCTTACTACAATAAATTAAGAGCATATCGCACGCTTGATGGAGCTGCCTGGATTAAGGACATGTATCCATCAGAACATGAAGCCATAAAGTATTTGGCGACTTTGCCCGGGCAACCTGTTGTACTTCAGGCTGTTGGAGACAGCTACACGGATTTTGGCGTTGTCTCAAGCTACACGGGGCTACCAACAATACAGGGATGGCTAGTACATGAATGGCTCTGGCGGGGTTCGTTTGAGGGGCCTGGCAGGCGAGATAAGGATGTTTCAATTATTTACACAACTGCCGATAAACAAAAAGCAAGGGAATTATTGCAAGAGTACAAAGTTGATTATGTTCTTGTGGGGACTCTTGAGCGGCAGAAATATCCAACCCTTGATGAGAGTAAGTTTAAAAGTCTGGGAGAATTAGTATTTACCGATTCCGGAACGAAGATATACAGAATTAATTAGATTTGGGGGCAAAGTTTTCTACAGGGCAGTCTTCACTTTTTAATAGACATTCAATCCAGCTCTGCGTTGGCTCCCAGCTTCCTCCAATTGGAACAAGTACCCATTGGTTTTTGTAAACACTTGAGACCGGCGGGTGGGTTAATAGTGCCGCCTTCTTGAAATTCTCATCGGGATTTGTTGGATCGATTGCTGGAATATTTTCTGTATAAATCTTGTCCCCTCTTGTTTCTAGAAAAGCTCTTGCTACGACTCCTAAATCTTTTTGAGGAATATTAGAGTCAAATACTTCCCCAATAAGACTTAGCGTATTTTCAATTCTTTGCGGATTAAGAAAGAATGATGGCGAGAGAATTTCGTTTTTTATTGCGAGCATAACTTTTTGTTGTCTTGCTGCTCTTGCAAAATCTGTCCCTTCATCTCCCCTTGCATGACGAGATCTGACAAATTTTAGAGCAGTTGAACCATCCAGGTGCCTCCTGCCCCTTGTGAAAGATATTGTTTCCCAGCGGCAATTAAATTCGGAGTCGCCGCCGCAGGTGTCGGTTTCTTTACCCTTTATTGGGTACTGGGTGTCTGTAAACGATCTGTCTACGTCAACTGTTATTCCACCTAGAAGATCGATTAGTTTTACGAACCCCTCAAAAGCGATCATTACTGTGTAATTTACTTCTTGGCCTGTGATTTCTCCAACTGCATTTCTTGTAAGATCAATTCCAGACCCCTCGACGCTGTTTCCATAAGAGTATGCGTTGTTTACCTTAACACCCAAATCTGGGAGCCAAATGTCTCGAGGAATTGAAACTAAGACATGGCGAGGGTTGTCTTTTTTGTGATCAAATGAAAAAAATTGCTGTGTGTCTGTGAGGCTTGAGGGTTCATTTCTTGCTCCTCCCAAACCTAGTATCAAAAAGTTGGTCCTGCCATTTTGGCTTTTAAGACTGCCTATGTTTCCAAGGGTAAATCCACGAACGAGGGTAAAGAATATAGGAGCATGCTTGTAGAAGGGGGCAAGCCAAAGGGTGAAAATCAGCAAAAAGCCGGCTATTATTGTTGTTTTTTTGTGCCTACGCGGAAGCCAGTAGAGTGCGCGAAGCTTGTGATACAATCGAACCATGTCTGAAGCCTCCCCGATTTTATCTCACTTGAACCCCAATCAACAAGAAGCAGTAACCCATTGGGGTACGCCTCTTCTTGTTTTGGCGGGAGCTGGATCTGGAAAAACGAGGGTTTTGACACACAGGGCGGCGTGGATCATTCAAGAAAAAGAGATTGCGCCCGAAAATATTTTACTTTTGACCTTTACCAATAAAAGTGCTCAGGAGATGAAAAATAGGGTAGTTGCACTTATCGGCAAGACACCTGGGTTTGCAGGAACTTTTCATTCGTTTTGTGCAAGAGTTTTGAGGCGGTATGGGAGTGTTATTGGCTTGAGCCCTGATTTTTCAATTTACGACACGAATGATTCTCTAGATGCAATTAAAGATGTTGTTGAGCGTTTGTCTTTAGGAAAGACATACAAACCGGGCTCCCTGTTGAGTGTTATATCGGCTGCTAAAAACGAACTTGTTGGCGCGTCTGAGTATGCGGGGATAGCTGCCGGCGATTGGCAAAGGCGGGCCGCCGCGGTTTTTTTGGAATACCAAAGACTTTTGCGCGATAACAGCGCTTTGGATTTTGATGATTTGCTGGTTTATACGGTGAGACTGCTTTCTGACAAACCAACCATTGCGCAATTTGCAAAAGTTTATCAGTACCTTCTTGTGGATGAATGGCAGGATACAAATAAGGCGCAATATGAGATAGTTCGCAAACTTGCTTGGGCAAATGGACAAAATTTAACTGTTGTTGGTGATTCTTCACAATCAATATATTCATTCCGAGGGGCAAATTATAGAAACATAAGCCATTTGGAGCGTGACTTTCCAGATATGACAATTGTTAACCTGGATCAGAACTACAGATCAACACAAGTAATACTGGATGCTGCGTATGGGGTTATAAATAGAAATACAACACATCCGATTTTAAAACTTTGGACAGAGAACTCTGGCGGGGACAGGATAAAACTTTACCAGGCAAGAACTGAGCAGGATGAGGCCTCATACGTGGTTGGTCAGGTCAGAGATATGGTGACTTCGGGCAAGCCATACTCGGACATTGCAGTTTTATACAGAATCAATGCCCAATCACGCGCTTTAGAGGAGGCGTTTTTGCATGAGGGTATTCCATATACGCTAATTGGCGGCGTTAGATTTTATGACAGGCGAGAAGTTAAAGATGTAATCTCCTACCTTAGACTTTTGGTTAATCCGAAAGACTCGGTTTCCACAAAAAGGGCAGGGAGTTTGGGGAAAAGAAGATTTTTAGCATTCCAGGAGTCAAGAGAAGAACTCTTAAAAACTGAGAGAACGACCTTGGAAGTTTTGGATGCGGTTGTCGAATCTACAAAGTATTTGGATTTATACGACAAGGATGATCCAGAAGATCAAGCAAGAATTGAAAACATTAAAGAGTTAAGGTCTGTTGCACAAGAATTCCCCAAGCTTGTAGATTTCTTAGAACAGGTGGCCCTGGTTGAAACCGCACAGAATTCAAAAGGGCGATTGGTTGCAGGCGGGACCTCCCAAAGTGCGGTCACATTAATGACGGCTCACGGGGCAAAGGGGTTGGAATTTCCAGTTGTATTTATTGTTGGTTTGGAGGAGGGTTTATTTCCACACTCGCGAGCACTAACCAATCAGGAAGAGCTGGAGGAGGAAAGGCGGCTTGCATATGTTGGAATAACACGGGCAAAAAAACAGCTTTATTTAACTTTTGCATCTAGACGCATGATCTTTGGACAATCTGGGACAAGTTTTCCATCTCGATTTTTATCTGAAATTCCGGAACACTTAATCGAGAACACACACACCTCGCCTTTTTTGAACACCAGCTTTTCAGACTTTAGGTCAACAGACGATTTTTAATAAAACAGAAATGGATGTAAAAATATTAGATGAAACCTTCATAAGTGCTTTTAATAAGTTGGCAACTCACCCCGTTCAGAGCTGGGAGTGGGGAGAATTTAGAAAAGAGAATGGAAACACAGTTGTTAGGATTGGACTATTTTCTGGCAATAGTTTGGTTGAGGCACACCAGTTGACTGTTCATAGACTTCCTCACACAAAACACAAGTTGGCAATGCTTCTAAAGAGTTCCATTCCCTCGGAGGAAATGGTCACATTTCTAAAAGATTATGCGAAAAAAGAAGATATATTGTTTTTTAGAATGGAGCCCCAGTACGAGATGCAAGCATCCGTACGGGGCAGGCCAAATGTCATAGATACTTTAAGGAAATATGGGTGTGTTCCCGGAAGAAGATTTTTTACAAAAGAAACTTTTGTTGTTGATTTAACAAAATCTGAGGACGAACTGTTGGCAAGCTTCCATCCGAAGACTCGGTACAATATTCGTGTTGCAACCCGACATGGAGTTGAGGTTGTGGAAGAAACCACAGATGACGCATTTGCCGAATACCTCTCTTTAACCGAACAAACAGCAAAACGCCAAAACTTTTTTGCTCATACTGAGCGTTATCACAAATTAATGTGGAAGCATTTGCACACAAAGGGTATTGCAAGACTCTTGACGGCGAAGTACCAAGCGGAGACTTTAATTTCCTGGATATTATTTGTTTGGAAAGATACGCTTTATTATCCGTATGGAGCATCGAGTGAGAAATACAGAAATGTTATGGCTGCTAATCTTATGATGTGGGAAGCTATTCGTTTTGGAAAGAAGCTAGAACTAAAAAAGTTTGATCTTTGGGGTAAAGAAGAAGGCAGGGGTTTTACTAAATTTAAGGAAGGATACAATCCTCAAATAGTTGAGTTTGTTGGAACATGGGATTTAGTTTGCAATAAAACACTTTATCCAATTTATAGGCTAGCTGAAGGGATTCGCTGGAAATTTTTAAAACTTCCACTCCCCCTCCCTAAACCCTCATTTAGATGATCTCACTACGTATGATAGACCTTCGTCAAGCACACGAGTACGCCGAGTATATGCAGTCGTTGGGATGGCGATCTCTTCAGTTAAACGAAGACAAAGTTTATGTTAGACGGGTTCCGTTGGTTGGTAGTGTTGCAAAACTGCAGAGACCACAGGAGGTTCCAACCACCCAACAGGTTAAACAGTTTTGTAAACAGAACAGTGTGGGTGCCTTTTACCTAGAACCCACGCTCGCGAATGGCTCGGCGCAAATCGCAAATAGTTTTAAGAAAGCCAAGAATTCATTTGTGCCGGCAAAGACAATTCATATAGATCTCACTTTGATTGAACAAACACTTCTAAAGAATATGAAACCCAAGACCAGGTACAACATAAAGGTTGCCGAGCGACATGTTGGAATTAAGAGTTCCACAGATATTGGTGAGTTCACGGATATGTGGAAATCGTCAGCAAGAGAACGAGGTATGTGGCTTTCTCAGGATAAAGAAATAAGAGCACTTTGGGATGCTTTCAACAAAACAAGTAATGCGGATTTACTCATGGCATACAAAGACGATGAACTTCTTGGCGGTGTTTTGGTCTGCTACTCGCAAGATGCTGCTTTTTATATGTATGCCGGTTCCACGAAGGGTGGAAAACAATTGTTTGCTCCAACTCTTCTTGCTTGGGAGGCGATAGGACTTGCAAAGAAAAGAAAGAAAAAGGTTTTTGATTTTGAGGGAGTTTATGATTCTCGATATCCTTCTACAAAAACTTGGCTCGGGTTTACTAAATTTAAAGAGGGGTTTGGAGGGGAAGTTGTTGAGTATCCCCCAACTTTGGTTTATTACAAGAATCCTCTGTTAGGTTTTCTTGGCATTTAAGATTCTCCGTTTTAGGTAGTGCGGAGAATTACAAGATGAAAAGAGCGGCTGATGCAAACATGTTTGGTGTTTGGAACAACCGCTGGGGGTTTGGGTTAGACCGAGGAGTAACCGTGTGTGTCTATAAAACTGGCAACCTCTTCGAGACTTGCCTTCAGAGCAACTAGGTCTGCCAGTTCTTGTGTGACTTGCGAGACCCTGCCACTCTTAAGCTCGCCTAGTATGTACTCCGGCGTCAACTTCTTTTTCCCCACCGCTATTCGGTCGCGAAGGAGTACGCTGACTAGCGGAGAACTTTCATCGAGGGTTTCGTGAATCTGAGGCCAGCGAGGAAACCTTTCTTTGATCTTTTTTGTCATTGCCTCGTATTCGAGACGTCGCCCTATGTCGACTACGGCCGCTGTCACCTATTTCTCCTTTAACTTATTAGGGTCCAACGGAAGTGTAAACCAGGAACGAGGCTGGCGCAATATATAGATCCCACATATTAGCGCGAGATGACTATTTCACTTCGCAAAAAAGCTTGTACTCGCACTCCTTGCACCAGGGAACGCCGGAGCAGGTGAAGTCTGAGTTTTCTATTTCTTCTTTTGCTTTTAAGATATCTTTTTTTGCTTTTTCGAGTTGTTTTAGGGTTCTTGTTGTTGAGACCCTAACGCCTTTGTTGAAAAAGTATAAAGATAATGTAACTTTCTCTGGATCATTTGAGAAAATTGGGTCTTTCACAAGACAGCTTGCTAGCGCATGGGACGCTAACGCATAGAAGGACAGCTGGAGGTCGCCGTCTAGATCTTTTGCGGAAGGCAAACCTTTTATCTCAAGATCTGAAGTTTTGTAATCAATAATTTCTATGCCACCTGGGGTCTTGTCTATGCGGTCGATTTTGCCGCCGAGTTTTAGACCGTCTCCTAAAGGAAAAGTGAAAGGGCGTTCCACGGCAAGGGGCAGGTTTTCAGGATCATGGAGATCTGATTTAAGATATTGGCCTAGATACTCTCTTCCTCTTTCGCGGGTTTTTTCTTCATGGGTTTTGCTTGTAAACCCGTAGGGAATCCAGTTTTTCTCATAGATTTTAAGGAGTTCGCTTTCTTCAAGGCTTCCGCCATTTTTCCCACCTTCATGGTAATCCAGCATTGTGTTGTGTAATGTGTTTCCGAAACTGAGAGGTGCACTTGGGGGTGTGGGGATCTTGGTTATGTATCTTAGTTTGTAATGTAGGGGACAGAAATTGAATGTGTCGATTTGGGAGTATGAAAGATACGTTACCGGAAGTGGGATATGGGACATGGGAGGCTGGATGGGTGAGGTGGGAAGTTTGATAGATGCACTTGGTGATGCAAAGTCTAATATGGACAACTGCTCGCCTCTTGTAGTTTCGGTTTCGAGAGCATTCTCGCCCAATGCTTCCACAATAAATGGTGAAAGTTTTTTCTCTCTTTTTGCTTCTCCATAATAATCTGCGGCTGTAAGATAAAGTTTGTCCTTAGCGCGAGTGAATGCGACATAGGCAAGCCGCCTTTCTTCTTGTAAGTGGTAATTTCCAGAGGGCAAAACTTCTTTTATAAGTTCTTCTGGTATTGGGATTTGCTCTCGCCTTTCTCTCGTCGGGAATCGTTCGCCCACCAGGTTAACAACGAATACGACTGGGAACTCTAAACCTTTTGATGCATGGATTGTTAAAATGTTTACTGCGTTTTCTCCTGACCAGTCAAAGTCAGAGGCCAGCGGCGACTCTCCAAGGTCTAGGGATAACTCTACCCAATCGACAACTGCATAAATTGATGCGTCTTCATTTTGCCCTTCAAAGTTTTTTAGTTTGTCAAAGAATTTTGAAATGTTTTGTGCTTTTGCTTCATCTTTTATATTTTTTGGGTTAAGAGTAAATTGCAGGAGTCCTGATTCTTCTAAAAAGTAGTAAAGTATTTGTCCTGCAGTTTTTTCTTTTGCCAACTTCATATGGCGGTTGACCATTTCAATAAAGAGTTTCAATTTCTCTTGGCTTTCAGTTGTGACTCCGGCACTTTTTGCTAATTCTCCCGCCTCAAACAAACTTATATTTAACTTTTTTGCATAGTTTAGGAGTGTTGCTATATCGCGGGCAGAAATATCTAAATGTTCCATTGTTAGAACTTTATAGAAGCTTTGAGAGTCCTCGTAGTTTGTTAGAACCTTTAAATATGAGAATAGTTCTTTGATTTCCGGGGTTTTGAAAAGTTGACCGGGTCCTAAAAATTGGAATGGGATGCTGTGTCTTTCAAAACTTCTTGTGAATGGTTCTGAGTGGTTATTTGCGCGAACTAAGACTGCGACATCAGAATAACTTCCACCACCTTCAACATGTTTTATTATTTCTCTTGCAACTTCCTCTGCTTCGTTTTCAACTCGTGATGTATGGATAAAACTAGGGAGATTTCCTTTTTCGACTCTTCCCGAAACCAGTTTTTTGTCTATTTTTTCCTGAACCTCTAGACGGTCTGGATTATTGTGTTGGATCAATCTGTACGCGGTATCTAAAACATTTTGGGTTGATCTGTAGTTTTCGGTTAGGGCTATGATTTTTGCCTTTGGATAACTTTTATGAAATTGCAAAACGTTTGAAACCGCTGCTCCTCTCCATTTATAGATTGATTGATCGTCGTCTGCCACGACTGTTAGATTTGCTTTTTCCCCTGCGAGCATTTTTATTAACTCATTTTGTGCGATATTTGTGTCTTGGAATTCGTCAACGAGAATATATTTGAATTGGTCTTGGTAAGCTTTCAGCACGTTTGGTCTTTCTCTGAAAAGTTTTAGAGTGTTGTAAATAAGGTCTGAAAAGTCCATCATTCCTTCTCGGCTTTTTAATTCTTCGTACTTCAAGTAGGCGCGCGCCAGTTCCAGCCATTTTTGAGATTCCAAGGGGTCGTCTGACTTTTTTTCAAAACCCTTGGCCCACGTTAGATATTGGGTGGGGGATATGTCTTCATCTTGCAGGCGAGAGAAATGTTGAAACATTCCTGACAAAAACTTTGTGGGATTTCCGAGCGGTCTAAAATAAGACAGCTCAAAATCAAAGAGGTGGGCTTTCATGAATCTTATGGCTTGAGCCTCAGTTAATAGTTTGTATCTTGTGTCAAGACCAATATTGGCTGCGTCATTTCTTAAGACCCTGTCTCCAAAAGAGTGGAAGGTTGAAATCCACATTTGGGAATACCCGTACGGGAGCGCAATGTCTACCCTCTCCTCCATTTCGCGCGAGGCTTTTTCAGTAAATGTTAGTGCAAGAACTTGTTGGGGGAGAATATCTTTTTCTAAAAGAAGATGTTTTATTCTCTCTGTTATGACCGTTGTTTTCCCGGTTCCAGCACCAGCGATTATTAAAAGCGGCCCATCACCCCAAGAGACTGCTCGTCTTTGGTCTTTGTTTAACTTAGTGGGTACATTGAGTGCGGGAGACACTTCAAGAAGATATTACAGACGCGTCTTTAAGTAAAGAGGGCGGGTCGTCTGTGATTTCAGCAACAGTCTCGACTGTTTCTTTTCCAAGCTGGCCAGTTGAGGTGATCTTTTGTCCCAGTTGGGCAAAGTTTGAGGACAATGTAGACATAGTGTTGTATGCATTGCCGACGTGTTTTCCTAAAGTACCCAAGACTCCCCCAACTTTGTCGTAGTCTTTTTGGATAGCTCTGATTGAAGACAATACTGAGCGGGCTTGCTGTTCAATTCTTTTTCCTTCAAAGCTTAATAGAATAATTCTTAAATGTGCATACATTGT
>CAYIUF010000004.1:0-47670 GCA_964366515.1 uncultured Gammaproteobacteria bacterium
TTAAGAAGTTTTTTTTCACTTGGTTTTGATTTTATAAATGGTATATCATTGGGTCGGCATGAGCAATAATCCTTGTCATGGTTAACAAACTCTACGGTTATTTGAAAATTTATGGGCCTAAGCTATTCTTGAAAAACGTGATAGGAGAATTGCGGATGATAGGAAGAGGTCCATTGCAAAACTCATATAGTCAAAACTCTGAGGATATTTTTATTGATGATATTCTTGGAAATAAAAAGGTTGGGTTTTATGTCGATGTCGGCGCATACGATCCGACAAGACTTAGTAATACAAAGAGATTTTACCTGCGCGGATGGAGTGGCATTAATATCGAGCCAGATCCTAAGAAAATAACTAGATTTTATAAGCATAGGCCTCGAGATATAAACTTAAACTTGGGGATAGCAAACAAAATCGGTAAACTTACATATTATAAATTTCAACCTGAGACTCTTTCAACATTTTCAAGTCAAGCTGCAAATGGTTATAAAAAAGAGGGATTTAAGTTAATTGGCACATCTAAAATAAGCGTACGCAAACTGAGCGACATTTTTTCTGGTTACTGTAATGACAAACATATAGATTTTTTAAGCGTGGATGTCGAAGGTTATGACTTTGAGGTACTGAAAAGTAATGACTGGAAGAAATATAGACCAACTTTGATTTGTGTAGAGTCAAATCCAATAAGCGATATGGCTATAGAAAGTTTGTTCACAAAAGTTGGTTACAAGAAAGTTGGCAAAAATCATAATAACTTAATCTTTATGAACAAAAGCGCCTAGTTTAAAAATTCCGTAGCGTTTATTCGATTGATTCGGAAAGTGCCTTTTCGAAAACATTATCCCAGTCGAATTGTTTTGAGTAGTTATAAGCATTTTTTGAGAATTGTTGGAGCTTTTTTGTATCTTTCAAAAGATTGATTGCCTTCGTGGCAAAGTCGTATTCGTCATATTCCGAGATAATCCCACACTGCTTTTTAAGCAGATCTTGGGCTATAGGTGGGACATTAGTTAAAACAACCGGTAATCTGGCTCCTAAATAGTTTTTTATTTTTGCTGGATCTGCCCAGTTGGTAAAACTTCCTGCGTCCGGTTTGTACATTGCAATGGCAAGAATACTTTCTGACAAAATCTTTTCAACCTCTTGGTGGTCCTCAATATATCCTGTAAATCTAACTTTGTTTTGTAATTTAAGTTTAGAAACCAACTTTATTAGTTTTTGCTCGTACTCACCTGTTCCAATTATTACCAGCCTTGCTTGAGGAACATGTTTCAGGATCCTGGGGAATGCTTCAATCACAATATCTATGCCTTGTTTCTCTAGAAGGTGTCCCATAAAAACAAGCTGGAATCTTTTCTTTTGACTAAATGGCACAACACGAAATCGCTTTAGCCATAATCCGAGTGGCACTACTATCTGTTGAGTGTAACCTTTGGGTCTATTCGGAAGCACTTTTCCTCTTGCACCTGCCATAACTTGCGAAACGTTCCATACAATTTTGCATTCTTCCAGACACTTTTTGTCAAAATAGTGATAAAGCCCATTTAAGACAGGGTTTTTAAATCTTTGCGGTAAGTAATCGATCGTGTACAAAACCACATCCTTTACTTTTCCCCACTTTTTCAAAAGCAGTCCAAGGAACGCAGTGAAATTGTCAGAACCTATAAATAAGTCAGTCTTTTCTTTTTTTGTTCCGACCCAAAGCATGGTATAAAACGCGTCTTTTAAATAGAGAAGCACTTCAGGAAGTACCCATTCAATTGCCTTATGTTCTTTTGTCAACTCTCCACTTTTATACAATCGATAAAATGACCTTTTGTCTTTTCTGAAAGAAAATGGGTGGCCTACAAAGAATAGACTTTTTATTTTTTCCTTCAAATAGTCTTCTAGGTCCAGGGCTGGGCCAGAGGAAAAAATATGAGAAGCGATACAAATGTTTTTTTTAGAGAGCTTTTGGAGCAATTTCTTTTTCATACCATTCTATTGTTGTAGCCAAACCGTCTTCAAATGGAGTTGTGGACTTAAATCCAAATTCGTTTTCTGCGAGGGAGGTATCTAACTTCCTACGCAGTTGGCCGTCGGGTTTTGAGGTGTTGAATACAATATTGCCCTTGTATCTTGATAATTTGGCAATAAGTTCAGCCAGCTCTCGAATTGATATCTCGAATGCAGAACCCAAATTAACAGGGTCTGGTTTATTATAGTGTTCCAAGGCTAAAACAATGCCTTCTGCCGCATCTTTAACATATAAAAATTCCCTTGTGGGCTTGCCCGAGCCCCACACTTCTGCTTGGGGAAGGTTGCTTACTCGGGCTTCATGAAATTTGCGGATCAAAGCGGGGATAACATGCGAGTCTTCCGGATCAAAATTGTCCCCTTCTCCATAAAGATTAACAGGCAGGAGATAGATTGCATTGAAACCATACTGCTTACGATAAGCCTGGGATTGCACTAGAAGCATTTTTTTTGCAAGACCGTAGGGGGCATTTGTCTCTTCAGGATAGCCCTTCCACAAGTCTTCTTCTCTAAAGGGAACTTGTGTGTCGGAGGGGTACGCGCACACTGTTCCAACCGCCACAAATTTATCTACTCCCGCAATACGTCCTTCCTCCATCATATGCACACCCATTGCAAGGTTGTCATAGAACAAAGTGCCAGGAAATCTTTGGTTCTTGCCTATCCCCCCCACGTTTGCAGCAAGGTGAATCACAGAATTCATCCCCTTGACAACTCTTTCGCAATCGTCAGCTTTCCGAAGATCGAGTCCTTGTGCAGTACGGGGGACCTGGATATTTTCACCGGTGGCCCCTTGATTTTTTAGAGCCTCAACCACATGAGTTCCCAAAAAACCGCCTCCACCTGTAACTAGTATCTCTTTGCCTCGAATATAGTTCATTTTCTAAAATTTCCGTAAACAAACCCTGCAAAAGCTCCGGCCATTTCTAGAGATCTTACAAAAATCATTCCTGCCGACAGTATAGGGTGAGCAATTAGCTTTTTCCACTTTTTTAGAAAAACGGGGCGGAAGAGAAGATTTCCGTGGGTTGCTATTTTTTCTGGATGCCTCTTCCAGTAAACGCTAGCGCCGGAAGCATAGTAAAACTTCTTTTTTGCAGATTTCCAAGGATTAAATGTCCTTTCATTGTGTAGGATATACGATTTTGTTGCCGCCATCTTTACACCTGCCTTTTTCATACGGACCGGTAAATCCCAATCTTCAGGACCGGTAATGGTAAGGTCATACCCCTCGAATTTGTTGAATAAAGTTTTCCTAAAAACTCGCGCGGCTTCTATTGAATCTTCGCCAACGTAGAACTCACGCTCGAACACCTTAAACTGTGTCCAAAAACCTTTACCGAAAGACCGTTCTGGAATTATAACTGCACCCACAGTTTTGTTGTTTAATAATCCTACCGCCTCTTTTGCAATATTTGGCTCAAGCTGCATATCTGCGTCTAAAATTACCACAAACTCTCCCTTTGACTTCTCAACTCCGAGGTTTCGCTGTGCGGATCGCTCTGGGCCTTTTGTAAACACAAGTTTTGTGTATTCTCTTGCTATATCACAGGTACTATCTGTTGAGCTGTTGTCCACAAGAATCGTTTCGTGATTTTTATAAGTTTGGGTTTTTATGCTTTCCAGAAGATCGCGGATAACCTCCTCTTCATTCTTGGTTGTGATAACAAAAGAAACAAGAGGATTTGCCATTAGGTTCAATTCTAGCGTAAAATCTACGGTATGGCTACTAAACTTGACCTCTCATTTGTAATTCCAGCAAAAAACGAGGAGGGGTCTGTACAAGCACTTTACCGGGAGATTGTTTCAGTTGTTCGAACTTTGAAGAAGTCTTACGAGATAATTTTTGTCGACGATGGCTCAACCGATGGCACGTTTGAGAAAATGAAGGCTATACACAAGAAAGATGGAAATGTTAAAGTTATTAGATTCCGCGGGAATTTTGGAAAGTCTGCGGCCCTACAAGCAGGGTTTGAAAAGGCACAAGGAGATATTGTTTTTACAATGGATGCAGATCTTCAGGACAACCCTTCTGAAATTCCTAACTTCTTGGAGAAATTGGATAAGGGTTATGATCTGGTAACTGGCTGGAAAAGAAAAAGGCTTGATCCCTCTGTTAAGGTTATACCTTCTAGAATTTTGAATAATTTCTTAACACCACTTCTTACTGGTGTTAAGTTGCATGATATAAATTGTGGGTTTAAGGCTTACAGGCTTGAAGTTGTTAAGAGCTTGAATCTCTATGGAGAGCTTTATCGTTTTATTCCTGTTTTTGCTGTCAAACAAGCATATCGCGTCGCTGAGATTCCAGTTGACCATCGGGCAAGACAATATGGTGTTTCAAAATTTGGGTGGGAGAGAAATATTAAGGGATTTTTAGACCTTTTAACAATTTATTTCTTGACAAGTTATACAAAACGACCAGGACATTTTTTTGGAAGCTTAGGATTAGCATCGTTTTTCTTCGGATTTCTAATTGGAGTCTATATAACATTTTTGCGTGTAACCACAGGAAACATCCAAGGGAGGCATCCTCTTTTATATCTTGGAGTCCTTTTGATAATTGTGGGTGTTCAGTTTGTTTCAACTGGTCTATTGGCAGAGATGCTTATTGCCTCAAGAGGAAAAATAGATTACTCTGCCAACATAAGGCAGGTCATAGAATGACCATAAGACAGTTCATAGAATGACCATAAAAGAAGTTATCGAATGAAAAGAGCCCCAAGTATTTCCGTATTTTTCCCCTGCTACAACGACGCAAAGACTATTGGCGGTCTGGTTACTGATGCTTTGAACACATTAAGAAAAATTACAAAAAATTATGAGGTTATTGTTGTTAACGATGGTTCACCTGATAACTCCGCTGAGGTGTTGGCTGATTTATCAAAGAAATATAAACACCTAAAAGTAGTTACTCACAAGAAAAATCGCGGATACGGAGGGGCCTTGAGAAGTGGGTTCGCCACTGCGAAAAAAAGTTTAGTTTTTTACACAGATGGTGATGCACAGTATGATGTAAAGGAATTGCCGCTCCTATTGTCACTCATGACATCTGATGTAAATTTCGTAAACGGTATTAAAATGAGGCGCGGAGACGATGAATACCGAGTAATCGCAGGGAATCTACATAAGTTCACTAGTCGCTGGCTATTCTGGCTTCCTATATATGATGTAGATTGCGATTTTCGCTTGATTAGGAAAAGCATCGTTGATCGTCTGCGCCTAAAATCAAACAGCGGATCCATTTGTATAGAACTTGTGAAGAAGGCTGAACGGGCTGGCGGGATATTTAGGCAAGTTTCCGTACATCATTACGACAGAAAACACGGGCAGTCACAATTTTTTAGACTAGACAGGATTCTTATAACTTATTTAGATATTGCCAGATTGTGGCTTAGGCTTATGGTTTGGGACAAATTCTCTTAATGCAACTTTCTGAATACGAGAACATCTATAAAAATGAGGGGTCGCATTTTTTTTATGTTGCAAACCACCATATTATTCTCACTTTTGTAAAAAAGTACCTAAAGACTCCAAGGATGGCAACCCAGATTTTAGACGCTGGGTGCGGAACTGGACTGCTTGCAAAAAAACTTGGCCAATTTGGAAAAGTATCTGCGATCGATATAAGCCCTGAGGCGATTAGATTCTCAAAAAAAAGAGGTGTTCAAGCAAGGCAGGGTTCAATAAACAAGATTCCTTTTGGAGCTGGCACGTTTGACCTTGTTGTGTCTATGGATGTTCTTTACCATAAGAAGGTTGATGACAAAAATGCTTTAAGAGAGTTCTATAGAGTCCTAAAACCTGGTGGGGTTTTAATCCTGAGGGTATCTGCCAATAAATGGTTGAGTCTCAATCATGATAAACATGTGCATGCAAGACAGCGGTATTCGATGGGTGAAGTTAAAAATAAAACTCTAAAAGCGGGATTTAAACTGGAAAAGGTTTCGTACGTAAATATGGTGCTGTTGCCGCTTGCTATTGTAAAACAGTTTATTGAGACCATTATTGAGGAGAAAGAAACTGTTTCTGGTGTAAGGTCGAGTGGATTTCTCAACACTATGCTTTTATCAATACTATCTATTGAGCCAATGCTTATTTCACATATCAATCTTCCTTTCGGTTTAGGTATTGTTGTGGTTGGACGAAAGTGAGGAGTTAGAATCTATTTAAAATAGTATAATTTTGTTTTTTTTATTTGTGTCATGCATGTGTCTGCTGGAGATAGGTAGAAATTTATATACTGTGCCGCTTGTCCAACAAAGGGTTCTATAAGCTTTCCTGCTTCGGGCTCTGTTCCCTGAATCTTAATACTAGCCTCTTCAGGCAGTACACCTGGTATCCTTTCCCACTGTTGCCCATTTTTTGAGACCATAAAATACCCCCACGCCAGCTCAGAACAGCCAGTATCATCATATTCTATTTCCAGGCGAGACAGCTTTACTGGCTTGCCAATATCAAAAGACACGGCTCCATCGTTTTTTGTATATTTTAAGTCGTTCTGTACGTCCTCGTCTCTCCACTCTGGCCTAAGATGTTCCTTGTCATTTTTCCAAATCTTTAAGATTGGAACACTATCAACTGTTATTTCGTATACAGGTATAACCAGTTTGTCTAAGTATGTATCATAGTAAGAGCGGTTGTCTGTACCATGGAATCTTAGTGAGATCACATATTCACCCTTTTGAAGATACCCGCTTCTGCTAATTTTATAATCTATATCTGGACGTATAAAGGTGCCAGGAATATTGCTTAAGATTTCAACACCAAGGGTCAACGTTGCGCCAGGTTCAGCATTCTTGTTGATCCACTGGATCGCCTCTCTATATGGAGCTCCAAAAGTTACACCCCAGCCAGGAATGTTGCGGTCTTTGGCGCCTTTCAGGCCACCTGCAAGAGAGTTAAAGTAGACATTTTCGTTAGGATGGATTTCAATAAGTTTGACTACAATAGGGACAAATAGGAGCAGTATAAGAAACTGAGGTGCCCAAATGGCGAGATGATTGTGCGGTTTACTCAGTTTAATCGCATAACCATAAACCCATATGACTATTTGTTTTGCTCCAATTCCTACAAATATTGCAAGAGCGGGTATGTACTCCATGATTTGTCTAACTCCACCGTAAATATTTGTACCGGGCCAGGTTACTCGTGCTACCGGAACTATTAGCCAAAGTAAGAAAAGTAAGGGTGTCATGTCTTTATCGTCAAATTTTCTAAATGCAATTGATATAACTCCTATTGCTGCTATGAATAATATTGCAAGCGGGGTTGTATATAAGATCCATTGGATTGCGTAAGTGTTTATTCCCATTGGACCAATAAAACGCTCGTCAAAGCCACCTGACGTACCTATGGTTTTATAGAAATCTACGATTCTTGCAATCTTGTATCCTGGATCGGACCAAAACTCAGGCCAAGTTCCAAGAAAAATAGAAATTCCAATGATTGGAGCAACAATCGCTGCAATTACAATCTTTATGTTTTTTTTGAGGAATGTGCGAATGGAAAGATTTTTCGGGCTCTTGCTAGCTAAATAAACAACAAGCCACGGCGTGATAACAAATACCGAGAACAAAATATTAAACTTTGTTCCTAACGCGAGCCCAAAGAATAAGCCAGAGGCAAGAAGCCATTTCCAGCTCTTGGTTGTAACCCCTTTCCAAGCTGAGAACAACATAAAACTCCAAAAAACAGTTTCTGGGATATCCTTTTCGTTATTAAAATGTGATTCGGCCCAAAAAAGTGGATAAACTGAAAGCGATAAAGCGGCTACAACTCCAGCGAACCGTCCATATAATTTTGCGGTCCACCAAAAGACTAAACCTACTAATAGACTTGCTAACAGAACTCCATATATACGGTACGAATCAATATCGTTTAATACTCCAAGCTTTTGATATAGTATCCGGTTAAATACAGAAGCCAAAACGTCGCTTATATGCGGGTGTCCGAAATCATAACGCTCTATGTTTCGAAATATTTCATCAGGATATTGGAAGATGCTTATTCTCGGTAACTCACTTCTGGGGATATCGGGGCTGAAAAGTATTGTGTCTGGATTTTGAAAATATAACCTATGTCTTGGCGCTTCATTATTGGCAGTCTTTGCTTGAACATCCTTCTCTTTCTTTGTATATAAATTCCAGTTTTCTACTCGAGTAAGGTCTTTGTCTCCGGTAAGGTAGTAATGAAGAAATGCTTGGCCTCTTGAAAGATGGCTTGCTGCATCCCAGTTAATGCCATAATCTTTTAACGTAAATAAGGCTATTACCAAGAACGATATGGAAACGAGAATTGAAAGAAGTAAGTTTCGATTAATTTGCAAGATCTTCATATATTTTTCCAAATCTTGCGCTGGTTTTTTTCCAAGGATATTTTTCTCGTATCAGTTCTAAACCATTTTTCGATAGTTTTTCTCTTAGTGTGTTATCCGAAAAGATGGAAATTATATTCCTTGCAAGTGCTTTATAGTCTTTTTCTTCAAATAAGAGGCCATTTGTCTTTCCATCCACAGAATCTACCAGCCCACCCGATCTGCTTGCCACAACTGGAGTTCCAGAGGCCCTCGCCTCTAAAACAACATTCCCTTGCCCTTCTCTTTCTCCTGTTTCTGGGATAGTTATAGATGGAGAAACAACAACATCTGCGGAAGCATAAACTGTGGGCAACATGCCTGGGCCTAGTGACCCTAAGAGCTGCATGTTTTTGTCTACCCCTAAATGTTTTGCCAATTCTCTCAAGTTTCCTTCTTCTGGTCCTTTCCCGACTATTAAAAGACTTGTTTCAGGAAATTTCTTTAAAACTCTTGGCAACGCACGAACTAGGTATTCAAACCCCTTCCACTTAATGAGCCTGCCAACGCCTAAAATTATCTTTGAATTATTCCCAAATTGTTTTTTCCAGTCGAGATCTTTGTTCTTCTTATCAAACTCTTTAATGTCTACTCCCATATGGACTATTGCTGCATTTGTTTTTGGATACACTTTTAGAACTTCCTCATATGTTGCCGAGCTGTTTGCTGTACAAATGTCACAATATTTGAGGATGAAGCCTTTTATGAAGTTCGTCTTTTTGACAGCAAAAATGTCGGTGCCATGAACTGTAATGACGACGGGCTTCCTAAACATAAACTTTGCGATTATTGCAACAAGCCCTTGGGGAATAATCCAGTTTGCGTGGATTAGATCATAATTTCCCGAAGCCATAAGCCTTAATGTCGATAAGAGCTCAGCCAATACAAATGTAACTACTTGAATTGCGCCTAGGAGTTTTCTTTTTTTGCTAGTATAAAGCACACCCTCACCCGAAGTTAGAATTTGCAAAGATGGAGGGAAAAAATAGGTAAACCTCTTTACTTTTATTCCTTCAAGAGTTTCTGAGGATTTTGCTCCAGGTGCGCTTGGAGCAAGAACCGTAATATCATACTTCTTCAAGTCCATATTGCTATATATGGATAAGACTGCCCGTTGCCACCAATCCTCCTTATGTCTTGGGAACGAGCTTGTTAGAACTAGTACTCTAATCTTTTTTGCTGTCATGATTTCTTTTTTGCGACAATTAAGTATTCAAGAGGAAAGTAATTTGGATATTTGGGGAATATTTTTGATAGCTCGTTAAGTATCAGTATTAGTAAATTGCTTAACATGATTGCGGGTATAGAAAACAAAATTAATGGAATTAACAAAAGGAGTGAGGTGAATTTAAAATCGTTTAATAATATATCGTTTATTCTCTTGACTAGAAATGTATTTAAAAGCTGCAGCCAGAACTCAAAAAAACCTCCTTGTGCTTTTAACTTAACAACGTTGAGCGATGCCTCGCTTGCGAAACTTTTTAGAGCTGTTTTAGTATATCTTCCCCAATCGTAAGGCATATCGTGGAGTGGGTATAGAAATGGCACTGAGACAATAAGCACTCCCCCGGGCTTAAGCACCCTCCCTGCTTCCTTTATAACTTTTTCTGGAGAGTCGACATGTTCTAGAACTTGAATTAGGAGTGCAGTGTCGAAAGTGTTATTTTGAAAGGGAAGTTCTTTTGCATCTGCTAGCACGTCAGGGGGTTTATCAGAGGTGTAAAGTTTTGAAACTTTCGGGTGGTCTACTCCGACATATGAATCTACGAGAGGTTCGAATTCTCCCTTATGTGGCATTCGACCACAGCCGATATCGATAAGTTTTCCTTTTGCGTATTTTTTGGCAACTTCCACTGCTTCTCTCTGGAATTTTATTACAGTAAATTGCGGGTGGATAATTGTTCCGCCCAAAACCTCCGTAAAAACAACCCACAGTCTTTTTGTTAAGTTTTTCATTGTCAGCAATATATATGTTACCATTAGCCTCGTGAAATACAAAAAGGTGCTGGTAACAGGGGGTGCTGGATTTATCGGATCTCACACTGTTGACCTTCTTCTTAAAAAGGGATATAAGGTCCGAGTCCTGGACAACCTTCAGGAACGAGTTCACCCAAAAGGTAAGCCAAAATATCTCCCTAGGGAAGTTGAATTTGTTAAAGGAGATGTGACAAATCCTAAGGATTTACTTAGAAGCTTAAAAGGGGTTGACGCTGTTTTCCACCTCGCCGCATACCAAGACTATATGCCTGACTTCTCCCGCTTTATCCATACTAACTCTGAAAGTACAGCACTTTTATTTGAATTAATTCTCGCCCACAAATTACCTATTAAGAAAATCGTTTTTGCATCCTCTCAGTCTGTAGCTGGTGATGGGAAATGGAAATGCAAAACCCACGGAGAGTTCTGGGCCGAGCAGCGGCCAGTAGAACAGTTACAAAAGGGCGAGTGGGATCTTAAATGTCCAAAGTGTAAAAAGCCTGCTAAGAATGTTCTAATGACAGAAGACATTGCTAAACCAATCACAACCTACGGAGTCTCGAAATACACAATCGAATTGTTAGCTGACGTTTTAGGGAAGAAATACAATATCCCCACGGTTTGTTTGCGTTATACCTATGTGCAAGGGCCAAGGAACTCAATTTATAACGCGTATTCAGGAATAGCCAGAATTTTTGCTCAACAAATTCTAAACAACAGGAGGCCTATTTTGTTTGAGGATGGCCTTGGCCTTCGCGACTACATTAGCGTTTTTGATGTTGCAAGGGCAAACGTACTCGTTTTAGAAGATGACCGCGCGAACAACAAGGTTTATTTTGTTGGTGGAGGCAGGGCATATACAAACCTAGAATTCGCAAATACTATGCTAAAGGTATTTGACAGTAAGCTAGAACCTGAAATTCCAGGTCACTTCCGTTTAGGGGACACTCGCTCAACCGTTTCTAGCATTAAGGCTATTGGAAAACTTGGCTGGAAGCCAATGGTCAGCCTAGAACAATCAATGAGTCAGTATCGTGAATATGTCGAAAGTCTAGGAAAGATCGAAGATCGTACACATGAAAGCTTTAAGAAGATGGTCGAGCTTGGGATTATTAGAAAAGTCAACAAGTTATGATAGGTGTATTACTAGCTGCGGGTGCAGGGACTCGATTATCGCCCATCACCAAAGTTTGCAATAAACTTGTACTGCCTATATACGACAAACCGATGATTTACTATCCTCTGCAAACTCTTCTCGACTCTGGAATTTCAGAAGTCGTAGTAGTAGTTGGGGAGTTCAAGGAGCAAATTAAAGTGTTAATTGAGCAATTCCCCCACCGCTCCCAACTCAAAGTTAAGTATGTAATTCAGAAAAAACTAAACGGAATGGCTGGAGCAATAAAGTGTGTGCGCCCATTCACGAGACAAGAAAGTATATTTGTAATTGCCGGAGATAATGTTTTTGTAAATAACTTTAAGAAAGAGGTTGGTGAGTTTGAAAAGGGTGCAGTGTCTTTCTTGCGGAAGGTATATGATCCTCATTGTTTTGGAGTGCCATATTATCACGAAAAAAGGCTTATAAAAATTGTAGAGAAGCCTAAAAAGCCACCCACCAACTGGATAGTCTCAGGTCCTCACTTATTCGACAAAAATGTTTATTATCACATTGAAAAACTTATCCCCTCAGCCCGGGGCGAACTCGAGATAACAGATCTGAATAGCAGATATATTGATAAAGGTTTGCTTAGACTCAAAAAACGCACTGACTATTGGGCTGATACCGGAACATTTGAGTCACTTCTTAAGACTAGTGTCATGATCCAAAAGCTAGTACCAAAACGCTCATGAATGTAGGAATCATTGGAGCTGGACTAATCGGTAACAAGCGAGCAGTAGCACTTGCTAACTTCAAAAACGACCGCATATTAGCAGTGGCAGACATAGATGAACAAAAAGCACGAAGTTTGGCGAAGATCTTAGGCTGCGAACACACCACGGACTCAAAGAAGATAGCAACCAACCGCGAAATCGATATCGTAATCGTTTCAACGATAAATAAATATCTTGCGCCATTATGCTTACAAGCACTAAAAGCTGGGAAGCATGTGTTGTGCGAGAAACCCCTTGGGGTAAACACAAAAGAGATTGCTAAATGCGTAGCTGTTGCAAAGAGAAAAAAGTTGATATATAAGGCTGGGTATAACCACAGGTTTCATCCTGCTATCATAAAGGCACATGAGCTGGTAGACAGTGGCTCTATTGGAAAACTCATGTTTATTAAGTCTAGTTATGGCCATGGGGCAAGACCTAATTATCACAAAGAGTGGAGGGCAAAAAAGTCCTTATCTGGCGGAGGGGAACTTCTAGACCAAGGGTGTCATGTGCTTGACCTAATGTTGTGGTTTTCAAAAAAGAAAGTAACACAAGTGCAAGCCTCACTCGGGGCAAAGTTCTGGCCAATTAGTCCTCTTGAAGATAACGCTTTTGTTTTGCTAGAACTTGGGGACGCATCCGCGAGCTTTCACACGAGTTGGACTCAATGGAAAAATGAGTTTGTTTTTGAGGTTTATGGCAAAGATGGATATCTTAAAGTAAACGGCTTGGGTGGCTCGTATGGGAAGGAGACACTTATCTTCGGTAAACGAATTCCAGGAAAAGTACCTATTGAGAAAAGATACGAATTTGATGGGCCAGACGAGTCTTGGATTCAGGAGTGGAAAAACTTTAAGCAAGCGATAAAAGATCCGAAAAAGTTATTAAGTCCCGGTAGTGAAAGCTTGGAAATAATAGGTATTATTGAAAAAATTTACACCAGTAAAACTAGTTAAAATTAACCTCTACCTATACCTACGTATAAAAAGCCCTGTTTTTTGTAAGCTTCTTTATCAAGAAAGTTTCTTGCGTCAAAAATTATTTTGCTTTTCATGAGTTTGGAGAAGCTTGTGGGTCTTAGGTTCTTAAAATCATCCCAACCAGTCATTAGAATTAATGCGTCTAGGCCTTTAAAAAATTCATTGTCGTTTTTATAAACAATAAGGTTTTTAAGATTTGATCCAGGATTTATTGCTGGATCAATTGCTCTGACTTCAGCTCCAGTCTTCTTAAGCAGGGCTGCTAACTCTATCGACTGAGATCTTCTTAGTGTGTCTGTATCTGGTTTATATGTCAGTCCTAGAAGTCCGAGTCTTTTACCCTTTATTGATCCCATTACTTTTGTCATTTTTCTCACTAAGTTTGGTAGTCTTGCTTGATTTACTGCGTAGGCCGCGTTAATTATTTTTGGCGAGTATTTAATTTTTCTTGATACCATTTTTAGTGTTTGTAGGTCTCTTCCTAGCGTGCCCCCCGCAAATCCTATTCCTGGATTTAAAGGAGCTGTGGCGCTTACTCTCTTGTCTGTTTTTAGCGCTTTCATTACATCTTGACTATCGGCTCCTAATTCCTCACAAAGATCACTTATCTCGCTACAAAAACTAATCATCAACGCAAGATATGAGTTAAGTGAGTGTTTGGCTATTTCGGCTGACTCTAACGCCATTTCCAGAAACGGGGCCTCAAAAAACGAAAAGTCTGATAAAAACTTTTTGCGGGTTTTTGGGTTATCTCCTCCCAACACGATCCTGTCGGGTTTCAGAAATATATTAATTGCCTGCCCCAGGCGCAAGTTCTCCGGAAGATAAAGTACTTGGTTTCTTTTTCCAGTTTTCTTTAGTTCTCTTTGTACTGCACGTGAAGTACCAACCGGAATCTGACTTGATATAACGAGGGTGGTTTTAGGACTTATGTATTTTATTACCAATTCAATGATATTGTTGAATAAGTCCAAGGAAACAATGTCCTGATTGTTTACAGGGGTGTCAAGCGTAACAAACACATAGTCTTTATCGGAAATTGCCAGTTGAGGGTTACTGGTAAAGTTAAGATTTTCTCCATTATGCTTTTTTATTAACTCCTTAAGACCCGGCTCAAATAGGGGAGGTTTGTTTTCCTTAAGATTTTCTACAACTTCACTATCTGGATCGAAACCAACAACTTTAAAGCCTTGTTTTGCAAAACAGGCACTATAAACACAGCCTAAATGCCATAGTCCTACGGTACCGATTTTCATTGTTTTTTCTCGACAAAGTTTTTACCGTCGATTCTTCGAAGTCTGTAGAGGTTTTTATTAAGTGGCTTTACCTTTTTTAACAGTTCAATCGAATCCCATTTTGCGCTGAGTATGCAACCGGAAATATGATCTGACTCTTTAGAAGCCAAAAAGGCTACGAGTTTTGCTGAAAGTTCGGGAGGAGTTCCTCCCTTTTGTTTTAATAGTTTGGCCATTTTATACATGTCCTCACCTAACTGTGACTTTTTTAGTTTAAGTAAATTAAGATTTAAATCTGTGGCGACGCCTCCAGGTGCGATAGCGTTAACTTGGATGTTTTCCGACTCTAGTTCTTGGGCTAAAGTCTCTGTAAAAGCAGCAATCGCGGCTTTTGAAGTATAGTAGCCCGCAAACCGGGGTAAAGCTTTTGGTCCCCCGACTCCTGCTCCTGACAAATTAATAATCTTGCCACCTTTTTTTCTTTTCATATAGGGAATGGCTAACTTACTGCAGTGAACAGTCCCTAGTATGTTTATTTTTAGTATTTCCAACCAACCTTCGGGGTCATTTGTTTCAAGCAGCCCCACTGGTCCGTAAATTCCTGCGTTGTTGACTAACACATCTATCCTCCCCGTTTTTGAATATGCAAAGTTGATAAGCTTTTGGCAATCCTTAAACTTTGAAACGTCTGCTATTAAAGAATAGACTTTCCCCCTACCTCTTTTAAGTCTGTCCACGGCGATTTCAAGTTGTTCTTTGCTGCGAGAGCAAATAAACACGTTAGTTACACCTTGGTCTAGAAGTTCTTTTGTAATTGCAAAACCTATCCCTCTCGATCCCCCGGTAACTATGGCTGTTTTACCTTTTAATGTATTTTCCATATCGTGATTGTATCATACAAAATTTGTGATACTATCGGTATGTTATATGATAATAACAAGGGCTCCATTTAGAATACCTTTAGGCGGAGGCGGAACGGATCTTCCATCTTATTATTCAAAATTTGGCGGAAAGCTTATTTCCGTTGCGATAGATAAATATATTTTAACTACTGTAAACCACCCGGTAAGTGATGACCTTATACGGCTTAAGTATTCAAAATCTGAAACAGTTAAGACAACTGCCCGTGTCAAACACCAATTAATTAAAGAGGCATTGGCTCTTACAGGCATAAAACGCGGTATTGAACTCTCTTTCATTGCTGATATCCCAGCAGGCACTGGCATGGGTTCTTCGGGAACTTTCTTAGTGTCAATGCTAAAAGCAATCCATGCATTTAAAAAAGAAGAGGCGCCCGCTGGAAAAATTGCTGCGGAGGCCTGCCATATCGAGATTGAACGTTTGAACAGTCCAGTTGGTAAGCAAGACCAGTATATGGCAGCGTTCGGGGGAATTACCCAATTAACAATTGATAAAAAGGGGCATGTAGATGTCGATCAGCCAATTTCATCAAGATCTACCATTGAAGACCTCGAAGGAAGTTTGGTTCTTTTCTTTACGGGCATAAAGCGATCCGCAGGCGAGGTGTTAAACCTTCAAAATAAATCAACTCAAAACGGTGACAAAAAAGTTATTGATAGTCTTCATTATATTAAAGAGCTTGGTGAGGAAATAACAAAGACTCTCAAAAGAGGAGATATTAATAAATTTGGGATCCTACTTAATATGCATTGGGAGCACAAATTAAAACTTTCTGGAAAGATTTCAAATGAAAAAATAAATCGCTGGTACGAGATGGGTATTGATGCGGGAGCTCTTGGAGGTAAGCTGATTGGTGCTGGTGGCGGAGGATTTCTGTTGTTTTGTTGTCCGGGGGATAAAAAGAATTTAAGAAGGGCTATGGAGAGTGCGGGCTTGAAAGAAGTTTTCTTTAAGTTTGATTTTGACGGGGCAAAGGTTTTGGCAGATTTTTAACTATTTGTTGGACCAGCTTTGAAGGCATCCTCGTAATCGCGTTGTGCATCATCAATAAATCTTTTCGATTGAGGGTGAGCAAGCACCTTTTCCCAAAAAACTTTTGGAGGTATGGTAATTATATGTGCCCCAGACATTTGAGCTTCTCTTATATCTTCTTTGGCTCTAATTGACCCAACAATAATCTCAGTTGTAAGTCCGTGTCTTTCAATAAAGTCTCTTGTGTTTTCAATTTCTCTACGCGGATCTGCTTGAGCGTCTTTCATTCTGTTAAAAAAGAGCGATACATATTGAATTGGTTCACCAACCCGTTCTCCTGCCTTCATATAACATACTGCTTGCTCTGCTGACATTAGGGCCGTCACATTCTTTTTTATTTCTTGTCCTTTAAGGGCTGCTATAAGCTCTAATGCCTTGCCGTCTTCGGTACCCCGAGTCCCCAGAAGATCAGTGTATGAGGGGATTTTAACAACCACATTTGGGCTAATTGCTGCTGTTTCTATTGCGGCTTTGATTAAATCTGGAAGTTCACCCTTAAGAATTTGAGAGCTTACAGGAACATCTGGGAAGGCAGATGCTATTTCAAGAAGGTAAGCATTCGGGTCTGAGCCTGCCGCTTCTCTTGCAATAATGCTTGGATTTGTTGTGATTCCTGTGAATATTCCCAAACCCATTAACCTCTTAAGTTCAGGCATAAGGGCCGTATCGGCGAAGTACTCTGCTATTGCCGGCTTGTTTGCACTATTTTCTGCTGCCATTTTTGATAATTTCCTTTAGTTCGAAAATTAGACCGTGGGCAATTACACCATGAAATCCCTCTACAAGTCCAGTACCATAGACTTCGGAGTTTGTCGGGACAAGCAGACACACATCGGCCATCTTTTTCATTGCTCCCCCATCAAACCCTGAGAACCCAATTATTTTTGCTTTTCGTTTTTTAGCAAGACTCATTGCTTGTACCAGGTTCTGAGACCATGGACCTGCTTCCCCAATGCCTGAGCCGCCGTGCACGGAGAATCCAACGAGAACATCTTTTTTAGTAATCCAGGGTTCGAGTTGACCGGAAAAGACACTTCCCCATCCTTTGTCATTTGTCCATGCACTCACCAAAGGAATGTTGTCAACAAGTCCCATTGCCTTAAATCTCTTTTTGTTCCTAATGATTGTTGTCTTTGCAATGTCTGCCGCAAAGTGAGTCGCAGTTGATGCCGACCCTCCACAGCCCATTGTATAAATTACACCTCCACGCTCGTAGCAGCCCATCAGGATTTTCAGTGCCTTCTTATATTCCTTAGAATTTGCATACTTTTTAGAAAAGTTTGAAATCTGCTGAAAATATACGGCTTGCTTAAACTTCTCGAGCATAAACAGGATTTTAGCACATTCTTTTCGAAAAATGATACACTCTATTGTGGTAAAACGTTTTTGGTTTCTTCTTGTTCCACTTATATTCTTTTTAGTGTCGGTGGGCACTTTACATCACTACGGGATGAACTGGGATTCCCCTGTACATTTTGCTAGAGGGCAGGCATATCTTCGATATATATTAACCGGAAAGACTGATTACAAAGATCTCCCAATGTTTTGCCAGAATGCTAGCAATCTGAATTCTAGAGTCGATATTCAGACTGGAGAGGTTTGCGACCGACACAGGAAAGTTAGAGTCAGCGAATATGAAAGTCGCTTAATTGATTTTAATAGCTGGGTCTCTAAGGGTACTTACGGACATCCAGCGTTTAGCGACATTATGATTGCCTCAAGTAATGCCGTGTTCTATAAGCAATTAGGATGGATGGAGGATTTAGAGTCGTACCATTTGTATGGCGTGGTTGTTACATTTCTACTTGCTTTGACTGTCATGTTTTGGGTTCAAAGAACTTTTGGTACTTTTGCATCGATTGTGGCTGTTATAACCCTATATACGGTTCCACTACTCTTTGCAGAACAGCACATGAATGTAAAGGATCCACCTATGGCTGCTTTTTTTGTAATTGCGTTATATTTCTTTTGGTTAGGAGTTACTCAAAAAAAAGCAAAGTATATTATCTTGTCAGCCCTTGCCGGGGGTGCATCATTTAGTACTAAGTTAAATTTTGTCTTTGCCCCTTTTGTTCTTTTCCCCTGGTTTCTTGTGTTCTCATTTAGTCAACTTAAAGAAAAACTATCAACTGTTAAGAAATTATCGTTTGGAAAAATTCTTGGAAGTATTCTTAATCTCTACCCAAAGCGAATACTAGGAGCGTTTGCTGCATATCCGCTGATAGTCTTCTTTTTTTTCTTTTTTAGCTGGCCTGCTTTGTGGATTGATCCTGCAAAGAGTTTATATGAAGTTATTCGTTACTACACAGATATTGGCGGTGCAACATGTAGTTATACATATTTCTCGCTTCATTGGTTTCTAAAATGTACTCAGACTACTACACTTCAGTATTTTTTCTATACGATGCCTCCAATATCAATAGCTCTACTTCTCGTAGGTTCTGTTGTTGCAGTGTTTAGATTCAGAGAGAACAACTATGTAACTATACTTTGGCTCACACTTTTCTACTTCACGATAACGAGGGTTACTCTCTCTGTGACAAACATTTATGGTGGCTTGAGACAAATTATGGAGTATATTGCTCCAATGGCAATGATTGCCGGTATTGGCGCGCTCTTTATAAGAGACTTGTTAGTAAAAGCTTTTTCTCGGTTGTTTAAAAAATTAATGCTAAGCAGTAAAGTACTCGTCTCAACTATATCCGTAGTTGTTGTCTTGGGTTTTGTACCAATACTTATTGAGTTACAAAAAATCCATCCTAACCAGAACGTCTACTTTAACTCATTCATAGGTGGGTTAAAGGGAGCAGCTGAGAGCGATTTTCCAGGACACGGTAACAGTTACGGGAATGCATTACTTCAGGGAGTTCGTTGGTTAAACGCGAACGCGGAGCCTAACGCTACACTGGCTTTGGTATCAGGTAATGCGCAGAACATTTCCAGAGCAACGTTACGAGAAGACATTCTCTTTTCCAATGGAGCTCGAAGTGGTTTCAATCAAGAGGGGGAGTACCAAATGCTTATGGTAACAGGCCAAGATCTATTTAGAAATACATTTAGATATCAGTACTTATATAACTTTTTACGTCCTATCTATGAGATTAAAGTTGATGATGTTGCGATCCTTAGAATATGGAAGAACAGCAAAGAGTATTCAAATAATACTCAGGGTGTGATTGAGCAATTTGAAAGAGCTGAGTCTGTAGTGGATGAGAAAAAGGAAACAGTCTTTAAACTCAAAGAACGAAAGGCACTGAAGACTCTAACAGTTTTATTGCCTAACGCCACATGTAAAGAAAAGGCCGTCGGTGCGTCTGTGTATATTTCTGACGATGACGCTCGCTATTTACCGAAAGACGAGGGACTCGGCAATTTCTCAGAACGTGAAGTGGCTGGATATAATGCTGACTTTGTTGTCCTCTTCCCAGGAGACGAAGCTCAGTATATAAAAGTTGTTTACCCTAAAAATTATCCTTGCGAACAGGACAAGACCCGCTTCCAACTCTTTACCCTTAAGGAAGATAGTCGCTAAGAATTCTGTGTGCCTTATCTTTTGTTGAATCTAATGCTTGGTGAAGATCTGCGGGTGAGTTTAACTTTAATTTGTCGATCAAAGCTTTGGAGTTAACTAACCTGTCTCTTCTCACTTTTTTACTGTCAAACTTACCTTTTGATTCTGCACTTTTTATAGACTCGTAAGCTTTTGAAAAGTTTGTGCCAGCCCTACTTATGGTCTTCTTAGCTGGTTCTATTTTCTCGTCAGATATAAGTTTTTCTCCTTCAAGAATTCGCTTTGCCCCAAGCAACACAAGATAGTCTGCTTTGTTTGTACCTCCAAAGACAAAATAACCACTCACTTTCTCTTTCAGGAGCTTTAGTGTGTAAAGATTGTCGCCTTCTGTTCTTCCGACAGAAAGTGGCCAAAATAAAACATATGAGTCAACTGTTTCGGTACTCTGTGCTGATGGCGTTGCGGGTTCCTTAGCCACGACTGAAGAAGGTGAACAGAGAGCTAAGAGTACAAACAGTAACAGTCCAGAAAGACTTCTTAGAAAATTTATAGTATGGCCCACTGGTTTTAAAGTATATACAAGGCCAGGGAGTTTATTCAAGAGGTTTTTTCTGTGACATTGCAAACACAATAAATACGGTCAAAGCTTCACTTATAAGTGAGCTAATGCGAAACAGTATTGCAATAAAACCTGCAATTGCGAGTGGGACATATGTTGTTAGCAAACCAGTGATTGAAGCCTCGCGCACTCCGAGTCCTGAAGGGGCTAGAAAAGCCAAATATCCAATAACCCATGAAGCTGAATAGATACCTATAAATGGGAAGATATTGGCTGGATTAAGCTGTGTTGCTCCTGTCGCATTGACTATTGATGCAGTAAAAAAAAGCGCAAGGCCGGCCAGTATGAATTGTGTTAGGACGCTTAAACAGATTAGAGGAAGCAGCAGCAAGTTTGCATTAACAAGTCTTGATCTACCTTTATCCAAAGCAGTTTTGATTGAGCTCTTAAGCTGGGCTAATTTACTTTTTGCTAAAGTGGCAATTGCTACTACTGCCAACAATGTCAATACAATAACCAGCGGTGGAGAAACGTGGGAATTTAGAAAAAATTTTTGTGGGTCAACAATACTAAGATTTATTGTGAGTAAGGCGATTATGCTTCCCGCAGCTACATTGAGCCCCGCCTCTAGCAAAAGCGCTGTTGTTGTGAATGATTTACTAATCCCCTTTTGGGAAAGCATATATACTCGACCTGCATATTGCCATACACTTCCAGGAAAGAAACGGGCTGCGTTTGAATATGTCCAAATTTTGAAGTTATCTTCAAAACGTATATTTCCACCAAGGAATTTTGTCATAAGGTGCCAAGAAAGAGCGTTTACAAACGGTGCCGGGAGAAGAACAAGCATCAAAGGTATCAGGTTTGTATACTCAAGCTTCCACTGGATGTTTTTTATTTGGTCGAATCCTTCAATTATTTTCCAGACCAAAACTACAAAGAGTAAGGTAACCAGAATATAGGATATTGTTTTTTTTTGTTTCATACCAGAGCTTCAATTATGTCTAAACTTAGTTTTTTAGATTTTACCCACGAAAATTCTTTCGACCAGGAAATAGCACCTTGGGAAATGTCTTTGTACTTTCTAGGGTCAGACAACAGCCCTTCTGTATTTCGGGCAAGGCTTTCGGGATTGTTTGTATCGCAAAGAATTCCACTTTTTCCATCATTGACTGAATCCACCAATCCTTGAGACTTGTATGCTACGACCGGGGTCCCCATTGCGTTTGCCTCAATGTTAACAAGGCCCCAACCTTCCCTCACAGACGGGTTAACGAGAACGTGTGATCTTGCAAGCAGGTCAAATTTTTTCTCTTGGGAGACAAAACCAAACAGCTTAACCTTATCTTTTATTTTAAGTCTCTCGGCAAGCCTATACAGGTGTTGTAAATATTCTGGAGAACCCGATCCTACCACCCAAAAATTATAGTCCCTCTCTTTATTTAATAAGGAAAAGGAGGCGAGTGCATCCTCAATTCCTTTATCGCGAGTTAGTGCTCCCAAAAATATAACTGTTTTTTTCTTCTCCTTTTGGGGATGCTTTTTAATCATAGGGGTAATTACACCATGTGGGACTATTGTTATGCGGCTTTGGTGTATTCCTATTTTTATTAGGTCGTCCCTTGCTGAGTTGGATCCAACCATGAACATCATGTTTTTGTAGAAAAGAAATACAAGAGGCTCAGTTATGTATCCTATCCAGCCAACGAGTATGTTGAATGGCCGTGGAAGATCGTTTATAAGCCACACTTCTTTTGCAACCTCTTGAAGTACCGCAAGTTTTGGTTTCCTAACAAAAAGCGGAGTAAAGAATGGGATTCCATGAAATTGGTCAACGACAAGATCGAAGTTTTCATGTTTTGAAAATGAATACCATAAAAATGCGAGTATATGAACTCCAATTATTTGAGACCCATGCCTTATTATTTTTACGCCATCGAGGGACTCCTGCCCCCTTCCACCTTTGAAAAAAGACGAAAATAGAGTTACATTGTGACCTGCCTTGACCCACCCTTTCATGTGTTCATGCATTACTTGTTCGGCGCCACCAGCCATAGGGTGCTTAGGATCACGCCAGGAAAAAACAAGTATATTCATGAGACAAGGCTTTTTATGTCGGGGTCAGTTAGCCATTTGTTTTTGTTTTTACTATTGTAGTAATGGAGTATCTTAAGTCTATAAAATACTGCTAGTGTGTCCCAAAGCATGTTGGTAACTGATCGGCTTGTGATTCCACTGTTGGTTTTGTCAAACGTAACTTCTATAGGCGCTTCGTAAATTCGCCTAAACCCTAGATATTTTGCAACTGCGAGCATCTCTATGTCCATTGCATACCTTTTAACAAGAAGTCTTGGAAGAATTGCTTCAACTACATTTCTTTTGAATAACTTTATTCCACTTTGGGTGTCAGTTATATACAAACCGAACAGTATTTTTACAATCGCATGGTACCCGATACTTAATACGTGTCTGAGCATGGGATAATTAACCTGTGACACCGGGTGTCGTTTCGAGCCAACAACAATGTCTGCGTTATACCACTCCATATGAGCCATAAGCATCATTATGCCCTTGGGGCTAATATCCATGCCCGCGTCTAGGAATGAAACCAGATTTCCTTTTGAGTGAGCAAAGCCGTACCTTACTGCGTATCCTTTGCCGCGGTTTTGCTCGTAGCCAATAACCTTAATTTTTTTAGAACCTGCCTTTTTTGCTTCTTGGGCTGTTTTGTCAAGATTTCCGTCTACAACACATATAATTTCGTAGTCATAATCTTTAAGTCCCTCAATGAGGGTACTTTCTATATTTCTCAAGTCAGCCTTTATTGTTTTCTCCTGTTTGTAGGCTGGGATGATTACCGATAATCTTTGTTCTGTTTTCATTTTTTTCCCCTATCGTGGTACGGAAAGTATATGGAAAGGGCACATAACAGTAAAGCTGCTGATATTGTTGAGGCGTGTATAACATCTAGGAGAGTTTTATGAAATGTCCATATAAGTAAAACTTGAAGTAATGCAGCTGCTGCAAACAACCATACAACTTTGGTCCTTCCTATGGAAAGATAAAACTGTGTAAATAATATTGACCCGCCCAGAAGAAGCATGTATAGCCCAAACCACCACAAAAGATAGGATTCTTGAACATATTTTCCGTGCGTTAGTACATCTGTGATAACGGAGCCAAATAGGGCGTAGAGCACTACAACCAATCCAGAAATGGCTGTTATAAACAATAAACTTAAGTAAAAGATTTTGTGGTATGGTTCCCCATGTGAGTGTCTTTTTGCAACTAATGGAAACATTACGTTTGTTATTGGGGATGCGGCAAACAGAGCGATTGTGCCGAATTTGGCAAGGGCTGCGTATGCACCTGCGGTTTCTGGACGGAAGAAATGCTTAACCAAGATAATATCCATTGAATACATTGAGGTAACAGCTAGGCTTTGAACCAGAACAGGCAATGAGTAGCGTATTAGCGGGCCAATCTTGGGCATTGGATTTTTATTTCCAGCAAGATTATCTTTGACTGAGAACCAAACGATTGAAAGTCCAACAATACTACCAACCAATAGCCCCACGACTGCCCCAAACAGCTCGTAGCCTGCATATACTAAGGCTACGGTTATCGCAATTTTGACTGCTACTTCAATGATCATACTAATTGAATATTGTGTGAACTTTATGAATCCTTGCAGCAGCGCTCGTCCGCTATTTGAGATAAATGCAATAAATATGACTGGTGCGAATAGAAAAACGGCAAGAGGTTGGGATATGTTTAAAAACTTTGTTAGAAAAGGAGCGAGCATAAATACCAGTACCGCTGTCCCTCCGGCAATCCAAATGCTCCAAAATAAAATCCATTTTGCCAGATTGTTTGCTTCTGCCTGGTTTTTTGAGGAGGCTATAAACTTTACTATCGCAAGTCCTAACGATTGCTGGACTATTGCAAGTAGTCCAAATATAGATATTAGCGCCGCCAAATCGCCATAATGTGCTTTGCTTAAAAGATTTATCGCCAGATAGTGGTATAAAAGCTGTCCCGCGTTGTGGATATTTGTACCCAGGAACATGACTAGACTACCAACAATTAATGGGTTGGCTATAGCTGTTTTCCAGTAGTTTTTTAGATATGTAATCATACTTTACCCAACCCAGTGACCAGTGACAAACAGGGCAGTTTGTACAGCAAGTAGGATTGCTGAGGCTCCAAAAATAATAACTCTCGCACTTTTTCCGGTTTTTTCAAGCAGTACACCAAGAAGTATAAAGTATGGGAAGATAACAAGAAAATAGCGAGGTAATGAACTGAAACTGCCTGATAGCGTGGGGAGTATGAGAGAAAGCACTGCGAATAAAAGATATGACCACTTAACTTTTTTCGCGTAACCCACAAAAAGTAATAACACACCGAGGATGGCAGTTAAAAATTCTGTAAGTGTTATCAGATATTGCTGGGTCCAAATATCAAGACTTGTGAGTATCTTTAGGTATCTCCAAACGACTTGGGGGAATGTTATTAATCGTCCCACTTCGCGCTGGACGCCGAACGATTCTAGATCTGTATAAAAAGACATTGCGCTTCCAGTTGTGTTGTGAAGATAGAATAGGTATCCGACGAAACCTAAAACGACACAAATAATTGGTGTTAACACAACAACATTAAATGTTCGTTTTTTTAGCGCTTCCAGTAAAAAAGAGGGCAGGAGCAATACACCTTGAATTCTTGTTAATGGAGTAAGCGCAGCGAAAATTCCTGACATTACCCATTTTTGGCGAGACACAAAGTAAAAGGATAATAGGACCATTAGTAAAAATAGGGATTCGGTGTAGATTGCCCCGAAGTAAAACGATGTTGGAAAAACAAGTAAAGATACAAGTGATAGACGAGCAACCTTGTCCCCAAACTCGTCTCTTACAAGTTTTCTTAAAACGAGAAGAGCGGCAAGGAAAAGAGAGTTTGAGATAATAATTCCTGATAAAACAAAGTATTGCATGCTTTTTTCGGGGGCCAAGACGTGTGTTAAGGCAGGATATAGCGGAAAGAAGGAGTGTTCTAGGTCTCTATAGCCGTATTGCGCAATCGAGATGTAATGTTCTCCGTCGAAATTTCCCCAGCCCCAAAACAGCGGATTTCCCAAGTATTTATTAAATCCACCTCCAAAAAGATCTCTGCTGTATGGAGCGATGTAAACGATTCCAAATAGGGCAAATACAGTTATCCAAATTCTCCAGGCAACAAAGAGCAATAAAGTTTCTAAGAATTGTTTGTTTCTAAAGACCTGCATATACTTTTACTGCGACAGCAGGCGGTTGTAAATTGCTATCGTTTCTTTCGCGGTTTTTCCCCATGAGTAGCTTTTGGCATTTTCAAGCCCCGCTCTGACGATCCTGCTTCTTAAGGTTTTGTTGTCCAACACACTTCTTAATGCGTTTGCCATCTCTTTGGTGTCATGTGGATTTATAAAAACGGCTGAATCTCCAGACATCTCGACAAGGCATTGTGCTTTGGACGCGACCACAGGTGTTCCGCAACGTTGTGCTTCTAAAACAGGAAGTCCAAAACCTTCATAAAATGAAGGAAGGCACACGACTGATGCTAAGTTATAAATCTTCACAAGATCTTCGTCTGGAATAAATCCAAGAACTTTGGTCTTGGCTTCAAGACCCTTGTATTTTATTAGTTCTAAAATGCTCTTTGCTTCGAGAGAAGACTCTTCGAAGCCTTTGCCTACTAAAACTAGTCTTAATTCTTCAGGTAAATGAGCAAATGCATTTACAAGTCCCTGAACATTTTTGTTGTCGTTAACGTCACCAACATATAAGACGAATCTCTCTGGAAGACCATAGCGGTTCTTAATTTCCAATTTCCAATTTCCAATTTTCAATTGCTTGAAGTGTTCAGCTGGTGCAAGATGAGTGACGAAAACTTTTTCTTGAGGAATATTAAGAAGCCTCACAATATCTTTTCTTGAAGTCTCAGAATCTGTAATTATTGCATCTACATTTTGGAGGCGTTTTTTTTGAATAAGGAATTTTGCCTTTCCACGAAATCCAGGTGCATACTGTTTGGGATACAGAAGTGGGATTACATCGTGTACTGTCACAACAGTGGGCTTGTTTCTCCCCGGGGACAAAGTCAGGAAAAATAGATCAAAAAATGGATAGTGAATGACGTCTGCATCTTTGGGACTCTTAACTAACAAAACACCTTTATCTTTTTCCAAAGCTTTAATAAGTTCTTTTGTATAAAAGCCTACTCCACGGACTTTATGCCCTGAGGTTAGAGGTGATGTGTCGATGTAAACTTTCACCGGGTTATATACCTCCAATATGCTCTTGGGAAACGAAGAGCGGAAAAAAATGAAAAGACAATCCCCGGAAATCCGTCTAATATTCCTTTGTGTCGTATTTGGGTCAATAGAAACCAATATATAGGTTTGAAAATAAAATAATTTAAGCCAGTGCCTGGATCTTTTCCTGCTTTATTCTGACGAAGTTCTCCCGTAATAAGGTCTATATATCGACTATTTCTTTTTATATATCTTTCAAAGGTTGGGGAGTCAATGTGGAGTAAATTACTCTCAAGCCATCCCACTTTCCCTTGAACAACCATTTGTTCATGAACGCTTTTTGCCGGAAGATATGCTTTGCCGCGTTTAATCAGCCTTATTACACCATCTGGATAAACACCGCCATATTTAAGATAGGTGCCCAAAAAATAATTGAGGCGTGGAAGGAAGAATGCTGCATACTCGCCTGTTTCAGAACCCATTTTCCCGTCTCGCATTTCTACTAGTTTCTGGTGCCGCAAAAACAACTTTCTGTTCTTCAGTTCAGACTGATGTTTATCAACTTCTGCGTCGGACATTCGGATAATTTGTTTAATTTCTTTGGCAAGCCCGAGGGTTACTCTTTCGTCCGCGTCTAGTTGTAATATCCATTCTCCAGATGCCTTCTCAATTGCTTTCTGTTTATTGATATGGAAATTTGTATGATTTTGCGTTTTTACAACTTTGGCTCCGAAACTTTCTGAAATATCACGAGTTTGGTCTTTTGAGGACCCGTCAACAATGATTATTTCGTCTGCTATATTTTTTACAGAACTAAGGCAATCTCTAATATTTTCTTCCTCGTTATACGTTGCCAAAACTACTGAAAGTTTTATTTTTGTCATATTAATTTTCTATAACAGAACCCGAGAAAACCGCGAGCTTCTAGCTCGGGGATGAATCGGATTCTGGTATGTCGTTCTCGCTTCGGCGAGAAACCGCGGACTTTCAGTCCGCGGAGAACGTCATAATCTTGAAGGCTGTTCTCCCGCTTGGGAAGTATATCTCCTTTGAGACGTTGGCTCCATCGGGCACTTCCTCTGGCGAGCCTGCAATTGTATATTTTGGGTATTTGGCAATTGTGGTTTCCCAATCTGAGTCTAGTCCAAACGAGTATCGATCAAAGCTTTCAACTGTCGAGAAGCCAAACTTGTCCCTTGAGGTTAAGGAATGTTCGGCTTGGAACTTGTCTGGTGGGTACTTCAAGTAAAACAAAAACAGAATGTAAGGCTGATCGTATCTTGTGGTCACCAAAAACTGTTTATTGTTGGCTTGTTCTTTCGTAAACAATACAAGTTCTTTGACTCCGTATTGAGAAGAATAGTCATATGTCTTTGGCATGTGTACATAATAGTTGTGGAGATAGCGAGTAAAGTCCCAAAAGATAAAAATGACAAATGACAAATGACAAATGACAAATAGCCCGTGGTTGTTCTTAAGACGTTGAAGCCATGTCGCGATGTTCCATAACCCGTATGCACTTATGACGGTGAGAGGAACTATCATATTTTGGGCGCGGAGAGCATGGGGGGATTGAAAGGTTAATGCGGCAGGAATTGGGGCAACCACTAGCCAAAGCAAGATTGGAAACCAACCTTTCCCATTTTTTGCAATTGCAAGAAGGCCTGCAATTAAGAAAATTAAATCGAACATATACATTGTCCCCATTTCTGGGACTTTATTTCTCTGAATTAAGTCTCCTGAAATAAAGAGAAAGTTTCCGTCGAAATGTTCCATATAGTTTCTTGCGAACGCGAGGCCGTAGTTAACCCCCTTGTTGTGCAACAACTTCGTTGAAAGACTTGTAGGGTTATCGTGCTCTCCCCTCTGCTCGTCGGTCTTGCTTGTTGGCCCTAAATCTGCCAATAGTCCTACGCCAGAAGCTCGAGAGATACCTGCTGGACCTAATAAATCTTTTGCTAGGGGTAAAATTAAAACCAAACTCATTACAAGAGTTGCAAAAAAAACTTTTTTATTTTTTCCAAGGACAGCTTTGCGAAACTTTATGAGTAATCCTAATGCAAGCAGCGGAACAACAATCCGTGCTGAGTGATATGTGTATAAAGCTGCAATCCATGAAATTGCTGACACAAGCAGCCATTTTTGTTTTTTTGTAGATTTTAAGAAGCCCCAGAAGCCCAAAGCCATAAAGAACGTTCCAGCATTTGCTTCCCAACCACCTCTTGAAAAATGAAGATGCCAAGGGGAGATTGCAAGAAAGATAGCAGAAATTTCGGGCAGCCATTTCTTGTCTGGAAAAAGTTCTTTAACTAATAACCAAACCAAAAACACTGTTCCCACACCCAATGTCGCACCAGGTATCCGTACTGCCCACTCGTTGAGCCCGAAAACTTTAACAAATGGCATGACCAAGTAAAAATATAATCCGGGTTTGTAATCATTGAACGATTGAAAATGAATTGGCCACGTATTTGAATGTTCATCTTTGCCTGTTTCCAAAAGTGAGTGCGCGTTATAAACTATTGCGGCCTCATCGGCGTTTAGTGCAGGAAGTGAGTCAAGTTTATAAAACCTAAGTACGGTTGCAAGAATAATGATGAGGACAATTACTATTTTTTTCATTGAATTTTAAGAACCCGAAACGCTGTTGTTCCGTTCAGCCTTTTTATATCTTGAGCCTGGGCATCTTTAAGATCAAAAATAGCGGGAAAGGGGGGTGTTTCTGGATCATAAACAATCATGGTTTTGGGTTTTTGGATATCCCCCTCGGTTGCGTCTCGAAATTGGATTTTCCCAAGTTTTGCGGTCTTGCCTACATCTCCATAAAGACTTGCTTCAAAGGACGTCTTTGCGACATCTTGAAACCTTTTTGGGTCGTATTTTTGGTGGAACAGGAAAAATATATATGGTTGGTTATAGCTTGGCTGAAAAATAATATTGTCAAACTCGTCTTCGCTTCTTGTTACAACTTGTACAGCTTCCTTATACCCATATGCCCATGCTCCAGAATCATGTACCGGATAATGGACATGATATTGATCAAGGTAGTATAAATAGTTGCCAGCTAACCCGAATGTTAGAGCGCATAAGATAGTGTGTTTGAGTTTTGACTTTTTAATTAATTCAGCCAATTGCAGTACTCCAAATGCAGCTAACACAGAAATGGGAATAACCAACTGATAACTTCTAACCGCGTGTGATGAGTCTCGTGATAACGAAGCTGGCAAGGGAGCAAGAATAAGCCACAAGAGAATAAATGCGACTCCAGTTCTTTTAGACTTGAACAATCCCAAAAATCCAAGTGCAAGGAGAGGTGCCTGGACCAGTAAAAGCATGCCTGTATCGGTTGCATGATGGCGTGGATTTTCGTCCCCTTTAAAAAACAAAAAGTCTGCAGAATAATGGTTTAGCCACCTGCCCAAGATTCCTCGAACAAAGGATAGGGGTTCAGTGTGGTAGAGATAAAACTCAATCCCCAAATTGCCGTTTTTGTCTTGTCTTAATATTTCTTCAATTGCCGCTTTGGGTCTAACGTAGGAAAAAACACTAAATACTTCTAGCCGCCCGGCTTTGCCTTGGAAGAAACTTAAGAATATTGGTAGGGTGATTATCAACCCGAACACTGCGGCTTTTGCTACATGTTCTTTGTTTTTAAGAACTACCTTCAAGTTGCAGGCTATAAGTGATAGCACAACTAGAGCGGTGGAGAGTTTTGCGCCCTGATAAGTCCAGAATGTTAGGGCGAAAAATAGTACAGAGAAAATAAGTTTGTTCCTCTTTCCTTCTACAAATTCTAGAAAGTAATAAATGCCTGCAAGAATTAAAGTTAGGGCAACATTTGCTTCCCAAGCACCTCGCGAGAAGTGTATATGCCATGGTGTCAGAGCAAGCACAAGGGCAGATATCGAGGCCATATTCTTGTCTTTAAACAGCTTCAGGACTACTAGATATAGTAGCCATATAGCCAAGATTCCTGATATGGCGCTTGGAAGTCTAACAGCCCATTCATTTAATCCCATGATTGCAACAAACGGGACAGTCAGATATACATAAAGTCCGGGCTTCCAATCGCCAAAAGATTTGAAAATTACTGGCAAAAAAGACCCATGCTCGTCTCTTGCCGTGGTTAAAATAGAGTAGGCGTTATACCCAAGCGCTGCCTCGTCACTGTTCAGATGTGGCGGATTGGAGTTTAGATGCCACAACCGAAGTAGGGCTCCGACAATTAAGGCAGCCAGTAGCAGTTTGTTTTTAAGCATAAAATTTACCATTACATCTTCTCCAGTATTTCAAATGCGGGTTTACCATCAAGAAAATCTACTTTCTCGAGTAAATTCCAGTCTGGTGGATGGCTTCCTGGCGAGGTTATGAGCAGTGTTTTCTTGGGTATAACAGAAATCGTTCCTCCACTTTCTAACTTCCAAGACTTGTTCGTCTCTTTTGGTATATCCCAATCGTTCATAAAATAAAACTTGTCGAATCTATCAACCCAGAACCATTCAGATTGTGCGAATCTCACAAGGTTTGGGTCATTTTCATAGCTTGCTGGATCCCAAGGCCAAAAGAAAAGCAAAAATTCATGAGGCTCACCGTACTTTTTGGTAATTATTATCTTGTCATACTTTTGGTAATTAGTCTTTATATAGGTAACTACCTCTTTGTACCCGTATTGCCAATCTTGTGAATAGGCAACCGGGTATACAAAAAACATGTTCTTTAAATATGCAGATACTTGAAAAAGAAGAAGCGCTGCAAATCCAATGGCTAAAGATTTAGACAACCACGCTTTCCTTGCTTGGATGATTTCAAATATCTTGTACCCACCCAAAACAGTTAACAATTCGGGAATGGGCAACATAGCAGTTGAGCGCAAAACTGCATATTTTTCTTGTGTTACGCTTGCAGCAATTGGGGCCATCAATAACCATGCTAAGACAAATTGGTAGTTTTTATTGTTCTTTGCGCGTTTTATTAAGATGAATAATCCTAAGTAGAAAAATGGCAGGTATGCAGAATAAAGCACTCCATTGTCAGGAATACTGAATTGATATTGCGTCCCCCCCTTTAGAAATAAATACTGAGGAGAGAAGTATCCTAAATAATTTGATGCAAACTTCTGTGCAAAAAAGACAGGCCGGTTGTATAGGAGCTTTGTTGCAATAGGAGTAAGAGTCGACTGGTTTCTTTGTTCCTCAATCTTAGCAATAGCTCCCTTGTCGACTAAGAAAATCCAGTTAGCCCTGGCTCTTGCTTCAGGATTATTCAAAAGCACGGGTAGTGGTGCAAAAAATAGCAAAATCAAAACCGCTGAAATGATTCCTGTCTTTGACTTGAAGTGTTCTAAAAGTTTCTGTCTATAAATAATCGCAATTGCGACTAGCAGTATCGGAGCAAAGATTCTTGTTGAGTGGTATGAAAATAAAGTTAAGCCCAGAAGGGTGAATGCGACAGGCAACAAGTATTTTTTCTTGGTGTTAATACCGTTTACGAAAAATGCGGCTGATGCTGTAAGGAGTGCAACTGATAGATTTGATTGCAGGACAAATCTTGAAGTAAACAAGTGCCAAGGATCAATGGCTACAAGAAATGCTCCGAATATGCTAAGCTTCTTGTTTTTAGTAATTCCTAAAAAGAGAAAGTATGAGGATAAAATAGTTATCGTCCCAAGCAAAGCGTGTGGGAATCTTATTGCGAATTCATTTAATCCGAGAAGTTTTATAAAAGGCAGGGTTACATAAAGATTAAGAGGGAGTGGATAGTCTCCGTATGCGCGAAAGTTTGATATTGGAAAATTTTTCCCCCACTCATCTTTTCCGGTCTTTAAAATTGAGTAGGCGTTATATCCGTGGCTAACCTCATCCCAATTCAAACTTGGTGGAACTTTATCTATTTGATATATGCGCAATAAAAATCCAAAAGCGCATATCAACAAGATAGGCAGTAACTTTTTAAGCATGTTTTTTAAATAATAGTCCAAACACTGCGATCGAAACCAAACTTATTAGGTTTCCAGTTGTCCTTATTGGTGTATTTGTAAAGTTTAAAACGATATTTTGATTTTCACCTTCGGGGAGCTTTGCAGTAACAAGGCCAAATTCGCCTGTCGGGTATGTGTTTGTTCTATTGCTGTTGACGCTTGCAATCCACCCAGGGAAGTATGCAATTGGAAATTGGACTTCGGATTCTTTATCAAGATTAACTATATATGAGGCTTTGTTTGTTGTTTTTCCGATTTCCTTGCCCACAAACCCTTCATCAGAAAGAGCATTTTTCGTAGCTTGCAATACAGGTATAGTTTTTGCAAACACAGGCCAATAGTCTCCAATTGAAGACGCTTGCTGTTCTTCCCATTTTGCACCTGAAAACTGTTCTTTGTCTGAAATTTTAAACCACAGGTCTTCTCTAAAAAAAGATAAGTTTGTTGCAATTACAACTCCCAAAATTACCCATGTTATGTATTTAAATCGGGCAAAGACGAGTGCCATTGCTCCTCCAGCCAAAGAAAAACAGAACGTGGCAATAGAGAGAAAACGCCACGGAAATTGCAAATACCACATAGGCTTGATATGCTCCCAAACTTGCGCAGATTTATTGTGTGTTAGAAAAAGTGCGAACCATCCAAGAATAGTTAATACTACCGCATCTTTTACTTCGCTTTTTTTGGAAAAGGTCAATAATATGATGCCGAGTATTGGTATTATCCATTGAACTTGCCCCACCGAAAGACTCAGTCTGTCATCTGGCCCAAACAGCGAGGCTCCGTAACCCCAATAGCGGGAAAATAAAAGTTGGGAAAACCCTGCAAAATGCCCTCTGAAGTCAAAGTAACCTTGGATTGTGGAGTCGAGATTGATAAACTTTGTCTCAAAAATAACTGGTAGTAAATAATAAGAAGATAGGGCAACGGCACCAATTGCGGAGATTGCCATCGGAAAAATCCTCTTGTAACTTTTACTTTCAAATATTTTAAATGCTAAAAAAATAGCTAAAGTAGGTATAAACATAAAAAGAGATAAATTATGCGTGAGAATTAACATGGATAGGCAGAGAGATAGGTAAAAAAGGTTAATTTTCTTGCCTCCATCCATAAATTTGAGGGCAAAGAGGATTATTAAAGGAAAAAAAACGAAAGCCCAAGCCTCCGGAAGTGCTGCCCTGACCCAGACATCTAGTGCCCTGTACGGAGCGTATATGTATAGTATGGCGCTAAGTAGAGCTGAGTTGTTGTTTTTCCATAGATACTTTCCTAAGGTGAACATTGTAATCGCGGAAAAAACGAGAGACAGTGCAAACGCAATTTTTGTAGAATCGATTATTTGAAAACCAATTAGATGAAATGCTTCCCCCACAATAAACGGCACACGTGTGTAGAAGTTGAATAAAGGTTCGCCATAGCCATGCGCAGAATCAGGAGACCATCTACATGGGATCTGGAAATCTTTAATACATTTATCAAATTCATAAAGTCTAAATACGTGAGGATCCTGCATTGAATAAATCCCAGGACGAAGCATTCTAAAAAAAGTTGGAATAGCCAAAACACAAACAAGAAGAATTAATATTTTGTCTTTACTGATTTTCATGACGTTCTCCACGGCCTTTAGTCCGCGGTTTCACTCCTGAGAGAGAACGACATATCAAGTTCAATTCCTCCGCGAATTAAGAATTCGCGGTTTCCTTGAATTTGTTATGACGAGTCGACTTCAATGTCAAAATGGAAATGAACGCAGCAGTGGAAGCAAATAGTCCAAAGAAAATACTCCTTAATGTAATTTCTGGAAAAATTTTTGAAAGTATCGGTACAAGGGAGAAATCTCGACCCCACGGAGCGTTAACTGGAGAAAAAAGCCCAGTATTTAATGACGGTTCAAACAATAAAACGATTCCAACAAAACAAGCAATTAGTACTGCCACGGGCAAATATGACTTCCTGCCAAGTCTAACTAAAAGTATTACCAAAAGCGGAGTAATCCAGACAAACCATTGTGGGTGAAAGTGAACAAAACTGTAAAAAAGCAAAAGTGGAAGTATAAACCACTGCCATAGCGTGTATTTTTTAGTAAAGTAAAGACAGCACCAATAAATTATAAAAAGTCCTACGAGAAATAAGGGAAGAAAAGCACCGCCAGAGATGGGAATTTTTGCAAAGAATATTTTATCTGACTGTGAAGCAAGCAATGCATAATGCCTAAAACCTGCCGAAGGCAAATAAGGCAGGAGCACTGCAATATAGGTCGCGGCTCCGACCAAAAACACACTCAATCTTTTCCAAAAAGATCCTGGTGTATAAAATGCAAGTATGGGAAGAAGAACAAATACGAATTGTTTTACTGTTGCGCCAAGGGCTAACACAACTGCGGCGAGTAAAAACTTTTTGCTTTTAGCAAGAACTAAACATAAAACGATTGAGAGTGCAAGCAGTACGTCGAATTGCGAAATCATGTAAGTTCCATATATAACAACTGGATTTAACAACCAGAAAATTTGAGCAAGGAGTTTTTGATTTTTGTTTTCAAAAAGTTTACCCAAAAAGTAGACTATAAGAAGATCCGGCAATAGATAGGGAAGTTTTAAAAGGTAAAGCAAAAGTGGTAATTGTGGATTACCAATTGTTTTCCACATGTCGTAAATTAAAGTATTAAATAAGTCATGTGGGTAAAGCCCAGAGAGTAATTTCATAAAAACTGACGGGTAAAGATAAGCTATTGGAGGGTATATAAAAAGATCTTTTCCGTACAATTTAACTAAAGGGTCATTTGTATCTTGTTGGGATAAATAATCATAGAAATCCAAAACATGTCCTTTTGAAATTAGGTCTGCGCCTAAGTTATATCCTCTTATATCAGGATGCAAAGTTGTAGGAATAATAATAAGTCTTAATATTAGACCCAATAGCAGCCATGGAATTAGTTTTTTCATTAATACCAGAGTATCACAATTTAGCTTTGGCTTTAACCAATCTATTTTTGAAGAGGGTGTACAAAGTTAGTACAGCAAACAAAGCCCAAGAAACGAGTGAAATTAGGTCCCCTATTAGTCTTGTTGGAGTCCTGGTAAATATGGCCAAAACCTTGCTTTGTCCGCTTGCGAGTTTAATTCTCGGCCTGCCAAGCTCAGCATCGTCTTTTGGATTAACCTGTACCTCTTTATTGTTTACAAAATATTTCCACCCAGGAAAGTAGAATGTGTTAATTTGAAAAACTGACTCTTTGGAAGAATCCACTTGATATTCTTGCTTAACGCTATTTTTAGAGATTGTTTCGACATTGCCCGCCCCTTCTATAATTTCTGCATTTCCATTTGGAGGATTTGCTGGTGGAAACGGTGCCCATACAGGTAGATAATCAAAAATTCCAGCGGTTGTCTGCAACTTCCATAATTCCCCGGTCATCTTGTGTTCATCATTTACCCAAGGCCAGTAGCTTTTCCATTGAAAATAGTCTTTATAAAAAACCAGGGTTAGTACTATGACTGCAGAAAAACATAGGAGCTTTATTTTATCTCCCAATCCTGAGGCCAATAAAACAATACTTCCACCAACAAATGCGGTTCCGAAGATTACAATTGACAGGGTTCTCCAGGGGAATTGCAAAAATTGTATTGGTGTAAAAATGGACCAAATAAACGAAGATCTTTCGTGGGCCAGGAATGCATAAAACAAAGAAGCCAGGGTCGTTAGTAATATAATGAGTGAAATATGAGGCTTCTTTTTGGCAAGAGAAAATGAAGTAAAAAAGCTTAATGATGCTAAAATCCAGTGAATGTGTCCTATTTGAAAACTCAAACCATCAACTGGACCATAGCGTGAATCCTCGTAACCCCAAAATCGGCTTATAAATAGTTGCTCTAGGTTTGCAAAATGTGCAAGATAATTAAAATAGCCAATAATTAAGGTTTCAACATGTGCGTATTTTTGCTCAAAAATTACAGGGAGTGTAAAGAAAGCTGCAAGACCAAAAGTCCAAACTCCACTAATTATCAATTTTGGGATTGCTTTGAAGTTTTTGAACTTAAAAATCCAAAATAATGCCCAAGATAGGGCAATTGGCGCAAACAGCATTAGCATTAGGTTGTGAGACAACATAATTAATGCTGAAAAAAGCGTTAGGGGAAATACATATTTCCATTCGTTTTTTTCAATCAGCCTATATAGCGCCCAAAACACTCCCGGGAAAAAAGCTATCGCCCACGCTTCGTTCATAGCTCCCCGGGCATAGATATCAACAGCGTGATATGGTGCATAAACAAAAAGAAGGCCGGATATTAACCCTCCCCATCTGCCCCAAAAACTTTGTGCTAAAAGGTACATTAAAAACCCTGAAACCACTAGGTTTAAGATGACCATAATTTTTATCACGTTAATATATTGGAAGCCCAGGCTTCTAAAGATTTGTCCAGCGTAATACGGAAATGGCGGATAGTAGTTAAATATTGGGTAGCCATAGCCATAGCCCAGATCCGTTGACCACCTGCAAGGGATTTGTCCGTCTTTGAAACATTTGTCCATAACAAGTTGTCTTGCAAACTGTAAATCATCATGCATTGGGAAATATCCTACTTTTGCCGTATTTGTCCAAGCCGGAATTGTCAGAAGAAACAAAAGCGCAAGTGGTGCCACATGCAGATTTAAATAACTTAATCTCAGGGCAATAATGTCTCTTAACATCTTTATTGGTTCAAGCTTTGCAAGCCGTGCAGACTCAACATAATTCCAAACTACAGGAACGCTTGCGATTTTATATCCTCTTCTTCTTGCCAAAAATAGGATTTCAACATCAAAGGCTCCTTTATAGCCATCCTTTGCCGTATGTAGAGTAGTTTTTAAATTAGTAAAAAGTTCTTTTGCAACTTTGTTTCTAAAAGCTTTAAATCCACATTGGGTATCTTTAATTCCCGGCAAAACGATTGCTTGGCTTAGTAAATTAAAAGTTTTGCTCCTTAAGTTTTGGAAAAAAGACCATCCCGTTTTTTTTATCCTTTCTCCAATCACAACATCAGCGCCGTTTTCAAACTCGGCTAAAAATTTAGTTGCCTCTGAAATTGGTGTTGATTGGTCAAAATCGGTAAATAACACTATTTCTCCAACTGATTCCATAACACCAGCCGTTACTGCAACAACTTTTCCGCCATGAGGAATATCCAAAACTTTAAAACCAGGATTTTTTTTCGCAAAATTATCAAGAAGAGTTAAGGTTTCGTCTGTTGATCCGTCGTTTACCAATATCGCTTCCCAGCCATACTTTTGAGACTTTAAAAACTTTGCAACGCTGTCCAAGGCTCCAAGTCTAAAATTTCTAGATTCGTTATATACGGGGATTACAATTGATAATTTAATCTTTTTCATTTTCCGGCAACAAAAATGACGGCTCTGCCGTCAACCGATTTCACTTCCTTTACAATTTTAGCATTTTGAGGAATGTCGCGGACACCCCCAACTAACAGGATGGGCTTCTCTAAATTTTCTGTTTCGTGTGTATTTCCAAATACATACTTTCCAAGACGGTATTTCCCTAGTTGATCAACGAAAGACATCCCTGCCGCTTCATATCTCAACCAATCTTTGGTTTCTTTTTGGTAATTGGCTGGATCCCATTTGTTATAAAAAGCCACATATATTTGGGGTTCTGAGAGCGAGCGGTTTATTACAATTGTTTTGTATTGATCTTCTATTGATGCTACATATTCAACAGCCTCTTTTCTGCCGTACAGCATGCTGTCTGCCGCATGTTTTGGAGCATGATAAATATAATCCTCTGCGAATGAACCAATTAAAAATAGCGATGCCGCCACATACCCATACAACCACCATTTCTTTTTACCCCTCCACAATTTGGTTGTGTTCCACAATATGAGTGCACCATAAGCAGACAATATCTGTATTGCTGGCATCATTACTGCTGAACGATTTCCTGCAAAACCCGGACCTTTGGTTAGGGCAGCGGGGATTGGGGCAAGAAGAATCCACAAAAGAATAAATGAGAGTGGTTTTTCCCGCCTTTTGAGGTATGACCACAATGCAACCAGCACAAACGGGATTTCTGCAAGATAAAGTACTCCGCGACCTGGGATCATACCATATGTCCATTCACCGACCCCTTGGAAAAATAGAAATTCAGGAGATAAATACTGAACATAGTTTGTCGCAAAAAGTTTTGTTGTATAGATAAATTTATTCGAAAAGATTCTGGAGAGTGTGTCTGGAAGCCCCCCGAGCACTGCTTCGTAGCGTCTGTCTGCAACGGCTGACCACTTGTCAGTTGGGTTGAAAATTGCGATATCAGCTCCCCTACTACCTGCTCCCGCGAACGTGGTCCACAACGCCACCACAAAAAATAGTGAGAATACCAAAACCGGTAGTTTATATTTCCTTAAACTAAGTTCTCCTTTTGTAAACCATAGAAGCCCCCCAATTATTAGTGGTGTGACGAGACGCGCTGAATGGTAGGTGTATATGTTTAGGCCAAAGCACAATGCTGATACCAGCATCCAGCGTGGTTTCTCTATTCCTTTTAAAAATGCCCATGCACCAAACGGAAGAAAGAAAGTGGTTAGATTTGCTTCGAAAGCTCCACGCGACAATGTTATATGCCACGGCGATGCAGTGAGAAGCACGGCACTTATGAGTGCTAGCTTTTTGTTTTTAAAAAGCTCGCTCGCCAGTAGATATGTAGCAATCACGGCAAGCGTGCCCACCACCGCATTAGGGAGCCGTGTTGCGAATTCGTTTAACCCTAAAACTGCCACTGAAGGAACGGTTAAATACGCATACAAAGGTAGTTTGAAATCCCCGAAAGACCTGAGAGTAAGCGGGAAGGTTTGTCCCCATTGGTCTTTTCCAGTTTTTAGGATTGAATATGCGTCATAACCCCAGGAGGCCTCATCAGGTGTGAAGCCTACAGGATAGCTGGCGATTCCAACCACTCTTAACAAAAACGCACAAGCCACAACGACAACAAGCCAAATACGCATGCTTTATTGTAGCAACTTTTCGCTGTCCGCATGTGTTAATTCTCAAACAGGAAGAATCTGGAAGTCGAGTCAGGCTCGTAGATGGTGTCGATTTTTTTGAAATCACCAATTTTGTCTTTTTGCCCATCAACGTTATTGAATTGGACGATAAAAAGAGAATTTGGAAGAAACGTTTGTGATTCAAGATTGTATGGATCAAACAACTCAACTCTTGGGTCTAATTCTTGCCTTTTGTGTTTTATTGTATTGAAGCGCCAGTAACGGTCTATAAAATCTACTCGAGAGTCGAGATATATTTTTTCTTTTCCTTCTCCATGCAATATTCCCGATTCCATTGCCCCTCCTATGTTGTAGTTAAACCATTGGTACGAGCGGAAACGATACCCTTTCATATAGTTGTACCAAAAGGCTGAGAATTGAAGGGGGACTAATAATAGTATTATTGCAGTTATTGTTTTATTTTTTGTCCAAAGCCACTTAACACCAACAGTGGCCAGTAATATAGCAAACGGGAGCATAATTAGTGCCCTTGATATCCTAAAGTGGTCACCTGCAATTGTTGCAGCAAGAGGAGAGGTAAAAAATCCAAAAATTAAAAGTTTTGAAAACTTGTCTTTGGCCTTCCATGCAAGAAGAATGCCTATCGACAGAAATACAAAGATTGGCAACAAGAACACGCCTGCTCGTTGGGTTGAATGAATTAGGCTTTCGTCGCCTCTTAGGAATAAAAAAATTGGGTTAAAGAAATTGATATACACACTCAGGCGGTGGGGGATGTCTGGACTTTGAATACCCACATACTTTATTTGGTCACCAAAGAGGGTCTCGGGAAACTTGATAAACCACGACAACAAAGGTAGTAAAGGTAGAAAAAAGTAGAGAAGAGTAGAAAAAAGTACTTTGGGCTTCTTGAAAATATCACTCCACACCATAGTGAGTGTGGTCACAAAATAAAAGGGCATCATGACTCTTGATGCATGGTATGTGTACATACCAACTCCTAAAAGAAAAACTCCCAACAGCAATGTCTTTGTTTTTTTACTTTCAAGATATTTATATAAACACAAAAGCCATCCAAGAACAAAAGGCACGGGGTATAGATTATCCAAAAGTATTCTTGAATGAATAAACTGCACAGGGGTAAGAGCAAGCAATGCCGCGCATATAAAAGCCCACCTTTCACTCTTAAATAAACGCTTTGCTAGAAACCAAATAAGTATTACATTTGCCGTTCCAATTAAAACGCTGGGTATTCGAATTACGGCTTCTGATAATGGCAGAAAAACCAAAACAATTGCGGTCAAATAGGTCATTATTGGAGTTGCCCACATGACGCCTAAGTGCCAAAAATATACCGGCATTCTGGTCCCGTTGTCGTCGAGCCCTGTTTTGGCAATTGAATATGCGTTAAGTGAAAACCCTAGCTCATCTTGGTTTAAGTGCACAGGTACCCGTGAGAGAAATGTGCCGTATAAAACTATCGAGGTGATAATTAGAATCCACAAACCGAACTTGTTCATTTTTTACCTTTTGAAGTTTGACAGGAAGTGTCTGTAAAAGACAACAAACGCCCCGAGGTTTATAAGGCCTAATATTCTTGGAGCCAGCCTGTTTGCTCTCGACATAACATCTACTATTGGCTGAAACTTAGGGAACCACCAAAAGTTGTACATCCCCAGAAGGGTAATAATTGATACAACCACATATAAGGGCAATAGATAAAAGTTGGCCATGACGATTATTGTTAAGTAAGGGAAAAGTGGATAGATATACCGTTCATGCATGTTTGTTGCAAGCATGAAGGATGAGAAGGAAACGATTGCCAAGGCCCAGACAAGTGTGTTTGTTGTTTGCTTTTTGAACACTAAGTATAAAGCCGGCAGATAAGACAAACCAAACAGAAGGTTCCCCCACAATCGGTACGGGATAGGTCCTAACAGAGTGGTATCTGGTCGTTCATGGATTCCTGCAACCACAGCCCATAAATTAAAGGCATTTGCTGTTATGACATGAAGCTGTTGACCCAAGACTTTGTCTTTGTAAATTTCGTAAAGCCAGATGAATGGGTTCTTACCGTTTGCGAAGGGAAGGCTTGGGAGGATAAGGACTGCAATTACACATGTTGCCCCAAACAACCACCTGGCCATATTATGCTTTTGTTTTAGGGCAAACATTAAGATAATCGGAACAAAAATAACAAGTGAGATTTTTATATACAAACATAGTGCGAGAACCACAAGACTCTCCACAAGTTTTCTTTTGGTTATTAGCCAACCACTAAGTAATGCAAAGAAACTGATAATGCTATCTGTTTGGCCCCAGATTGTGGAGTTGTACCAAACTACTGGATTTGCAAGAAAAAAAAGCGCTCCGGAAGTTGCAATTTTTTCGCTTTTCTCTTTCAGAATCCTGTATATGAGATATGCAATGCCTAAATCTGAAAGTATTGAAGGAAGTTTGAGCAAAGCGGGATATAGGTTGGTTTCGAAATACAGCATTACGTTTGAGGGAAATGCTGGGATTTTTACATTGAGAAACCAAAAGAAAGCAAAGACTCCTTCAAAGAGTTTGCGGACAATAGCAAACATATATATGGTACCCGGGGGTTGGTTGGGCCACGTAAAACTCCAAACGTTTGCCTTGTAAAACTTTTCAGGCCCGTATTCCCAAAATCTAATTCCCCAATCGATGTGGTTATTCACATCTGGGTGCCAGTGTACAAATGAAAATACTAGACGAAGAACAAAGGCTATTAAGAGTATTTTTATTATTGGCTTCACTTTTGGGTTGTATTTGTTGACTTTGTTAAAAGGTAATAAGCCGGCTCGCCGGAAGGGAAAGGAGAAGATTTTATAAGTTTAAGATTTCCAGGCAGCCTTTCTGGTTCTTGAATTAAGTTCACGCTTACGTCTTTTGCAGTTGCTATATAGAGCGTGTTGTCTGGAAGCACTCCAGCAAGGCTATACAGGTCTGTATTTGCTGACCCGAAGTAGTACTTATCTAATTTCGATATCTTTCCAAATCCAGGAATTGTTTCTGACGGCAGCCATTTTCCCCCATCCCTTTCAATATAGTTTTGCTGGAATACTTTTGGATCGAATTGTGACCAGCCTAATAAAAAGATGTATGCTGGCTCTCCGTTCATTGAGATTATAACTTTATCGTATTTAGGACTTTCAGCAGCGGCGGTTTTTATTGCGTCTTCAAATCCAGCATGCCACCAGCGTTCTGAATCCCAAGGATGATGAACCCAATAAAGGTGTTGGTAAAAGACGAAACTTGCAAGTAGGGTGAATGCGTATCCAATGCCGAATAGTTTACGATTGGCGTTTGATAACGATTGGTATATTCCCCATACGCCATATGAGATTAAAAACACCAATGGCGGGAGAAGAAAGAAAAGTCGAGTTGCATGGTTGCCTCCGTCTCGTGTGAGAGCTGATGGAAGTGGTGCAAGCAGAACCCACAGAATAATAAAGGCTTTGATTTTTTTGTCTAACTTTGAAAATAGGAAGAAAGCAAGGCCCGCAATTAAGAACAAAAACTCAAGCCTATAAAATTGTCCAATACCCTGGGGCGAATGGCGTGGGTTTGGATCACCTTCCAGAAAGAGAAAGTTTGTTGAAAAAGCTTCTAGATAGTTTTTGAAAACAAAAGATCCAGTCCAGGTAAACTTGTTGTGTATTGCGCGTTCAATAATTGTTGGCTGCAGGCCGACTTCGTTCGTTTCAGTTCTCATCCTTCCATCATGGAGCCTTGAAAAGCCAATTTCGGGAATCATTGTTGGATCTGAAAACACAGATATGTAATTGAAGCGTGTTGCGCCCCCCCCAAAAATCGTTGTGTACAACATTGGTGAGACGACAATTACAAATGCTGCAACTCCCTGGACTAAATACTTTTTTGAAATACCAAGGATGTCTTTTCTCCAAATAATAAAAAGAGAGATTACAGTAAGTGGGAGGAACAGTTTTGCCGTGCTGTAGCTCCATGGTGTTAGTGCTAAACACACTCCCGATAGCCACAGAAATTTGCCATCCTTTAGCCCGCGAAGAAAGAAGTAAATTCCGCTTAAGTAAAGTGCGAGCATTTGGGTTACTTCAAAACCCGCACGCGAGTATTGAATATGCCAAGGCGACACCGCAATAAGGAGGGCAGACAAAAGTGCTAACTTCTTATTGCCTGTTATTTGACCAACGAGTAGGTAGAACAGCCATACGCTCAAGATTCCAAAAATAGCAGCAGGGAGGCGAACACCCCAGGGTGATATTCCAAACATGGCCACAGTGGGGACTGCGCTGTAGAGATATAAGGGTGTTCTCCACTCTGCCAAAGACTGAAAATGCAGGGGCATGAAGTTGCCTGAGTAGTCTTTTCCGGTTTTTAATATTGAATATGCATGATATCCGACGTCTAGTTCATCGCCGAATAAAGAAACGGGGACTGAGTCCAAGCGCCACAGTCGCAGGAATGCAGCTAATATAATTACTGCCACCAATAATATTTTTGTGTTTGATAGAGATTGCTTCGTCACTTCGTTCCTCGCAATGACATTCGGATAAATTGCCATTTTTGACCAGACCAAAGCACAAAGTTAATAAGATAGTGCATTAATGTTCCGTGGTAGATTTTACTTGATGGGATAAGGCGTCTCCATTGGTTTTCCACATCCGTAATGTCTTTACCACTAATTCCATGGTAGTGTATTACTTCGGCATCTGGAAGATAGTAAATTTTATGACCTGCTTCTCTTATTCTTCTTGCATAGTCTAAGTCTTCAAAGTAGATAAAGAACTTCTCGTTTATTAGTCCTACTTCTTTTAAAGCACGAGGAGTTAATAAGTAGGCTGCCATAACGACTGATTCTACAGGGCCAGATTTCGGAGTGTATTTTGAAAATATTTCTTTCTCTCCAAACCAGTACTCACGAATTGCGTTCCACAAAGTTGGAAGTTTGAATGCCGAGGGTTGTGTTGAACCGTCGGGATTTAAGAGTCTGGGTGCAACAACTGCTGCCTCGGGTGCAGATTTTGCAAAATCTAAAAGCTTTTGAATACTACCCGGTTTTACGACCGTATCCGGATTAAGCATTAATACGTATTCGCCTTTTGCCGTTATTATTCCTTGGTTATATCCTTTGGAAAAACCTAAGTTTTCATTATTTTGGATTGTGTGAATTCGAGAATTTTTAGGAAAACTGAAACTGTCGTCTATTGAAGCGTTGTCTATTAGAATAAGTTCTGAATTTGGCCATGTAAGATTTTTTGTTGTCGCAAGAATTGATTGGACACATTTTTTGAAAATGTCACCGGTATTGTAGTTGAGGACTACAATTGATATTTCAGGATTTGGTTTGGTTGAAGATTTCTTCATTTGACACTTTAGACTCCTTTCGTTCCTTTATGCGTCGAACAATTAGGTGAGGCAGTTTAATAAGCGCAAGTGCAATCGGAACAATATATCCTGGCTTTCTGAGTCTCCATATTAACCCCGGAACATGTTTTGTTAGGAGCCATGTTAAGTCTAGATTCTTCCAATGGAATAAGAGCTGGTTTCTTTCTTTTATGTAATCCATATATCTTTTTGAAAAGTGTTTTGTGTTTATTGTTGACTCGTGTTTGTGCTCAACCACGGCTTTGGGTTCCCAAATAAGTTTCAAGCCATGCTTTTGTGCTCTAAATGAAAGATCAAGATCTTCCCAATAAAATGGGTTGAACATTGTGTCCATCCCGCCAAGTTTATTCCACATCGTTCGTCTAAACGCGCCTGATCCTCCGCTAATCCAGAATGTGTTGTGTGCCTCATTTGAATGAGGCCCTGGGCCGTGGCCGACGAAACCACCTGCTACTTTTGAAACTGCGTATGAGTAGTCAACTTCGGACAACGAAACACCAAACACTTTTGGGTCTGAAAAGTGCTTTAGCGTGGGTTCAATAATGTTTTTGACTGGAATCACATCGGTATTCAACAAGAACACAACCTCGCTATTCGTCGCCGCAACACCATCGTTCACGGTTGATGCGAAACCTTTATTTTTTTTGTGAACCACGATGTTGACTTTTGGAAAGTTGTTTTTTAAGAAGTCTACGCTGCCATCGGTTGAGGCATCGTCAACAATAATTACCTCATCAAACCCTACTTTTAAAACTGCGGGTAAGTTTTCTTCAAGAAGTTTTCTTCCCTGCCAATTTGGTATAACTACTGCGGTTTTCATACGATTAGTTGAAGAGTTTTGCATAAAACTTTTCAGATATCTACTCATCTTTTAATCACTTTTACAACTTGTAGCATCCCTAAAATAAAATGCTTTTTTTCTTTAATTCTAAAACCCGATCTTTTGAGAATTGTTAAAATTTCATCTGCAGACAAATCTTGAATGTGAGTATTTTTCCAAATTTTTCCCGGGCCTAAAAGCCAAATTCCCCATCCTATCTTAAACAATAAATTCTCATTTGGAACTAAGACTACTGCATACCCATCATCTTTCAATACTCTGTGCATTTCGAGCCCGACTTGCAGTGGGTCTTCCACATGCTCCATTGTCTCCAAACAAAAAACGGCGTCAAAAGTATTCTTTTCAAATGGGAGAGCGTGTGCGTCGGCAACTCTAAACGATACAACCTTACTTCGCGCAAAACGACGCTTTGCATAAGATACCGATTTTTCCAGGACATCAATTCCAATAACCTTGTCCGCATGTGACTTTTCTATTAAGACTTTTGTGAATGTTCCGTCTGATGATCCAATATCTAGGACTTTTCCACCTGTGGGCTCAACCATTTTCCCAATTTCTTCAAACCTTCTTGTGTGCCAGTATCTTTGTAGTAGATTTTCTCTAATTGAGCGTGCATACCAGTCTGCTGGTACGTTTTTATGGCGCTGGGCCGCTCGAGACTGTAAGGTGCTCATCTTACTACTAGCCTTTTTTGAACAAGAAGAGACCCAAAACTTTTTTCTTCTGCAATGTCGCTAAAAATATTTTCTTCGTCGACAATTTCTTGTGCAAACTTTGAGGGAATCCCATCTTGTGGTTCTATGATTAGAAAATATACTTCACTTCTTTTGTTAACTTTCTTTAAAGTATCGACTTGTCCCCACTGTTCTGTCCCGTGCCACTCTGGGACATAACCGTACGTCGGTTGACCATGCCATTTGTATAAATAGGTCCAAACAATATTTATGTACAAAGGACTTGTTATGGAATTTATTGTAAAAGGACCATTCGCTGACTCATATGTATAGTCTATTGCTTGAATTTGTTTAGACAGAAGCATATCTTTTTGAATTGCAAAAATTGTTGAACCTTTTGGGTTGTCTTTATAGATTTTGGAGAGGTTCCCAAACAGAATCACAAAGATAATAAGTCCTGCAACTACTTTCTTTGTTTTCCACCATTGAGAGATTATTAGCCCTAAAAGCAGCGAAATCGCAGCTCCTGTTCCGACGTTAAGAAATGGAGTACTTGTTCCTCCAACTGTTGCTACCATAATATGGCTATAAAGCCAGACAAGTAGGAATGGTTGCCATGAAATTTTTTGTTTTTTGTCCCAGGAAAGATAAGCAAGAATAGTAAGAAGAACGATAAATCCTGCGCCGTATCCTATGTTTCCAGGATAACTTGAATATGCAAAAAGCCTCCCGAGTTGGTTTAGAAATAGAACAATAAAATCTCCAAAACCTTTTCCGGACACTATTGCATCCTGCGCCGTTGCAAGACTTAATATCCCATTAATCCCTGTTAGCCCAAACTTTATTTGAGCCAAAACCATTGAAGATAGTGATAGAAAAAGGACAAACAAAAATTTAATAACCTCTTTTTTGGTAATTTTCTTTCTTGCGATTACAAGCCACAATATTATTGGTGGAATGTGGTAGGCCAAAAAAATATCTGCTTGAATAGACAGCCCTAGGCCCACTCCGCAAACAAGCGGCCCCCATTTTTTTCCTTGTCCTG
>CAYIUF010000005.1:0-5445 GCA_964366515.1 uncultured Gammaproteobacteria bacterium
TATCAAATGTAAATCACTGCAATGCTTCGAATCAATGCAGTATATTGCTTCAAAGAACTCTGCGGGTGTTTAGTCTTTTCTTTAAGTACTTTTCTGCAGGATTTTTTCTTCTTGCGTAAGTGTCGTATTTCAGTACATTCTCTACCCCACCAATGAGTTCTTCGATGCCATCCATAAATTCCTCTGTTTTTTCTTTTTTGAAGATTGCTTCGATCGCTGGGTCAAGGCCTTTACCACCATATTTATATCTCTGACTGACACTTAAGATAGTATTAGAACTAACTTTTAGAGAATCTTCAATCTCTTGATAGGTGTAGCCTTTCGCCAGCATTAGCGCTATCCCCAATCTCTTGGCTAACATGATGTGCTCCACATCCGAGATGAAAGAATTAAAGAACCCTCTGGCTTTGTCGGCAGTTTTTATTCCTGTAAATGAATGCCAAAACACCTCATATAGCCTGTTCTCAATATCTTTATTTATAAACCTTTTAGAAACTTGTCCCATTAATTTACTCTAATGATTCGAAGCATTGAAGTAAAGGAGCTGTTAAGGATAACTTAATAGGAGTTCAGCTAATGAGAGCTTTACATTTACATTTTGCTCGAGGTCTTTTTTTGTTATTAGGAGCTGATTAAGCAGATCCGAGAAAACGCTGACAGATGCCGATCCATTTTTTGCGGATTCGTGCATTTTTTCTCTGGCTGCATAGATTTGGCCTAACACGAATTGGAGCGCTTGTTCGCGGTCTGAGATCTTGTCGACTAACTTAAAGCACTCCCCCATTTCTTTCTGTAGCTTTTCAAAAAGTTCTTTTGCTTCTTCTTTTTGTTCATCAGTCATCTCAACTGTGGAAGCTCCCAAATTTACTACCTCACACCTTGAGGCGATGGTTTCGATTACAGAATCCCGTGTCGGCGCGGTTAGTATATATATAGTATTCTCGCCCGGTTCTTCAAGGGTTTTTAAAAACGCATTTGAGGATTCTTCTGTCATTGTATGTGCGTTTTTAATAAAGACACCGCGGATCTCTGAACTTTTGAAAGAAAGGTCGTGGTTTAAATCTCGCACGGTCTTAACCGTGTAAACGTTATTTGTTTGCGCAAGTTGAATTGTGTTTTCCACATTATATTTTGAGGCAATATCATCGGCCTTTTTTTCTCTGTCACTATGGCTTTTCCCAACGATTAAGAACGCGTGCATTTTAGGAGGGTATCACGGGTAGCACAAGTACTACCAGTACCACGAGAATATGTTACACTTTTCTCATGCCCAATGCTGTCCCAGACAGTGTGCCCCAAAAGCAATCAAATGGCCATTCAACTCTTTTGGATGTTTTGACTTCCCAGGGTATCTTGAGCCAGCAAGCAGTTGATACTTTGAAACTTCAAGAAGTTCAGACTGGAAAATCTCAAGAGGAGATTTTAAGAACTCAAGGAGTTGTAACCCCAGAACAGCTTTCTCGCGCCCAGGCAACTTTATATAACGTCCCGTTTGTCGATTTGGCACAAATTCCTCTTGCTCCTGAGGCATTATCAATTATCCCTAACTCGGTTGCTATTCGTTTCCATGTAATTCCAACTACAGTTGATCTTCAAAAAGGGGAGGTGTCTATGGCTATGGCAAACCCGTTGGACATTGCTGCGATTGAATTTTTGGAACAGCTGACAAAACTCCGAGTAAGGCCGTTGGCAGCAGTTCCCGTACAGGTTGATCAGATGATTAACGAGCGGTATTCAGTTGGGCTTGCGCAGGAAGTAACTGCCGCAATTGCCGAAGCAAAGCCAGAAGGCGATGTTCGAACGGTTGACTTGGCAAGTTTGGACCAGGTAATCCGCGAGGCTCCTATTGCAAAAATTGTGAAAGAACTTCTTTCTTTTGCTGTAAAGTCTCGCGCTTCTGACGTTCACATAGAACCTGAGGAAAAAACGACTCGTGTTCGATATCGAATCGACGGAATCTTAAATGAGAAATTTACAATGCCTAAGTCTTTTCATGATTCACTCGTCTCGCGAATTAAAATTCTATCTGGCATGAAGATTGATGAAAAAAGAATTCCTCAAGACGGCCGATTTAATTTTAAGTCCGCGGGAGAAGAGGTTGATCTTCGCGTATCAAGTCTTCCAACTGTGCATGGGGAGAAAATAGTTATGCGTCTTCTTAAAAAATCAGGTGGTGTCCCAAAACTTCCAGAACTTGGACTTCGCGGACGAGCTTTGAAAAATCTTGAAGACTCAGTTTTAAGGCCACACGGAATAATTATTATTTGCGGGCCTACGGGGTCTGGGAAAACGACAACTTTATATGCGCTTTTATCAAAAATTAACACAGCAAAAGTTAACATTGTGACATTGGAAGACCCGGTTGAGTATCAAGTTGCAGGGGTAAACCAGGTACAAATAAATCCAGCGGCTGGTCTTACTTTTGCGTCGGGTTTGAGGTCTTTTCTAAGGCAAGACCCAAACATAATTATGGTTGGAGAAATTCGAGACGCAGAGACTGCTGCTTTGGCCGTTCAAGCATCTTTGACGGGGCATTTGGTTTTTTCAACACTTCATACAAACGACGCATCAGGGGTCTTGCCCAGGCTTCTTGATATGAATGTCGAGCCATTTTTGCTGGGGTCAACGATGACTTGTATTGTTGCCCAGCGTGTTGTTCGAAAAATACATGAAGATTGCAAAATTGCCTACGCGCCGGAAGCACAAGTAGCAGCTGAGATGAAAGCAGTTTTGGGAACTATGTTTCCTGCAAATTTTTCGGGCAAGGTTTTTCGCGGCAAGGGATGCGCAGAATGCGGACAAACTGGGTATATGGGACGCGTTGGAATTTATGAGGTAATGCCGATTACAGAAAAAATTGCACAGCTTGTAACGGAGCGCGCGTCGGGGGCGGATATTGAAAAAGTTGCAAGGGCTGACGGGATGATAACAATGAAGCAAGATGGATATTTGAAGGTTATTGAAGGCATTACCACGGTAGAGGAAATCCTAAGAGTAGCCCAGGAATAAACTCTAATATCTAAGCACTAAATTCTAAATAATTCCAAATTTCAAAATTAGAATTTCAAATTTGTTTAGGATTTAGATATTAGAATTTAGGATTTACGGTTTACCCGTCTATGGAAATACAACAACTATTACAACTAACGATTGATAAAAAAGCATCAGATCTTCATTTGGTTGTTGGTTCGCCTGCAACCATTCGTGTTGACGGGGATTTGGTTAAAATTCCCAACGAACAGATTTTGACCCCTGCTGATACTGAGCGATTGATAAAACCGGTTTTGACTGCAGAACAATTGGAAAGATTTACTGTCAACAAAGAGATTGATCTTTCGATATCTTTTTCAAAAGACGCGAGGTTTAGGGTTAACGCTTATTACCAAAAGGGATCTATGGCCGCGGCGTTTCGCAGGATCTCTATGACAATCCCAACCGTTGAGGATTTAAAGCTACCCCCGATTTGCCATGACTTTACAAAACTTAGACAAGGGCTTGTACTTGTTACTGGGCCGACGGGGCATGGGAAATCATCAACATTGGCCGCTATTTTGGATGAGATAAACAGAACACGCCCTGTTCACATTTTGACAATTGAAGACCCAATAGAATTTGTATTTACTCCCCAGATGGCAAACATCTCGCAGCGCGAAATGCGGGAGGATACACATTCTTGGGATGTTGCCTTACGCTCGGCTCTTCGCGAGGATCCTGATGTTGTTTTGGTTGGAGAGATGAGAGATTTTGAGACGATTGCATCTGCTTTGACTGTTGCTGAGACTGGCCACCTGGTTTTTGCAACCCTACACACAAATTCCGCAGCGCAATCAATTGACAGAATTGTTGACGTTTTTCCAGAGGAACAGCAAGGACAAATCAGACTTCAATTATCAAATGCACTGGAGGCAGTGTTTTCCCAGAGGCTTTTGCCAAAAATTGGGGGAGGAAGGACTGTTGCATGGGAAATTTTGACTGCGTCAACTGCGGTTCGTACTGCAATTCGAGATGGAAAAACGCATCAAATTGACAATATTATTCAAACTTCAGCTGAGTTTGGGATGACAACTTTGGAAGGAACACTTGCCCAATATGTCAGGCAAAACATAATAAGTTTGGAAGTTGCAAAAAGTTTTGCTTTGAGACCTGAGGAACTTGCAAGACTTGTAAATGGAAAATGAAGCCATACTCTTACGTATCAAAAGATCAGAGTGGAAAATATGTTCGCGGAAAAGTAGAGGCGGCTTCAGACAATGAAGCCGCAAAGCTACTGCGCGAAAAAGGGCTTGTTGTTATTAAAATTTCTGAAAATCGAGGGTCTATTGTTGCGCTGGTTCGACGCTACACGACAAAAGTAACTTTGTCTGAAATCGCTACTTTTACCAGACAATTTTCAACAATGATTACAGCAGGTCTTCCGATAACTGACGCTTTGATTATCTTAAGGGGCCAGTCGTCTCCTTCCCTTCGTCCGGTATTAGAACGAGTATTATCAGATGTTGAGGGCGGTGCGTCTTTGGGGGCATCTTTGGAAAAACATGGAAAAGTATTTTCTCCTGTTTTTATTGCATTAATTTATGCAGGAGAAGGAGGAGGAGTTTTAGATAAGGTTCTTGAGCGTTTGGCGGATAACTTGGAGTCCCAACGAGAGTTTGAGTCGAAGGTTAAAGGAGCTTTGATTTATCCAATGATTGTCGTTATTGGCATGATTATTGTTGCTGCTGTAATGATGATCTTTGTTGTGCCGAAGCTTATTAGTCTTTTTGCTGATTTTCAGGCGGATCTTCCAACTCCTACAAAAGTTTTGATTGCAGTTTCTAATTTTACTCAACAGTATTGGCTTATTATTTTGGGACTTTTGGTTTTGGGGGCTTGGGGATTTGGGTTATGGAAAAAAACTACTGCCGGGCGAGAAAAAGTTGATTCTTGGAAACTTAAGTTGCCAGTTTTTGGGCCTTTGCAAAGACAAATAATTATGACGGAGATGACCAGGACTCTAGGACTTTTGGTTGGGGCGGGTGTTTCTATCTTGGAGGCATTGAGAATAGTTTCCAATGTTGTTGGCAATGCGGTTATTAAAAAATCTCTAGAGAGGTCTTCGACCCAGGTTGAGCAAGGCTTTGCCCTTGCATATGCGTTTTCCCAGGATCCAGAGGTTTTCCCACCGATGCTTTTTCAAATGGTTGCTGTTGGAGAAGAAACAGGCAAAATTGATGAAGCACTTCTTAAGGTCTCACACATTTTTGAGATGGAGTCGGCGCATTTGGTTCGGGGGCTTACTGCAACAATCGAGCCTTTGATTATGATTATTTTGGGCATTGGGGTTGGGTTTTTGGTTATTGCCGTTATCCTGCCAATCTATAACTTGACAAGTCAATTTTAATATGTATAAACTGAATATGTACATGTTTAGATCTGCCCGATCACTTCAACGCGGCTTCACCCTTA
>CAYIUF010000005.1:5545-10120 GCA_964366515.1 uncultured Gammaproteobacteria bacterium
CTGAATATGTACATGTTTAGATCTGCCCGATCACTTCAACGCGGCTTCACCCTTATTGAGCTTTTGATTGTCATTGCTGTTATCGGAGTTTTGGCTGTTGCAGTTTTGTCGGCAATCAATCCAATCGAGCAGATCAAAAAAGGAAATGATACTGCAAAAAGATCTGACTCTGCGGAGCTTTTGAACGCAATTGATAGGTACTACACTACCTTCCAATGTTATCCATGGGATTTTGACGGGACAACCTGCAATGCTGTTCCAGCTGCAGTTTCTGCAGTTTTAGTAAGTACAATGGACGATGGGTCAACAAGAGGGGCAGTTAACTACGCACTAAAAGAACTTTCAACCGATACAAACGAGCTTAAGCCGCAGTTCTTGACTCGTGCAAACCTTTCGAAATTGTATGTAAGCAAAGATGCAACAGATTTAGTTCATATTTGCTTCCAGCCAGATTCTAAACAGTTTAGGATTACTGCCAAACTTCAAAGAGATGGAGAAACAGCATGTGTTGCTGGGACGTTTGCTGGTACTGCTGTTTCTTGCCATACCTGTATTCCTGAGTGATGTCTCCTACTCCACGCGGCTTCACAACCCTTGAGTTGACTGTTGTTGTTAGTTTTTTGTTTATTGTTTGCGCGGTTTTAGTTTTTTTTGTAGATCCTGTTGAGCGGGCAAAGCAAAAAAGAGACGATAGAATTCTTTCCGATTCAAGAGAAGTTTTGGATTCTTTGTCTAGGTTTTATATCTCTTTCGGTCGTCTTCCGTGGTCTCAAAAGGTTGATACTCGGGAATTGTCCCCCGCTTTGTCTTGGAAACCACTGCGATTGCCTGAAGTTGGAATTTGTGCAGACGATGAATGTAGCGTGCCCGGCGAACTTATTGTTTCAGGTAAACTAAATCCTAGACTTCTAACTTCAGATACTGTTTGGGGAAGAAATGGGCAAGCCTTTATTGCAAAAGGCCCAGGACCTAAATCCTCAATTTATGCATGTTTTGTTCCTGAAGCAAAGGCAACAAGGAGAAATTCGGATGCTTTAGTCAAAATCAATTTAAATCTTGAGTTTCCCAAAAGCGGTACGTTGGCAAGCTGTCCTGCTGGAACAACCTGGGTTGAGGAAGATGTGTGCTACCGCTGTATCCAGCGGTAGAAATGCTAAATCCTAAGCACCAAATCCTAAATAAACTCAAAATACAAATGTTTTGAAATTCAAATTTTGATATTCGATATTGTTTAGGATTTAGAAATTAGATATTAGGGTTTTAAGATATGGTGAATTTTTTCTTGTTTATTCTTGGTGCTATTGTTGGGTCATTCCTCGGTATGCTTACCTATCGATTGCCACTTGGGTTGGCGCTTACTGGGCGTTCAAAATGCACAAGATGCAAAAAGACTATTGAGTGGCGCGACAATATTCCAATTTTTGGATATTTTCTTTTAGGGGGACGATGCAGATCGTGCAAGAAACCTTTTGGTATTCGATATCCTTTGATTGAACTGATCAGCGCACTTTCTTTTGTTGTGGTTGGTTATTTTGCACAAAACCTGTGGGAAGGCTTTTTTTTGATCGCGTTCACCTCTATAAGTTTGGCGCTTTTGGTTATCGATTTGGAGCATAAGATTTTACCTGATATTTTGATCTTGCTTTTGGGAGTCCTTGTGTTTTTATTTATTTTGACACTCCCTTCCCCCCAGATTTTTACTCATCTTTTATCTGGATTTGGGGCGTTTTTGTTTTTTTTGGCAATTTATCTTTTGACGCGTGGACGCGGAATGGGATTTGGGGACGTAAAACTCTCATTTGTTTTGGGAATGTTTTTGGGGTATCCAAATACGATTCTATGGCTATTTTTGGCGTTTGTGTCTGGAGCTCTTGTTGGAGTAATTCTTTTAATTTTGGGAAGAGCCGGTTTTAAGCACGAGCTGGCTTTTGGGCCATACCTGTTGGCTGCCGCCTGGGTTACATATTTTTGGGGAAACGCTATACTTAACAAGTATGCGCAAGTTGCCTTTTAAGGGGTTTGACAATCGAGAGTTAAGATTTATCGTAGGGGTTTTGCTGGTTGTTGGTTTGGCTTCTATTTTTAACTTTGAAAGAGCATATGTTAGATCTCGTGATGTACAGAGAAAAAATGACTTGAAACATATTGCAACCGCCCTTGCTTCGTATGCCTACGATTTTGGAAGCTATCCTGCCTCACGCGATGGCAAGATTTTGGCCTGCGGGATCCCTGAGCAGTTAAGGCCGTGTGAATGGGGGGCTGACGGCTTGCGCGATATTTCCGATCTTTCGTATCCAGCATATACGGATCCGCTTCCTAATGATCCTCAGCAATCTGAAGAAAAGGCTCGTTATATTTACAAATCAAACACACAGAATTTTCAACTCTTTGCATCCCTTGAGAATAAAATGGATGACGAATACAATAGAAAAGTAGCTGATCTTCAGCTTCCCTGTATGGGGAGGATTTGTAACTTTATGGTAACAAGCAATTCTGCAATTGTTGGTGTTCTTGATGAGAAGTCGGCGACAGAAAGCGTACTGCCTAATGGGAAAAAGTAGAAAAAAGGTAGATAAGACAGATAAGAATCATAAAAGTAGATTCGCCTACGGCGAAGGTAGATCAGGGGAAGACACAAAGTTTATTCACGGTCTCATCGTAATTTGTGTTCTTGGTTTAATTACACTTTTTGTGCTTCTTAGTATTAGGAAAAACCAAGTTGAAACTCGTGATAACATGAGAAAGGCTGACTTGGCAAAGACAGCCCAAACCTTGGAAGAATATTTTAAAACCCACAAAGAATATCTCCCGACTGTTGAACTTCCAAAAGATCCTCATAAGCAGCTATATTATTCATATAGGGTCTCGGAGGATGGAAAGAGCTATTCTCTTTTTGCAAGACTAGAAAATTCCAAAGACCCTGAGATTGTCGCAACGGATGCAGACTGTGGGGCAAGATGCAACTATCAAATTTCCAATGATCAATAAGCAATTAACAAACACTCAGACAGCAAAGCGTGGATTTACTCTAATCGAGATACTCATAGTGGTCACCATCATTGGGGTTCTGGTTGTGGCGCTTTTGGCTGCTTTGAATCCAATTGAACAAATAAGAAAAGCTGCGGATGCAAAAAGAATTAATGATCTTAGGCAATATCAAATTGCATTAGAAAATTATTCGAATGTTAATTCTAGTATTTACCCTGTTAGTGTTGCGATTGTAAACTTAAAGACGCTTTGCACAACAGGTTCTCCCCCACCACTGGCTTCGTACATGACGGGTTGCCCGACTGATGCACAAAACACATATAAATATGTAACTGACGCATCAGGATCTACATGGGTACTCTGGGGGAAGTTGGCCGCAAAGGGTGCAGGATTTTGGATTGTTTGCACAAATGGAAAATCTGGCAAAATGATAGTTGAACCAACGGTCGCCACATGCCCATTGCCATAGACGACAAACCCCAATGACCAAATTCCAAATCCTAAACAAATTACAATTTTCAAAATTACAAAATTCTAAACGAGGATTTACATTAGTTGAGATTCTTGTTGTTATTGGAATAATTGGGGTTTTGATTGGTTTATCAATTGTTGCGTTTCAGGCTGCAAGAAAATCGGCGCGTGATAATAAGAGAAAAACAGATTTGGCGGAAATTCGGTCAAATATTGAAATTTATAGAACCGATTGCGGAGAATATCCCGCAGCCATAACTTTTGGTAGTGCTCTTAACGGCGGGGTTGCTGTTTGCAGCGGCAACGTTTATATGTCGCTCGTACCTCGAGATCCCATGTATGCCTCAACAGCGAAAAATTATTACTACGCGCGGCTGACTACTAATACGTATGAGCTTTGTACGGGCTTGGAGCAAGGTGGGAGCGACACTTGTGCTGGTGCTTGTGGGACATGCGGAGCTTCGTGTACTTGCAATTTTAAGGTGGTAAACCCCTAAGAAATTTACAATTTACAATTTTTAATTTTCAATCAAATTAAAATGTTTAAAAAATTAAATCATTCATTACAAATTACAAATTTAAAATTTCAAATTCGAGATCAAGGTTATACCTTGATCGAGGTATTGATTGTCTTGGTGATTTCCACGGTTTTGTTCTTTGGTGGTTTTGGAGCATATCGAGAATTTACGAGAAGACAGCTTTTAAACGGAGTTTACAAAGAACTCCAAGTTAATTTGTCTTTGGCTCGAGAACTTTCAATATCTGGAGAAAAGCCAACAGCATGTTCTGGTGTTTTAATTGGATATTCTGTTGTATTTGCTGGAAGTTCCTACACAGTTTCTGCAACTTGCCCAAATTCCGTTCTTGTTCGAACGATTAACCTTCCTTCTGGGTTGACAATAACTGCGACGAATTTTATGTATAAAGTTTTAGGTCAAGGAACTAATCTTGCAGGTGACGCTGCAGTTGTTGTTTCATTTCCAGCAGTTGGAAGAACTGTTAATGCAACAATTACAAAGGAAGGGATACTGCAGAAGTAATTTACAATTTACAATTTTTAATTTTCAATCAAATATAAATGTTTAAAAAATTAAATCATTCATTTCAAATTTCAAA
>CAYIUF010000005.1:10220-13818 GCA_964366515.1 uncultured Gammaproteobacteria bacterium
CAAATTTCAAATTTTTAAGCAACAAGGTCAGACACTCGTAGAATTGGTTATTGTCTTGGCTGTTGTTGGACTTGTTGTTACTGGGGTTGTTTCTATTGCTGCAATTTCTGTTCGCAACGCAAGATTTTCAAGAGATCAAGCAACAGCTGCTCGCTATACTCAAGAAGCATCTGAATGGATAAGGCAAGAAAGAAATTCTGGTTGGGTGAATTTTTATGGCAGGGCTGGCAGAACATATTGTATGGATTCGTTATATTGGAATATTACAAACCCATGTACTTCAGTCCAAGTTGTTCCCAATACTATTTTTACGAGAACTGCAACATTGACTTCCTTGGACGCCAATAGTGTTCAAGTTGATATCGTAGTTTCATGGACTGACGCAAGAGGAGCACACCAATCGAGAATGTCGACAATATTGACAAGCTGGACAGGACAGTAACCCGAGAATTTTTAATTTTCAATTATTAATTTTCAATCAAATTTAAATGTTTAAAAAATTAAATCATTCATTTCAAATTTCAAATTTCAAATTTCAAATTAAGCGAATATCAGGGTTCACACTAATAGAGTTGTTGGTCGTGATTTCAATCTTTGCCATAATACTGCTCATCGCAAACCAGATACTATTTGCTGCGTTTAAGGGATCTTCGAAGGCTGAGGCAACGACGAAAGTCAAAAGAGAAGGAGAACGAGTTTTGGGGATAATGGAAAGGTCACTTCGTAATTCGAGATCAATTGTTTCTTGCAATGCGTCTGCTGTTTCTTACCAAGATCAATACGGGGCTACTGCTTCTTTTGTTTGTAGGAATGTTGGAACCGGGTCAGGGGACATTGCTTCCGGGAGTGCCACAGTTGCCCCTATGACAGTTAATGACGTTGATGTATCAGCTTGTTCATTTTCCTGCGAAACTGTTGGAGGTGTCAACAAGGCAGTTTTGATAAATACTACATTTACAGCAAAATCTGGGGCGACTGCTGCAAGAGTTGAAGAAAAGGGATCAATAACCCTTCAAAGTCGAATAATTTTGAGAAACTGACAGGTTTTTATGGTAAAGTGAAATAATGCCTAAAACTTCACAAAACTCCGGACAGGCACTAGTTGTTGTGTTACTTATTCTTTCTGTTGTTTTGACAATTGCGCTTTCTATTGCTTCCCGATCGGTAACTGATATTACTGTTTCCAAAAAAGAAGAAGATGCTCTTCGCGCAATTTCTGCAGCTGAAGCTGGAGTGGAACAGCTTTTGAAAACGGGTAGCGGGGCGTCAATTGCTGGAAGTCTTCCCATTGGATCAACTTTTAACGCCAGTATTTCCGGGCTTGCACAAGGTACACAGGAATTTGCAGTACCAACTGCCCTCGCCGCAGGAGATGCAACTTCAATTTGGTTTGTCGCACATGCAAATGATGGCTCACTAACTTGTACTGCAGGACTCCCCTGCTTCACTGGGGATAGGGTAAAAATTTGTTGGGGAAACCCCGGGACTTCTTCTGGGTCTGCAACTGCTCCAGCTATTGAAATATCTGTACTTCACACAAGCGGGTCTGGGAACCCTTCTACTGCTAAAATCGGGCGGGCGGCATTTGACCCAAACAACTCAAGGCGCGGGGACAATAGCTTTACCGCGGCTGACGGTTCTTGCACAATTGAGAGCAGGACTTTTGCTTTTAGCAAAGAGATTACACTTTCTTCGATTGGTGCGACTGCCCGCGCTGTTAATACAACCCTCGCAGGTCCCCAGACAGCTCGCTTAAGACTTTTTTACAACTCAGATGCAGATGCCGTTGTTGGGGTTTCTGTTAACTTTCCTGGAAATGGCACTCTCCCTCAGCAAGGAACAAAAATTGAGTCTCTTGGAACAGCTGGGGAGTCTCAGAGAAAAGTTGTAGTTTATAGACCGTATGCGGACATTCCTCCTATTTTTGATTTTGGAATATATTCTGGGGCGGGAGATATATCGAAGTGAATTAGAGAATTAGAGAAATAGTGAATTAGTTCGCAACTGAAAACATGGCAATACTCGGATTAGACATCGGTTCAAAATCAATAAAACTTGTGCAACTTGAGAAGAGATCTCCCGGGATCTTTTCTTTGATGGCTGCTGGGGTTACAAATGTTCCTGGAAATGGACTAGAGTCTGATAACGAGCGGGATATTGCTGCGGTTTCTGAGGCAGTCAAAAAACTAATCTCAGATACAAAGGCCACTGTTAAAACTGCAAACATAATCTTGCCCGAAAATAAAGTCTTTACAAGATTTATTAAACTCCCCTATTTGACGGATCAAGAGGTTGATTCAGCAATTGCTTGGCAGGCAGAGCCATATATTCCGATTCCATTGGCCGAGGCGAATATTGACTACCAAGTTTTAAGGCGTGTTGAGCCTGCATCCGGCTCTCCAGGAAGCGTTGAAGTATTGCTTGTTGCTGCTGCTAAAACTTTGATTGCAAAATACATGAAAGTTGCCGAGCAATCTGATTTGACGATTGCGAATGTTGAAACAGAGCTTTTATCTTTGGCTCGTGCGTTGGCTCCAACAAATCAAACGGTAGTTTTAGCAGATTTTGGATCTTCATCAACATCAGTTGGCGTTGTTCGAGATGGACATTTAACTTTGAGCTATTCAATCGCAACTGGGGGCGAGGTTTTGACCCGTGCTGTTTCTACCTCACTGAATTTAGGTGCTGAGCAAGCTGAGGAATATAAAAGAGCGTATGGGTTGGATGCAAAGCAGGGCGGAGGAAAAGTTGCAGAAGCATTGAAAGCTGTTTTTGCGTCAATTGTTGATGAGATTAAAAAGGCTTTGCAATATTATAAAACAGAAATTGGAGATACGAACCCAATAAGTACGTTGATTTTGGCAGGAGGAACTGCTGCGATGCCGCAGGTTGTCCCATACTTGGCAGAAACTTTGGGGATGGACGTTTTGATTGGAGATCCTTTTGTAAAGATTGCAAAAGATACACCAATGGATAAGTCGTTTGTTGCGTATGCTCCACTCTATGGAGTAGCCATTGGGGCAGCGGAGAATCAATAAGAAGAGAATTAGTGAAAAATGAAACCCACACAAGCACAAAAAGTACAACCTCGAATTCATGGAATCAACCTTGCAGGTAGCGCGCCATCTGAGGCTGCAAAAGTCTCAAAAATTCAAAGTATTGTAAAGCAAACAAGCTTTATTGTTTTGGGGGTATATTTTGTTGCTTTTTTGGCAATTGTTGGAATTAATTTCTTTTTTCTTTCCCAGGAGAAAAAGTATATTTCCGAGGGAGCAAATTTAAAGAAACAAATTGCAGGACTATCTTCAGTTGAGACGTTGCTAACTGCAGTCAAAAGCAGAACTACTGTTGCTTCAAATCTTTTAACTAGCACACCTTCTGCACCTGAGCGATTGCTTTCTGAGATTATTTCTTTTTTGCCTCCGTCTTCTTCTATTTCTGAAGTAAACACACAAGAGGGTAAATTTACTATTTCTGTAGTTCTTCCGAATTCTCAATCCGTTTCTCAACTTTTTACTGCGGTTTCCGCAAGCCAATTTACAAATATTTTTCTTGATGGATTGTCAAAGACAACTCGCGGAGTATATACAGTTACATT
>CAYIUF010000005.1:13918-15149 GCA_964366515.1 uncultured Gammaproteobacteria bacterium
TCTTTGGAAGCTTTGGGTAAACGGTTCCTTATTCCAATTTCTGTATTTGTTGTGATAGCTCTTTTGAGCGCAACTTTTGCAAGAGGAATTGTAAATAATATTTTTGAAACACGAGGCAGGATTGATCAAATAACTTCAGAAAACTTAACTTTGCAAGAAAAAAAGGACACACTTTCTTCTTTGGACAAAAATCTTTTAACGCGTCAAGCCCAAGTAAGTTTGTTGGCTATTCCTTCAACAAGCTCAGGGCCAGCGGCACTTGCTTCAATAAGGACCCAGGCTTTTGAAAAACAGGTTAACGTAACGGAGATTAAACTTGCAGAAAAGCAGGGTTTGCAAAAAGGGGCAAAAGAAACTGCTTTGACTTTGGAACTTGAAGGGAATTTGGGATCGATTATTTCGCTTATTCAGGGGTTGAAAGGAACGGCCCCAATTATTAAAATTGCAAAAATAAAAATGTTGGGGGCTCAAGGGTCGGACACTTTAACAACCGATTTGGATGTTCAGACTTTTTGGGCTGCGCTTCCTGCAACTCTGCCTCCTGCAACAACTCCTGTTTCATCTCTATCAAAAAAGGATTTGGATCTCATTTCCGAGATTGAGAAGTTAAGAGTTGGGGTTGGTCAAGCGATAGTTCCAGCTGTTCCTGCGGGGAAGAGTGATCCGTTCACTGAGTGATTTCTTCCAAATTTACGTTGATATTTACTTTGTCCACGATTGCTCTTGCTCTTGCGAGACTTCTTATCGCACGTATTGTTCGTCCTTCTTTGCCGATTAGTAATCCCATTACGTCTTTTGGGGTTTTAATAACGTATTGATGAACACCGTCTTCTTCTGATTCAACCACTTTGATATCTTTATTTCCTGTGATATTTTGAGTTATGTATTCAAGTAAGTTCTTCATGCTAATCTCTAATCTACTCTGTCAGAGCGTGTACATTCTCTAGTTCACTTGGCTGCCAACTTCTGCACTGCTGCTGCAGGTTGTGCACCTTTTTTGATCCACTCAGCATAGGCTGTTTTGTCCAAAACCAGTTTGTCTTCTCTTGGATCCCAATAGCCAATATTTGCAATAACTTTACCGTCTCGTTTTGAGCGACGTTCTGCGACCGTAATTCTGAATTTTCTGTCATGTCTTTTGCCTGTTTGGGAAAGTCTAATGCGTAACATATGAGGCTATTATATCAGAATCTGAATGTCATTGCGAGGAGCGCAGCGACGCGGCAATCTC
>CAYIUF010000005.1:15249-29513 GCA_964366515.1 uncultured Gammaproteobacteria bacterium
GATGGGTTATTTGACGCGAATGGTTCCTCCTTTTAGCACTCCTGCGCAGACGTACACCTCGGTGTTGTTTCCAGTGGAGCCTGTCGCCTTGACCGTAAATCGCACAGCGTCCTTGCTGTCGCAACCTCTTAGACCGAGACCGAGCCAAGCACGTTCGGTGACTTGGATGTTTTTGTAGCCCTGGGCTTCCATTGTGCGAACGGCGACATTCTCGTCGACCCAAATTCCTCTTGCTACATACCAGCCTGAAAAGACAAGGAGCGCAAGTACAAGGACAAGAAGTCCTGCGTAGCCACCAACCTCATTGTTACGTCGCATTGTTTCCTCCAATGTGCTAAAGCTGTAGCCTTTTTGGCTACGGTTATCGGCGTTTCAGTTTCCGCTAACGTACACACTATAGCACACTATGGGTTGGAAGTCAAGCTTGTGGTGTTTAGGGAGATTGCTTCGTCGCTTAAGCTCCTCGCAATGACGAGCCTTTTTCCCATGCTTTTAGGGCTTTTGCTGCTGCATCTTGGGTTGCGGCTTTTTTGGAGGAACCTGAGCCCGTGCCCATTACCTTTTTGTCCACAATTGCATCAATTGTAAATTCTTTGGCATGGTCTGGGCCGACTTCTGTGACAACTTTGTATTGTGGCGCAGGCAAGCCCTTTGCTTGGACATACTCTTGAAGCAAGCTTTTGGGATCTTTTAGGGACTCTTTTACGGTTTCCGGTAGCTTTGATAATATGAATTTATCTACAAACTCTTTGGCCTTTTCCATTCCTTGATCTAAAAAGATCGCGCCCAGAAGGGCTTCAACTGTGTTTGCCAATAAGCCTGTGTTTTGGCGCCCCCCACTTTGTTCTTCCCCGCGCGACAAATAAAGTATTTCCCCAAGATCAAGTGTTTTTGCGGTTTGGGCGAGTGAGACTGTGTTTACTAGTTTTGACCTGAGTGCTGTAAGGTGCCCTTCGTCTTGGCCTGGGAAATGAGCATAAATATGGTTTGAAACTAAAAATTCTAAAACTGCGTCGCCTAGAAATTCAAGCCTTTCGTTTGATTCTTTTTCGTCTCTTTTTTCGTTTAGAAAAGACCTATGGAGAAACGCTTTATGAAGATATGACTTATCTTGGAAGGTTATACCTATCTTGGCTTCTATGTGTTGTTCTTTGGGTGGTTCCATGGCCTCTTGAAGTTAGAGGTTGGAAGTTGGAAGCTGGAAAATGAAGTTGGAAATGGGAACGAATCTCACATCTCACTTCAAAGTCTAATTTCCAATTTCTAACCTCCCACTTCTATTCTAAAGTGTTTTGTTCAACTACATTTATTAGTTCGCCTACAGTTAAGACTTCCTTTGCTTCTTCAATTGGAACCTCGACCTCTGTTTTGTCCTTTATCATGTCAAGAATTTCGGACAATGTTCCCCCGCTTAGACCAAGATCTTCGACCAGAAGGTTTGAATCGTCTATATCGGTTGTATCGATTCCGAGTTTTTCTGCGAGTATTGGTTTAATGCGGTCTTTTGGAAGCATATTTAAGAAAAGTAGCACACGTAGAGCAGGTAGAGCAAGTAGTAAAGGGAATTATTTGGGGTTTTCCGCCTCTGCAGCTTTATCTTCTTGTACTACTTTTTCTACTTCTACTACCGCGTCAGCGGCAACGTTCTCATTTGAGGTTGTTACTTTCTCCTTGAGTCTCTCATCATCTTTTACAATTGAACCCAATACGCCGTTTATAGCGCAGGCTTCAAACGGCGTCCTCTGTTTTTTCTGAGACTGGTTTTTCTTGGAGGCGTGGATCATCCTTGACGATACTGCCCAGGACGCCGTTTATAAATCCTGGGGAGTTTTCTGAGCCCATTTCTTTTGCAAGTTCAACAGCCTCGTCAATAATAACTTTAATAGGCTCGGTTTTTTCGATCATTAGTTCGTAAACTGCTTGGCGGAGAATTGCAAGATCGGTTTTGTTTAATTTATCAATTGGCCATTCGGGGGCGTTTTCTGAAATTAGAGCGTCCACTTGGGCGCTTTTTCCCATAACTTCGGTTGATCTGGGGTCTACCTCTTGGTTTGGATCGAATGTAAGCGCAAAGAGTTGTCTTGAGACCATTCTGCGTCTTTGGTGGCGGGGATCGTTAGCGGCTTTCACGGTGGTGATACCCACAGTGTGGGCAGACATTATGCGGAAGTTTAAGCTTCTTGCATTTTGGGCAAGTTACATAATTTGTAATAGACAAGCCTTTTGGACCGCGTCTTTTGCCAGAGCGGGAGCGGGTATGTTTTCGTTTTGGAAGTGGAGCCATGTTAGCCTTGAGTGTACCACAGCAATCTTCCATTTTCCAAGTTCCATTTTCCATTTAACGTTCAAATTGAAAATTTTTAAATCAATGGACAATGGTAGATGGCAAATGGACAATTTCTAATTTGGTGCTATGAAATCTGCTTTATTTACAATAGCATCTAAGCCTGGGTATTCTACTAATTTATCTGCCACAGCTTCTGCTGCACTGTGTGCGATTTTTATCAATTCAAAGTCGTTGAATGAAGCGATTTTTAGTTCTGGATAGCCATGCTGGGCTGTTCCATAAATTTCCCCAGGCCCTCGGATTTCTAGATCAATTTCTGCCAACTCTCGGCCGGAGAGTGATCTCTCGAGACTTTTTAAGCGGCGAAGCACTAAGGGTGAGCGCGAATCTGAGAAAAGAAGGCAATATGACTGTTTGTCTCCTCGGCCTACTCGCCCTCTTAGCTGGTGGAGTTGGGCAAGTCCAAAGCGTTCGGCACCTTCAATCATCATTATTGTTGCATTTGAAACATCAATTCCGACTTCAACAACTGGCGTTGCCACTAAAATATCTATCTCCCCCTTTTTCATTTTAGCCATGATTTGTTCCTTTTCTTTGCCTTTTATTCTTCCATGCAGGAGGCCGAGTTTTAGATCCGGGAAAATATTTTTTTGTAGTTTTTCGAATTCAACTTGGGCACTTTTTACTGATTTCATAGTCTCTTTTTCTGATTGCTCAATTAGCGGGCATACAATGAATGCTTGCTGATCTGTATTTTTGACTTGTTTTTTAATCCACCGATATGCTGAATCCCTTTTCTGTGGTGGAACCACCCAAGTTTTGATGCGAACACGACCTTTTGGAAGCTCATCTAAAGTTGATAGGTCAAGATCGCCAAAGGCAGTTAGCGCAACGGTTCTTGGGATTGGGGTTGCTGTCATTGTTAAGATGTGCGGCGCATGACCTTTTGTGCCCTGCTCGCTAAGTAGAGCACGTTGTCTGACGCCGAACCTGTGTTGTTCGTCAATTACAACAAGGCCAAGTTTCTCAAAGGGGACGCCTTTTTGAACTAGCGCGTGAGTTCCTACAACAACGTCGTAGCTTCGCAAGGAGAGACCTTGCGAAGCTAAACGGCTCTCGCTTGTAACGAGTGCTACTTTTAAGTTGTGAGGTTTTAGTAAAGCACTTAGGGTGTTGAAATGCTGGGTCGCAAGGATTTGGGTTGGGGCCATAATTGCCGATTGAAAGCCATTTATGGCGGCTGTGAAGCAAGCAAGAGCCGCGACGACCGTTTTGCCTGAGCCCACGTCGCCTTCGAGCAATCGGTTCATTGCCTCCACTTTCCCCAAATCCTTTAAGATTTCTCCGGATGCTTTGTTTTGGGAATCAGTCAGAGAAAACGGCAGAGAGTTTATGAAGCCCAAGGTTTTGTGTGAATCCACGGTGAATGGGTGTGCAAGCTTTTTTTCCTTCCATTCCTTTTTTCGAATTAAGTTTTTTAATTGGAGTCCAAACAGTTCGTCGAAGCCTAGGCGACGTTTTGCGGTTTGTGCGTCTTCTAAACTTTCTGGAAAGTGGGCTTTTATTATTGATTCTTTAAGAGGAAGTAGGTTGTGTTTTTTGAGAATGTTTTCGGGTATTGGGTCTTTTATTTCATCAATTACAGTTGGAAGAACATGAGAAATACGAGAACGGAGCCATTTGGAGGAGAGGCCTGAAGTTTCTGGGTAGACGGGAACGAGACGACCAGTATGGATCGTTCCCCGAGAATGCTTCGCTTCGCTCGCAATAAGAACCTCCGAAGAACCTTGCTGCTTTGCAGTGACATCATGAATCTTCTCATACTGTGGCGCTACAAGAGTCTTTTTGCGGCCGTATTGTGAAACTGTGCCAGACATGGAAACATATGTCCCTTCAGGAATTGCTCGGACTATATATGGTTGGTTAAACCATGTGATTTCTATTTGGTCTTGGCCGTCTGAAAGAATTGCAGTTTGGATTTGTTTCCTAGATCTTGTAAAGATGTTTTTTATTGAGATTATTTGCCCCTGGATTGTTACTTTTTCACCAGGTTGTAAAAGTGATATTGGAGAAATACTTGAAAAGTCTTGGTATCTTGTTGGAATGTGATAAAGAAGGTCTTTGACCGTTTCCACTTCGACCTTTTTGAGTTTAAAGGCATAACCCGGGCCAACAAGTGGAATGCTTGAAACGGGATCCGTTAGATTCATTTTGAAAAGTATATCACTGTGTCTTACTACCGCACACTGTAGTGTGGTAGTAATGAAAAAACCCAGGGTTGTCGTTTTTGGCGATTGGCCTGGGTTTTGGTTACCGATTTAGCAAGAGAGGCATGTTTTTACTTACTTCTCGAAATCGAAACTCTCTTGTTCTGTATTGGAAGTGTAACCAACCGCCTCGAGGCGCTTGGTTGAGATGGCGTCGAGCACCTTTCCTGCAAATATTCAAGGGCTTCGGCACCAGTTTTTCCTGAGATCAGGTCTGCGCCTGATTCGATTTGTTCGTGTTCGCTTGCGACGAGCTCACCAAGCTCAGAAGGAGGCGTGTAGAGGAATTATATAATATGGGGTACTAAATGTACAGAAATGGAGCCAGGAGAGAGGAGAGAAGCAGGAGAAGTCCTGCAATGATTGCAAAGATTTTGAAGATTCGTTTTGTGCCGGGTGAAAAATCCATATGTTTAAAAAAGTATCAAAAGTACCAAAAGTACCAAAGGTACCAAAAGTATCAACGGTCTTTTTGAATTCGAAGAAAACGGTGCTTCCCTATGCGTAGTGTGCCACCTGAGTTTATGGTTATTTCCGCGCCAGTCAGTTTTTCTCCGTTCCACTCAATTCCTCCTTGCTCAAGTAGTCGTCTTGCTTCGGAACGACTTGCGAGCATGCCGTTGTCTGTCAGAACATCTATGACGTTTGCAGTTTCACCAGACACTTTGTGCACCTCTATGTTTTCCGGAGTCTCCCCTTTTTGGAAAACTTCTTCAAAACCTCGTCTTGCCTTTTCTGCTTTTTCTTTGCCATGGAATTCGGAAACCACAGTTTTACCAAGAATTTTCTTTGCTTCCATTGGATGAAGCTTTCCTGATTCTAGATTTGCTCTTATTTCATCCACCTGCCCCATTTCCATATTTGTTGCAAGTTCTAGGTAGGTAACTATTTGCTCATCGGGCACTGCCATTAATTTTCCAAACATATCTTCTGCTGTATCGTCTAGCCAAACGCAGTTTCCTGAACTTTTGCTCATTTGTTTTCCGTCAGTTCCCAAAATCATTGGAGTTGTTAGGACAAATTTTTCTTTGCCTTTCATCTTTTTCATTAGCTCTCGGCCTACCAACATATTGAATTCTTGGTCTGTTCCACCGATTTCTAGATCAACATCCATTGCAACTGAATCGTATCCTTGGAGAAGTGGGTACAAAGTCTCATGGAACCAAACTGTATCTCCCTGCTCGAGTCTTCGTTGGAACATTTCCCGTTTGAAGAGTTGGACTGCTGAAATGTTTGAAGCGATGTCTATAATGTCTGCGAGATTAAGTTTTAGGAGCCATTCGCCGTTGTACATTATGTTTACTTTGTTAAAGTCTACAATTTTAGAAACTTGCTGTTTCCAAGTTGAGATATTGTGATCAATTTGCTCTGCCGCGATTTTGCTTCTTGCCTCAGAACGTTGTGATGGATCGCCTGCTAAAACTGTTCCTGTCCCAAACAAACAAATGACTTCATGTCCCTCGTTGGCAAACTCCATAAGTTTTCGAAGACCAACGCTGTGGCCTAAATGCAAACGAGTGCCAGTTGGATCAAAGCCTTGGTAAAGTTTTATTTTTCTTTCCCCTATTAACTTTTCCAGCCCTGCTTTAGTAGGAAGAACATTTGCAACTCGCCGATCAAGTAAACTCATATTTATTAATTCTAGAACTTGGCACGCTTGCTTTCAAGGAGTGTACGCAAACAGAACACAGGTAACGGATCCTTTTCGTCTGTAAATAGATTATTTAGGGCACCTCTTAAGATAAATGCTTCGTTGTGAATAAGGATTGGGGCAGGTGAGATTTTTGAAATTGCTTGCCCGACAAGACCCATTGTTATCCCAAGATTTCTATTGTGTTCGGCTGATTGTTCCTCGGTCCACCCAAACATGCGTTTGTGAGATTCAGTACTCTCTTTTGTAACAACCCTTATCAAGTCTTGGGCTTTTTGAGAAAGATCGACGGCAATTTTAACTTTGCCTGATGGTTCCAATAGGTCGCTGAGTTTACCCAAAGGGTGTTCAAGTTGTGAAAGTCTTACGACTTCAAAGTCTTCAATTCCGGCTTCTTTGCATAATGCTTCAACACGACGTATGTTTTCTGCGATAGTTTCTTCAAGATCGCAAGATTTTCTTATTTCGTCTAAGTTGTCTATCGCCAAATCGGCGAATGCAATAGTTACCTTTGTTGGCATAAATTTTGAGGACTCTCGCGCAAGTTCTGCAAGTTTTTCAATTGCCTTTCTTGATCTGGGAAGTGTCGGATCACCTTGGCCTGGAACTTGGGCATGCAGAAGTTCAGGGCTTCTTGCCGATACGAAATGTATTGGTCTTCCTATTCTTGCAGCTTCGATTGTCTGATCAATTGTTTTTAGCTTTTGTCTTTTGGAAAAAGTATTTTCGATCATCAGAGTTCTTGCCCAAAGCCACCAGTTGCCTGCAGCTTTTGCTTGTGCTTCTGCATCGTGAGTTCCGCTTAGAGAAATAATAATTCTTTGAATATCACCATGCTGCGGAGTTCCTACAACTTGCGGAAACCACTGGTGAGCCAGCCGACTTGCAGCTTTGTTTCTGTCCACATTAGTAACAAAAATTGATCTATCAGTTAGTCTTTCCATTTTATTTTTCTCCATGTGCTGGGGACAGGATTCGAACCTGTGCGGGATTGCTCCAGTTGATTTACAGTCAACTCCGATCGTCCACTCCGGCACCCCAGCAAAAACTCTTTGCAAGAAAAAAGCCCTTGCCAAACCACCAAAAATTGATGATTAGACAAGGGCTCCTTCGACTACGCTCAGGAACGGTACCACCTTGTTTCCCGAAAACTCTCTATTAAACGAAGAAACACCCTGTACGGGTGTTCTTAAAGAGAGCCTTTCGGCTTAATTCTTCAAGTGCTTGTATGTACAGTGACACTTTAGCGCTATTATCGGGCGCACCCGTGTCCAATTTTGTTGGACCAGCTCAACAGGGTAATTCATTTTGTTTAGTTCGTTAGACTTGCACCAGCCGCCTAATCTCTATTTGTCATCCTAAACAAAACTACTTCACTGCGATCTACGCTGTTTCTATTAACTTGTAAGTAAGTATCTCATAGTAGATTGACTTTGTCAAGTGCCTTTTCTTGATTCGTTTTGTTATACTCTTTACACTCATGGCTTGGAGATCTGCTCATCGCGACTATGGGGGTGCTCACCGCCCACGACTGCGCCGCGCCCACATTCTACACAAAATCGGTATTTTTTCCTTTGTTGGGGTTGTAGGACTTTTTCTTCTTTCTTTTATTATGATCCCCGTTTTAGCAATTGGTCTCCCCTCTCCTGAGAAGGTAGTAAGACGAGAAGGTTTCTCTACAAAAATATATGACCGAAATGGAAAACTTTTGTATGACATTTATGACGATAAAAGAAGAACCCCAGTAAAGCTTGAAGAAATACCGGCACAACTAAAGCAGGCAACAATTTCGATTGAGGATAAGAATTTCTATAAACATTCGGGGTTTGACTTTTTTGGAATGATTCGTGGTTTAACGAGAGTTGTTACTCAAGGCCGCGCCCAAGGTGGATCAACTTTGACTCAGCAGTTGGTTAAAAATGTCTTGCTGACTTCTGAGCGATCAATTTTCCGCAAGATCAAAGAGTTTGTACTTGCAACCCAAATTGAAAGGAAGTATTCCAAAGATGAGATTTTAATAATGTATATGAATGAAGCGCCTTATGGGGGAACTTGCTGGGGGGTTGAGTGTGCATCCGAGAGTTATTTTGGAAAATCTGTAAAAGACTTAAATTTGGTTGAATCGGCGATTTTGGCTGGGCTTCCCCAAAGACCTTCGACTTACTCTCCTTATTCTTCAGCTCCGGATGCTTATATTGCTCGTACAAAGCAGGTTTTGAGAAGAATGAGGGAAGATAAATACATAACAAAACAACAAGAAGAAGATGCGGGAAGCCAGTTGGCCGGTATAAAATTTGTTGGTAAATCTGCTTCTTTTAAGGCGCCTCATTTTGTTACATACATTCAAACCATTTTAGAAGAAAGGTATGGAGAGGCGGTTTTGCAATCTGGTATGAAGGTTACAACAACTCTTGATTGGGATCTTCAAGAGAAAGCACAGTCTATAGTTTCTGAGGAGATTGCAAAGGTTGAAGCGCAACATATTACAAATGGAGCGGCAGTTGCGATTGACCCCAAAACTGGGCAAATTTTGGCTATGGTTGGAAGCAAAGACTTTGGAGCGGAAGACTATGACGGGCAGGTAAATGTTGCGCTGAGCCTAAGACAGCCTGGGTCTGCAATCAAACCAGTTACTTATGTTACTGGTTTGAAAAAGGGGTATACCGCTGCAACTTTGTTAATGGATGTTAAAACAACGTTTCCTGGAGGGGTTAATCTTCCAAAGTATGAGCCGGAAAATTATGATGGAAAATTTAGAGGGCCGGTTCAAGTTCGATACGCACTTGCCAATTCTTTAAACATTCCTGCAGTCAAAATGCTTGCTATGGTTGGAGTTCATGACATGCTTCAGACTGCATATGATATGGGAATGACAAATCTTGAGCCAACAAAAAAGAACATGGAAAGATTCGGATTGTCTGCAACTTTGGGGGGAGGAGAGGTACGACTTTTGGACATCACGTCTTCATACGGAGCATTTGCAAACGGTGGTTTGAAATTTGAACCAGTTTCAATTTTGAAAGTTGAAGATGCAAAAGGAAAAGTTTTGGAAGAGTACAAAGAAGAAAAAGGAAAGAAAGTTTTGTCTGAGGGAGAGGCGTTTATTATTTCCAATATTTTGTCTGATAATAATGCCCGGTCTGATGTTTTTGGGAGTAATTCGTTTTTGAATATTTCAGGAAAAACGGTTGCTGTAAAAACTGGAACGACCAATGACCAGAGAGACAATTGGGCAATTGGATGGACTCCCGAGGTAGTTATTGGAGCATGGGTTGGGAACAATGACAATACGCCAATGAAGAAAGTTGCATCAGGAGTTTCAGGAGCAACTCCGATTTGGAGGAAAATAATAATTGAGGCATTGGCAGGCAAACCAAATACGGGATTTAAAGTTCCTGATGGTGTTTTGCAAATTGAAGTTGACAAGATTTCGGGGTATAGAGCGCATGATGGTTTTGCCTCAAGAAATGAGTATTTTATCAAAGGGACAGAGCCTGAGGGAGAAGATCCGATTCATTCGATCTTAAAACTTTGTAGAGGTGAAGGAAGGCTTGCTACCCCATCTCAGGTTTCTGCAAACGACTACGACACCCGCGAATTTTATGTATTGAAAGAAGAAGATCCAACTGCGGAGGTAGGCGGAGAGAACATGTGGCAGAAGGGAATTATTGAATGGACAGCTCTCCAGACGGATGAAAAGTATAAGGCGCCGACTGAGTATTGCGGTTCGGCAAATCCAATGAACGTTGAGTTTTTGACCCCACATGATCATGACCAAGTAAATAATAGCGAATTTGAAGTTCGGGTTGATGCCAAATCGATTGGGAATATTACAGAGGTAGAGTTGCAAATGGATGATGGGGAAAAGTTTTTACTGACTTCAAAGCCATATAAAAAGACTTTTACGGGAGTAAAGGACGGGGTTCATATATTTACTGCAACTGCAAAGGATGATAAAGGAAATAAGTCGGATAGGAAAATAACGATTGGGGTAAATGTTGCGTGGAATGCTTCTACTCCTTGACTGTAATCGCTTTGTGATATAATCTGACACCCAAATGAGTGCTGAACGAGTATCTGTGGGTGCTTTGCCACAAGAGAATTCTACTAAAGAAGAAAGAACATTGGGTTCTTTAGAAGCGGCCGACAGGCTCCGCACAATTTGGTTTGCCTATGCCTTATCAGGTGGTACGCCGGAAGCACTTGACTCAAGGCGTAAGGACATACAAGTTCTCAATGAACAGTTATCCCCAAAGGCCGCAGATTACTTGGCTGAAACGGTGCTCTCAGACGATAATAAAGCAATTGTTACAAGAGGTCAGCAAATCCAGATGGAGGCTCTAAAAGCCGGAACTGCTCAGCTTAGGAAAGACCAGCAGGCCAAAAGGACAAGTGCTGGGCTGTCTAAAGGCCAAAGGCTGGCAATTAGAAGACAAAAGGCCCACGAGAGACGAGGTACTCGCCCGGATTTGATTCATTAAAAAATTATTCCTTCACTGCAGCTCCAAGTTTTTGGATAGATTTGGTTACCTTTTCTCTAATCTCTTTAACGTCTTGATCTGTAAGCGTCTTTTCGGAATCTTGATATTGGATTCTTAGAGTCCTTGTATTTTCATAGGTATCGACCAATTCAACAGAAGTTATATGTGGGTCAGAGCTTTTTATTTTCTCAATAACCTCTCCTATCAAAGTTCTGGGTTGCACGATAAGTGTTAAGTCTTCGACTTGTGGCGGGTATTTTGGAATAGGATTGTATGGGGCCGCCATCAAAGAGTTTTCCTGAAGTTTTTGAGTTTCAAATTCGTAATACAGTAAATGGTCGTTTTCTAAATATTCAAACTTTCCAATTTTTGCTAAAGCAATTGGAACTCGTACGTCTTTTAAGAAAGACTCAACGATTCCTTTTGCTCGTCGGTAATCAAAATTTTCAGAGAAAATTCCTGCAAGTATCATTTTCTCTTCAGGTAAATCCCCTTTTCTAGGGATGTAAATATTTGCCATTTCAAACAAGTGGAACGGTTTCTCTTCTCTGTAATTTTCTAAAACTGCACGAACTAAAGATGGTGAAAGAGAATCTCTCAAATACTCGCCGTCTTTTCCGAGGGGATTTTTGAGTTTTAACAATCCCTCCCCTTCTGGGACAAGAGACATGGTATAGACTTCAACTCCTCCGAGATTTTTTAGCGCGAGTTTTGCCCCGTATTCAAATTCGAACGGAGAATTCGTAAGCTGTGGCGGTAGTGGCCCTTCCATCAATTGGGAGGGTAAGTTATGGTACCCGTAAATTCTTGCAACTTCTTCGACTAAGTCTTCTGGTATTGAGACATCATTTGCACGGAAAGATGGGATAAGAATGTCGAATGTGGAATGTTGAATGTTGGAAACTGAAAAACCAAGAGACACAAGGATTGACTCGATCTCTTTTGCAGGGATTTCGATGCCGAGGCGCTCTGTTATAAATTCTTGGGAAACCTCAATCTTTTTTGGTTTGTAGGGTTTAGGGTAGATATCATGTAATTTGCTTACAATTTTTGCGTTGCAAATTTCTTTATAAAGTTGAAGACCACGAAGAACGGCGGTCATTCCAAGTTCTGGATCAACGCCCTTTTCGTTTGTTGCTGCGGCTTGGGTTCTTAGGGCTAGACTCATTGATGTTTTTCTAATGTTTGCTGGATTTATGTTGTCGACAAAGAAGATGATTCTTTTTGTATTTTCTGTCACTACACTGTTTTCTGTCCCCATGATACCGGGGAGATCTATAATTTCGCCTGTTCCGTCGTCGATTACAATATCGCCGCCAGGAAGTTTATGTGTTTTTCCGTCTAAAGTTGTTACTTCTTCTCCTTTTTGCGATTCTCGAAAGATTAGTTTGTTTGTTTTTATTCTGTCGTAGTCAAAGACATGTGTTGGATGGCCTGTTTCAACCATTACATAATTTGTTATATCTATTAAGGACCCAAGTGAGCGAATTCCTACGTCTTCCAGCTTGTCTTTCATCCAATCAGGTGAGCTTGTATTTTCCACATCTAGGACGACCGCAATAACACGATTTACAAACTTTGGGAGGCTTTTTATTTCCAATGGCGCTGTGTTTTCACCCTTTGCATCACCTAAAACAGGTTCCACTAGAGATGCCGCAATTTTAAATCTTGGGAGTATGGTTGCCGCCTCTCTTGCAATTCCGTAAACACTTGCAGAATCTACGCGATTTGTTGTTACTTCAATTGAATAAACAGGTCCGGTTTTGCCTTTGTGAACTCTTTCCACGGAGGGGCCACACAAAGAAAGATATTTTTGCAACTCTGCCGGTTTTGCTTTTGTGTTTAAGTATTCTCTTAACCACAGATCTGGGATAAGGATGTCCATTAAAATTGTCTAAGGTAACGGATGTCCGAGCTATACATAGTTCTGATATCATCAAGTTCAATTCCAGGTTTTAGAAGTTGTGCTCTTTCGACTCCCCAACCGAATGCAAAGCCTGAATATTCATTCGGGTCAATGCCGCCGGCTTTAAGAACATTTGGATGGACCATTCCTGCGCCTCCAACTTCATGCCAACCGCTTTTGCAGAAACGACAACCAATGCCTGAGCAATGGATGCAGGAAAAGTCAACCTCAAAAGATGGTTCTGTAAACATAAAGTGGAATGGACGAATGCGGGATACAACCTTCGGTCCGTAGAACTGCTTTGCAAAATGATCGATTGTTCCTTTTAGATGGGTTATATTTATCCCTCGATCTATTACCAACCCTTCAAATTGGTGAAACATCGGATTGTGGGTAACATCCGATTGCCTTCTGTAGCATTTGGCAATATTGATCATGCGTATCGGAGGTTTCTTCAACCTCATCATTTCTCTTGGTTGGCCGTTTGATGTGTGTGGAGTTAAAACCATTTTTCCGTATTTTGCATTTTCAGGTTGGTCGACAAAGAATGTTTCCCATTCGTCTCTTGCCGCATGTTCTTTTGGCATGTTTAGGGATTCAAAAGCAAACCAATCCCAATCAACTTCTGGGTAGCGAACTCTGGTAAAGCCAATTTTTTCAAAGATTCCTGAAATTTCTTGTATTGCTTGGGTAATAAGATGGAGATGTCCTCTTTCGGGCACAAAGCCTGGCACGGTCGGGTCAAACCATTCTTGACGTTTGGAGTTTGTTAACTCTTGCCCGCGGGTAGTCAGGGCATCTTCTAAAGCTTGTTTTGTGTCGTTTAGAAGTCTTCCAACAATCTTTCGTTCCTCCGTTTCTTTGTTCTTTAGTTCTTCCGTCAATCTGTTTATTTGCCCTTTTCTTCCAAGATAAGAAACCCTGATATTTTCAAGCTCTTCAGCGTTTTCTGCACTCATGATTTGTGCGAGTGCTTGGTTTTTTAAATTGTGTAGTTGTTGTTCCATACGAGAAAGACACAAGAGACAAATTACAAGATACAAACAATCATATCAAAAAGAAAAGACAACTGGGTGGAGATGGTTGGTAACCACCCAGTTGTTTGAGATTAGTCTCGGGCGTATCCCAAATTTGTGATTCGGACCTCCAACGGACCGCCTTCTGCGCATTGTGTTGAAAGCTGTTGTGCTCCCCAATTCCGCTCTCTGCCGATGTCGACTCGTCTTTTGCCATCTGCGGTTTTTCGATAAGGGAGCGGACTCCTCAGAAATGGGCCGCTGACCACAACACTATCTCGTTGGTTGGATTTGGGTTTCCGGTTCTCGTAGTTTGTTATGTCGACTGTGATTTCTCCGACAGGTAGGCCTCCGATAATTTCGGATATCACGTATGTTCCGACCACGTGTTCCACACCGTCCAGGACATAACCGTCCTTTGTTTGTGTGTCTCGATTGATGATCGTTTTCCCACCGATTAATATCTGAACACCCACTTTATAGGGATCTTGTCTGAACACTCGAAATCTCCTTTTTTAATAATGTGCTTAGGACGCAAAACGCCCGTATATATCCTCTAGGCCAATGGCCTAAAGAACACATACGGGCGGTCAACAGTTTATGGTGAGCCTGTCGAACCACGGTACCACCGTACTTTATGCTTATACTCGCTCCGC